>NZ_JBFAIC010000015.1:0-173738 GCF_040654515.1 Dactylosporangium sp. NPDC050688
TCACCTACGGCCGGAAGCTGCGCGAGGCCGTCATCGCGCTGAAGCTCAACAAGGAGTACACCAAGGACCAGATCATGACGATGTACCTCAACATCATCTACTTCGGCCGCGGGGCGCACGGCATCCAGGCGGCGTCGTACGCCTACTTCAACAAGCCCGTGAAGGACCTGACGGTCGCCGAGGGCATGGTGCTCGCCGGGATCATCAAGAACCCCTCGGGCGACAACGAGAAGGGCAGCCCGTCCGACCCGACGGTCGATCCGGTCAAGGCGGAGGCCCGCTTCGACTACATCCGCAAGCAGATGGTGGCACTGAAGTTCGTCTCGGAGGCCGAGGCCAAGGAGAAGCTGACGATGCCCACCACGGTCATCACGCAGGCGCAGACGCGGGCCAACAACGCCGTGGCCAACACCGCCCTGGACAAGCCCGAAGGGCTCGTCGTGCACCACGTGCTGCAGGAGGTCGCGGCGCTCACCGACCCGAAGACCGGCGCCCTGCGGTACGAGGACGTCGACCCGCAGGGCAAGAAGAACTTCGACAAGATCCGCGACGGCGGCCTGAAGATCATCAGTACCGTGGACTCCAGGATCCAGCAGGTCGCGGTGCAGGAGGCCAGCGCGAGCAGCAAGGACTCCAACATGTACGGCCAGAAGCCGAACCTGCAGGCGGCGCTGGTCGCGGTCGAGCCGGGCACCGGCGCGGTCAAGGGCTACTACGGCGGCGACAAGGGATCCGGCAACGACTACGCCGGTTACCACGTCGATCCCGTGCTCGGCGACGGCCAGCCGAGCTGCTGCGGCGGGCACCCGCCGGGCTCGACGTTCAAGGTCTACACCCTCGCGACGGCGCTGATGGCCGGGTACAGCACCGACTCGTTCTGGAACGGGGTGCCGCAGGACTTCCCGGGCCGCACCGCGGCGCAGAAGAACCAGATCAAGAACGCCACCGAGGGGCGCATCCCGAACTGCAAGTCGGGCTCGGGCACGTGGTGCACCCTCAAGGAGATCACGGTCCAGTCGCTCAACGTGCCGTTCTACGCCATCACGCTGGAGCTCGGCGCGGACCGGGTGATCGACACCGCGCGGGCCGCGGGCATCACCAGCATGTGGGCGACCGTGCAGGGCGAGCCGCTGCCGCAGCGCAAGGACCTGACCAAGCTCACCGGTAAGGACGTCGCCCCGGAGTTCTTCGGCAACGAGGTCGGCTTCGGGCAGTACCCGATCACGGTCCTGGACCACGCCGGCGGCATGGCCACCTTCGCCGCCCGCGGCGTCGCCGTGAAGACCCACTTCCTGAAGGAGGTCTGGGAGAAGGAGCAGCGCACGTTCGCCGAGGTGCTCAAGCCGCAGCGGATCCCCGGCTTCAACGAGGGGATGGCCGACGACCTGACCGCGGTGCTGCAGGGCGTGCCGGAGAAGTACGGCCTGCGGGCCGCCCACGGCTACCCGCTCGCCGGCAAGACCGGCACCTGGCAGCTCGGCAACACCACCTCCCAGGGCAACGCGCACGCCTGGATGGGCGGCTACGTCCCGCACGACAAGGCGAAGAACTCACCCGGCCTGGCCGCCGCGGTCTGGGTCGGCAACAAGAACGAAGAGGTCGCGATCAAGGACAAGGAGAACGACAACATCATCGGCGGCTCGCTGCCCGGCCCGATCTGGCGCGACTTCCTCGACGGTGCCCTGACGAAGGTCAAGATGCCGAAGGCGTCGTTCCGCCCCGCGGCGGGGGTCGGCAGCAAGGACGTCGGCACCGGCGTCTCGCCCGGCCCGAGCACCCCGGTGGAGAACCCGACCCCCGGCCAGAGTCCCAGCCCCGGCACGAGCCAGCCGGGCTCCAGCCCCAGCCCGAAGACCAGCCCCAGCCCGAGCCGCCGGAACTGACTTGCACCTGACAGCCGGCACCGCCACCGCACGGCGCACTCACCCGTGTCTTTCCTCGAGGTTGGGGAGGTGACGTGGACGAGACCACGTTCGACGAGTACTACCGGGCGACGGTGCGCAGGCTGGTGCAGTACGCCTACGCGATGTGCGGCGACGCGGACGTCGCGCAAGATCTCGCGCACGAGGCGTACCTGCGGGCCTGGCAGCGCCGGCGGCGGCTGGCCGGGTACGAGGACCTCGAGGCGTGGCTGCGCCTGGTCGTGACGCGGCTGAGCGTCGACCGGTGGCGGCGCATCGCGGTGCATCGGCGCACCCTCGCGCGGCTACGACCACCACCGCCGGCGCAGCCGCCGTCCGACGACACGGTGCTGCTGGTGGCGGCGCTGCGCGAGATCCCGGCGCAGCAGCGGCGCGGCCGTGCCCGGCCCGGGAGCTGACCGTGGCCATGTACGGCGGCGACGGCTTCGCCGGCGGCAGCGTGACCGGGGTCGGCCTGACCAACACCGGGTCCTCGACGTGCCTGCTGTCCGGGGCGCTGGACGTGGTGTGGGTCGACGCGGAGGGCCGGCGCCTGCCGACGGCCGCCACGCTGACCGACGGCGGGAGGTCGACGCTGACGCTGCGGCCGGGCGGGACCGGCTACTTCTCGCTCACGCGCGGCAGCATGCCGGCGGCGGACGAGAACGGCGCGCCCTGCGACCCGCCGGCGGCCGGGCTGCGGATCACGCCGCGCGGCAACGGCGAGTCGCTGGTCCTGAAGGGCACGTGGCGCGCCTGCGGCCACGGGCGCGTCGAGATCGGCCCGCTGCTGGCGAGCCCCGATCCCAGCTGGCACGAGTGAGCCGTGGCGCACGGTCCGGGCCGGCCGCCGGTCCGGACCGTGCGCCACCCGGGACTGCGCGGTGGGCGACGGCAGCCGCTTCGTGCCGGGGCCGTGGACCGAGGCGCGCGGCGGCGTCTTCGCCGGCGCCCGCCGCGATGCCCCGCCGCACGGTCAGCCGCCGGTGAGGGGGCGGTGGACGACGACTTCAGAGGTCTTGTCGTCGCCGGGCTCCTCCCGCAGGAAGTAGACGGCGCCGGCGGCTCCGGCCAGGCACAGCACGAGCAGTGTCGCCACGATCACGATGAGGGGGACGACGAGCTTGTCCCGCGGCGGCCGTGCCGGTGGCTGCGCCGCGAAGTGCGGTGCCGGGAACGGCGGCGGGGCGGGTGGCGTGCCGTGATAGGCGGGATCCGGTTGCCGCTGCTGGTACGGATCCGTCATGCGCCGACCCTACCCGAATGTGAACGTCGCTACCGGTACCAGCCGCGCAGGGCGGCGAGCAGGTCCCGCCCGCCCAGTGCCGGCGGCGGGGTCGGCAGCTGGCGCAGCAGCAGATCCCGCCCGGCGACCGCGGCGGGCTCGGGGTCGGCGAGCGGCACCGGCGGGTACCAGAACCGCTCCAGCTCGACGTCCGGCTCGCTCATGTCGGCCAGGGCCCGGGCGGCGCCGGTGAGCGCGGGCGCCTCGGCGACCGGGGCCGCGGCGGCGGTGCCGGTGCGCAGGGCCCGCAGGTTCGCCAGGAGCGTGTCGCGGTCCCGGCCGCGCCACCGCAGGATCTGGAACGGGTCGGCGTCGAACCGCTCGGCGAGCAGGTAGAACGTGGCCGCCAGGTGCTTGCACGGCACCGCGGCGTCCGGGCAGGAGCAGCGCATCAGCAGGTCGCGCACGCGGGCCGGGAAGAGCGGCGCGTCCGCGGCGGCGAACACGTCCTCGACGTGCGGGGGCAGCTCACCGGCGAGGAGCTTGGCGGCGCCGAGCGCCTCGGCCGCCAGGGCCGTCTCGACCCGCTGCCACACGTCGTCGCCGAACACCTGCAGGGTGATGCTCACCTGGTACGGCGCCGGCCGCGACCCCTGCACGACGGCCGCGACGACGCCCGGCTCGACGCTGAGCGACAGCACCTGGCCGGCGCGGGCGTAGTTGCGGCCGCGGGTCAGGCGGGTGCCGAGGGCGAAGGACTCGAGCACGCCGAGGAACCGCTTGCTCCACCAGCTCTCGCCGATGGCGCCGCGCGCGCTGCGGGCCCGGATCCCGCCCTCGACCCTGACCGTCCGGGATCCCCAGTACTCGGGGGTCGTCACGCCTGCAGGGCCTCCAGACCGGGCGCGACCACGCGCGGGACGAACTCGACGATCTCGTAGGCGGCGAGGTTCTTCTGCAGGAACGGGTCGAGCGACAGCCGCGCCTCCAGCTCCAGCCGGGGCAGCCCGGCGGCGAGGATGACGCCGCCCTTGCGGGGGACCTGCGCGCCGGAGGCGAGGAAGACGCCGTCCGCGTACTGGGTCTCCAGCCATTCGCGGTGCGCGGGCATCGCCTCGTCGATCCGCTCGACGTCGACCAGGTAGCTCAGCGTGATCACGAACATCGGTGCAGTCTACGGGCTACTCCACGACGGCACCGGCTTCCAGCGCCAGCAGCGAGCGCAGCTCCGCCGTGGACAGCTCGGTCAGCCACTGCTCGCCGGTGCCGACGATCTTCGCGGCCAGCCCCCGCTTCTCGGTGATCATCGCGGCGATCTTCTCCTCGACGGTGCCTGCGGTGACGAACTTGCGAACCTGCACGGCGCGGCGCTGCCCGATGCGGAACGCCCGGTCGGTCGCCTGGTCCTCGACGGCCGGGTTCCACCACCGGTCGACGTGCACGACGTGGTTGGCGGCGGTGAGGGTCAGGCCGGTCCCGCCGGCCTTCAGCGACAGCACGAACACCGGCGGCGAGGCCGGCGTCGCGGCCTGGAAACGGGCCACCAGCGCGTCGCGGGCCGGCTTGTCCAGGCCGCCGTGCAGGTAGGCGACCTCGCGGCCGAACCGGGCCGACAGGTGGGCGCGCAGCATGCCGCCGAACTCCGCGTACTGGGTGAAGACGAGGGCGCGCTCACCGGCGGCGAGGACCTCGTCGAGGATCTCCTCCAGGCGCAGCAGCTTGCCGCTGCGCCCGGCGAGCCGGCTGCCGTCGCGCATGGCGTGCGCCGGGTGGTTGCAGATCTGCTTGAGCCGGGTCATGGTCGCCAGGACCAGGCCGCGGCGGGCGACGCCCTCGCTGCGCTCGATCTTGCCGAGCATCTCGTCGACGACGGCCTGGTAGAGCGACGCCTGCTCGCGGGTGAGGTTGCACAGCACCTCCATCTCCAGCTTCTCCGGCAGGTCGGAGATGATGCCGCGGTCCGTCTTGAGCCGGCGCAGCACGAAGGGCTGGGTGATGCGGCGCAGCCGGGCGGCCGCGTCGGCGTCGCCGCGGCGCTCGACGGGCTCGGCGAAGCGCTCGCGGAACTTCGTGGCGGTGCCGAGCAGGCCCGGGTTGGCGAAGTCCATGATGGACCACAGGTCGGCGAGCCGGTTCTCCACCGGGGTGCCGGTGACCGCGATGCGGTGCCGAGCCGGCAGCCCGCGGACCGCGACGGCCTGCTTCGTCGCGGCGTTCTTGACCGCCTGCGCCTCGTCGAGGACGAGCCGGTGCCACGACAGCGACTTCAGCGCGGCCGCGTCGCGCGCGGCGATCGAGTACGTGGTGATGACGAGGTCCGACGCGGCGACCGCGGCCCGGAACTCGGCGCCCCGGGCGCGCTCGGCGCCGTGGTGGACGTGCACGCGCAGCGACGGCGCGAACCTGGCGGCCTCCCGCTGCCAGTTGCCGACCAGCGACATCGGGCACACCAGCAGCGTCGGGCCGGGCGCGTCGCGGGCCAGCAGCGCCAGCAGCTGCACGGTCTTGCCCAGGCCCATGTCGTCGGCGAGGATGCCGCCGAGCCCGGCGGACTCCAGGAAGGTCAGCCAGCTCAGGCCGCGCAGCTGGTACGGGCGCAGGCTGCCCTGGAACCGCTCGGGTGGCTCGGCGGCGGGCACCCGCAGCTCGGTGTCGCCGGACAGCAGGTCGCCGAGCCACCCGTCGGCGGTCACCTCGACCACGGGCAGCCCACCGGGGCCCTCGGCCTCGCCGGCCAGGTGCAGCAGGTCCGCGACCGTCATCGCGGCGTCGTCGCCATGCCGGCGCATGATCTCCAGGCCGGCGGCGAGCCGGCGCTGGTCGAGCTCGACCCACTGCCCGCGCAGCTGGACCAGCGGCGCCTTGAGGTCGGCGAGGCGGCGCAGCTCCTCCGCGGTGAGCGGCTCGCCGCCGATGGCGAGCTCCCAGCGGTAGTCGACGACCGAGCCGAGGCCGACCGCGCTCGCGGTGGCGACAGTGCCGGGCTGGGTCGCGGGGCTGCGCGCGGTCAGCCGGGCGCCGAGCCGGGCCTGGGGCTTGCGCCACCAGCCGGGCAGCAGCATCCCGAACCCGGCGCCGGCCAGCAACGGCGCGTGCTCGCTGAGCAGCTGGTGCGCGCCGGCGGTGTCGAGGGTGAGCCCGGCCGGCCGGGCCGCGCGCAGCGACTCCTCCAGCGCCGGGTACAGCCGGCTGGCCCGGCCCAGCTCCGCGAGCAGGGTCTCCTGCGGTGCCGGCACCTGCCACTGCGACAGCTCCAGGGGCCCGGGGGTCTGCCAGACGGAGCCGGCGTCCACGACCAGGCTCGGCTCGTCGGCGGCCTGCAGCGCGAACTCCAGGCGCCAGACCGGCTCCTCGTCGCCGGCGAGGGCCTCCTCGATGGTGCCGGGCTCGGGCGGCTCGACCAGCCGGAAGCAGGCGCGGACCGCGCCGCCGACCGCGTCGGCCTGCCAGGCGGCCAGGTCCGCGCGCAGCGCCGCGAGCTCGGCGGGCGGGCCGTCGACCGCGCGGGCCTTGCCGGTGAGCGCGGCCAGCCAGGCGCCGGCGGTGCCGGTGACCCGCTGCGTCGCGGCCGGCAGCACGGCCCGCGCGGCGGCGTCGACGAGCGTGTCGAGCACCTCGGTGAGCACTGCCGCCCGCGACGGGGCGCCGCCGAGCACCGCCTGCGGCAGCGACAGCGCGAGGGACCGCGTGTACGCGGCGTCCTTGCCGGTCAGCACGGGCACCCAGCGGGCCTCGGCCGGTCCGCCGCCGGCTGCCGTGCCGGGTGCGCCGGAGCCGCCGGGGCCTGGCCCGGGGTCGGTGAGGCCGGGCAGCATCCTGCCGCGCTGGACCAGCGACCCGGCGAACTTCGCGACGGTGGCCAGGGCGCGCACCGTGTCGCCGAAGACGATGTCGTCGTCCTCGCCGCCGGCGGTGATCGCGACCAGGGGCGAGCGCAGCAGCGCGTAGGCGTCGTCGGGGCCGTACTCGACCGTGTCGACCGTCCACTCGCCCAGCTCGAGCGGGGCGTCGGAGGGCGTGCGCCGGGCCTGGGCGGCGGGTGACGGCTCGGGCAGGCCGCCGCGGGCCGGCAGGGCGAGCACCCGGGTCGCCGACCGGCCGGTGTCCTCGTCGAGGCGCAGCCCCCGCACGGCGAACGGGTGCGCGGGCACGCCCCGGGTCCCCCGGCGCCGGGGGACCGGCGGCTGGTCGGCGTCCTCGGCCCAGAGGCAGAGGCGACCGTCGAGCCAGGCAGCGTGCACGACGATCACCCGCGCGAGCCTAGTCGAGGGCCGCCGACCCGACCGGCTGAACCTCTGTTCAGCGACAGGTGTCGTTGTTACCATCCGGTAATCCGAGTCATTTTCATGTTCACTCGCAGCCCCCGGAAGGGATCCGCCATGTCCCTGTCCCTGCTGAAACGTGCCGCCACGGTCCTCGTCCTCGTCGCGGGCGCCCTCGTCGCAACCCCCGCGCAGAGCCGCGCCGCCGTCCTGCTCCCCACGGACTACTGCCTCGACGAGTGCGACGACATCCTGCCCCCGGGCCAGAACGGCAACGCCACCCTCGCCGACATCCTGGCCCACCAGGCCCTCGGCTTCCGCCCGCCGCACTCGTCGGACCAGCTGGGCAGGTACGCCGGCCTCGTCTCGGCGTACACCGGCCTCACCGGCGAGCAGATCGACCGCTTCTACAACAGCGCCTCGTTCGGCGTGCCCGCCGGGCAGGTCGAGCGCGCCTACAGCCCGCGCGGCGACGTCACGATCGTGCGCGACAAGACCGCCGGCGTGCCGCACGTGACCGGCACGACCCGCGCCGGCACCATGTTCGGCGCCGGCTACGCGGGCGCCGAGGACCGCCTGTTCGTCATGGACCTGCTGCGCCGGGTCGGGCGCGGGCAGCTGACCCCGTTCGCCGGCGGCTCGCCCGGCAACCGCGAACTGGAGCAGAGCATCTGGCGCAACGCGCCCTACACCGAGGCCGACCTGCAGGCCCAGGTGGAGCAGCTGCGGACCAAGGGCCCGCGCGGCGCGCAGCTCTACGACGACGTGCGGGACTACGTCGCCGGCGTCAACGCCTACATCGCCGCGTGCATGTCCGGCCGCAACTGCCCCGGCGAGTACGTGCTGACCGGCCACCTCGACGCGATCACCAACGCCGGCGGCCCAGAGCCGTTCAGGATGACCGACCTCATCGCCATCGCCGGCGTCGTCGGCGGCCTGTTCGGCGGCGGGGGCGGCGGCGAGGTCGAGTCGGCGCTCGTGCGGGTCACCGCCCGCGCCCGCTACGGACCGGTGGAGGGCGAACGGCTGTGGGCGGCGTTCCGCTCCCAGAACGACCCCGAGGCCGTGCTGACCCTCCACAACGGACAGTCGTTCCCGTACGGCGCCGCCGATCCGGACGCCCCCGGCGTCGCGCTGCCGGACGCGGGCAGCGTCACCGCGCAGCCCGTCGTGTTCGACCCCACCGGCTCCGGCACCACCGGCGTGCAGGTCGGCCCGGCGAGCGCGCGGCGGCAGGGCATGTCCAACGCCGTCGTCGTGGACGCCGCGCACTCCGCCACCGGCCACCCGATCGCGGTGTTCGGCCCGCAGACCGGGTACTTCTCCCCGCAGCTGCTCATGCTGCAGGAGCTGCAGGGCCCCGGGATCAGCGCGCACGGCGTCGCGTTCGCCGGGCTCAACCTGTACGTGCTGCTCGGCCGCGGCCAGGACTACGCGTGGAGCGCCACGTCCGCCGAACAGGACATCACCGACACCTACTCGGTGCCGCTGTGCAACGTCGACGGCTCCGCGCCCACCCTGCAGTCCCAGGCGTACCTCTACCGTGGCACCTGCACCCCGATGGAGGCGCTGACCCGCACCAACGCGTGGACGCCGACGCTCGCGGACAGCACACCCGCCGGCTCGTACCGGCTGACCACCTACCGCACGAAGTACGGGCTCGTCGCGTGGCGCGGCAGGGTCGGCGGCGTGCCGGTCGCGTTCACCCGGCTGCGCTCCACGTACCGGCACGAGGCGGACTCCGCGATCGGGTTCCAGGCCTTCAACGACCCGGCCGCGATGGGCTCACCGGCCGCGTTCGTCGCCGCCGCGTCCGA
Source organism: Dactylosporangium sp. NPDC050688 (assembly GCF_040654515.1). Classification (NCBI taxonomy): domain Bacteria; kingdom Bacillati; phylum Actinomycetota; class Actinomycetes; order Micromonosporales; family Micromonosporaceae; genus Dactylosporangium; species Dactylosporangium sp. NPDC050688. The sequence continues at coordinate 9,206 of NZ_JBFAIC010000015.1, forward strand.
GGTCGGCTACGCGTTCAACTGGTTCTACGTGAACGCGACCGACACCGCGTACTACAACTCCGGCGCGAACCCGGTCCGCAAGGCGGGCGCGAACCCGAACCTGCCGACCCGCGCCGAGGCCGCCTACGAGTGGCAGAACTGGAACGCCGACACGAACACCGCCGACTACGTCCCGGTCGCGCAGCACCCGCAGTCGGCGGGCCAGGACTACTTCGTCAGCTGGAACAACAAGCAGGCCGCCGGCTACAGCGCCGCCGACGGCAACTTCAGCTTCGGCGCCGTGCACCGCGCCGACCTGCTCGACCGGCGGGTCAGGGCGGCGCTCGCCGGCGGCGCCAAGGTCGACCGGGCCGGCGTGGTGCGCCTGGTCGAGGAGGCCGCCGTCACCGACCTGCGCGCCGAGAGCCTCCTGCCGGAGCTGCTGCGCATCCTCGGCACCGGCGATCCGAACGCGGCGAAGCTGGCCGCGTGGCAGGCGGCCGGCGCGCGGCGGGTCGAGACCAGCCCCGGCTCGCACGTGTACCAGCACGCCGACGCGATCCGCCTCTTCGACGCGTGGTGGCCCAAGCTGGTCGCGGCCGCGTTCCGGCCCGGGCTCGGCGACGACGTGTACGCCGCGCTCACCGGCGCCCTGCAGATCGACGAGTCCCCGTCGGGCCACACCGGCTCGGCCGCCGGCGGGTCGCTCAACCAGTCGCAGAGCCACAAGGGCTCGGCGTTCCAGTACGGCTGGTGGGGGTACCTCGACAAGGACCTCCGGGCCGTCCTCGGCGACCCGGTCAGCGGCGGCCTCGGCCGCACGTACTGCGGCGGCGGGGTCCTCGCCGCCTGCCGGCAGGTCCTCGCCTCGACCCTCGCCACGGCGGCGGCCGAACCGGCCGCGACCACCTACCCCGCCGACGCGTCCTGCGGCGCCGGCGACCAGTGGTGCGCCGACAGCATCGTCCAGTCGCCGCTGGGCGGCATCACCCACGACAAGATCTCCTGGCAGAACCGCCCCACGTACCAGCAGGTCGTGTCGTTCCCGGCGAAACGCGGCGACGACGTGACCAACCTGGCCCTGGGCCGCAAGGCGACCGGCAACGGCACCTTCATCGGCTACAGCGCCGGCGCCGCCGTCGACGGCGACCCGGCGACCCGCTGGGCGAGCTGGTGGAGCGACGACCAGTCGCTGACCGTCGACCTGGGCTCGGCCCGCACGCTGCGGCGGGTGATCCTGCGGTGGGAGGCCGCGTACGGCTCCCGCTACCGCATCGAGGTGTCGGCCAACGGCAGCACGTGGACGGCGGTGAGCACGGTGGACGCCGGCAACGGCGGCACCGACAGCGTGACCTTCGCCCCGGTCAGCGCCCGCCACGTGCGCATGGCAGGGGTCGGCCGGGCCACCGGCTACGGCTACTCGCTGTGGGAGTTCGAGGTGTACTCGCGGTAACGCGTCTCCCGGTGACGCGTCTCCCGGTGGCGGCCGACCTCGTGCCGGTGGGGGTCGGCCGCCGCCCAGGTGACCTGCTCACCGGCCCGGCTCAGCACGCACGTCTCGACGTGCAGCTCCACCAGCACGTGCTGGCCGAAGCCGGGCGGCGGGCCGGACATGCCCCGCTCGGCCAGGAACGCGGCGGCGACGCTGCGCCGCAGCGCCTGGTCGCGCGGGAACCTGGCCCGGCCGGTGAGGTAGAACGCCTCCTCGCCGTCGTGCAGCGGGAACGTGTGCAGGGCGAACCGGTCGTCGCGCAGCAGGTCCTCCAGCTTGGGCGACACCGTCAGCAGCGTGTAGAGCCCGTCCTCGACGAGCAGCGGGCTGACCGGGTGGACCCGGGGGCCGCCGTCGGCGCGCACCGTGCCGAGATACGCGAGGCCGACGCCGCTGCGGTACAGCAGCGCCCGGCCGGACGAGGCCAGGCCGGGCGCCGAACGCCGGAAGCGCCCCCACGAGAGCATGGCAGCCAGACTGGCGTACCGCCGAGTCCCGGGTCAACTTCGCGGCATGACAGGTTTTCGCGCCATCCGCGCGCCGCCGTGGTGACGGTGGGGACCCCGGCCGCGGCGCGGCCGGGGTCCCCACCGGGTCAGACCGGCAGCAGGGACCGGTCCGACTCGGTCAGGACCAGGATGTCGCTGGTGAGCGGGGCGTACACACGGCGCAGCAGGGCCGGGTCGCAGGCGCTCGCGACCGCCGCGAAGACGGCCCGGGCCAGGCGCTCGGCGAGGGCCGGCGGCACCGCCGCCCGGGCCGCGACGTCGGCGAGGAAGTCCAGGTGGACCTCCTGGTCGTACAGGTGTTGGTAGGACCACAGGGGCTCGGCGAGCGTCGGTGGCAGCTCCGCGGCCAGGTGGTGCACCCAGCCGTCCGGCAGGCGCGTGGCCAGGGCGTGCAGGACGCCCCGCACGGCGCGCCGGGTCTCTTCCGCGGTGCTGAGACCGGTCTTCTCGCGGACCTCCGTGATGTACACGTCTTCATACATGCCGCGAACGCTTCCAATCTCGCAGGTGAAGCACCATCACCAGCAGGGAGCGAACGGCCGCGCCGGGGGCGCTCATCCGCGCCGGGTGGGACGGGCTCACCTCCGGGGCGCTCAGCATGGCCGCGTACATCCCCTCACCGTTGGGAGAAACCCCGATGGCATTCCTGGTGACCCGACCCGGCCGAGCGTTCACGTTCCCGGCGGCGGCGATGCCGCGCATCGGTGGCGTGCCGGTCGACATCGAGGAGACCGCCGACGACTACCGGGTCGACCTGGACCTGCCCGACGTTGACGCCGACGACGTGCGGATCGACCTGCGGGACAACGAGATCCGGGTCGCGGGCAACTACCGTGCCCGGGTCCGCACCGGCACGATGCACCACCGCGCGCGGCAGGAGGGCGAGTTCGAGTACCTGATCGGGCTGCCGGGCGACATCGACGAGGACCGGGTCGAGGCGAACCTCGACAGCGGCGTGCTGAGCATCGTCGCGCCGAAGGCGCGCGGCGAGCAGACCCGGCGCATCACCGTGCGGGCGGCGCAGGGACGACCCGGCGCGCAGCAGGCGGTCGGTGGGCGGCCCGAGCAGCAGCAGGCACGCACGGAGTCCGGGCCCGCCGACACGCCGGCCGCACAGGCCAAGCAGATGCGCGAGCGCCAGTCCCAGCCGGGGGCCACGGCCCAGCCGTCCGGCAGCAGCGGCACCGGCAGCAGCGGCACCGGGCAGGTCGGGCGCAGCGGCATGCACTGAGACCGGGCCCAGCACCGTGCAGGCGCGCGACGAGGCGGTGCCGGCCCCCGTGGGGCCGCCCGCCCGCCGACGCGGACGGCGCACCAGTTGGGGGGACCGATGCCGGTTGACACCCGCGACTACTACGCAGACCTCGGCGTGCCGAGGACCGCCCGGCGGGAGGAGGTCCGGCGCGCGTACCGGGAGCTGGCCCGCCGGCACCACCCGGACGTGAACCGCGAACCCGGCGCGGAGGAACGCTTCAAGGCGATCGCCGAGGCGTACCAGGTGCTGTCCGACCCGCGGCGGCGCCGCGACTACGACGCGAGCCAGGCGACCGCGGACGACTGGCTCGGCAGCCTGTTCCAGGGCGGCCTCGGCGGCGTGGCCGCGCAGGCCCGCGGCACGGCGACACCGGGGCGCCGGACGCCGCCGTACGACCAGCCGGGCCCCAGGGACCGGCCCGCGCCCGACCGGCCCGCGTCCGACCGTCCCGCGCCGGACCGGCAGGGAAGCCCGGGCGCGGACAGCGAGGCCGGGTTCGCCGTCGCCGTCGAGGACGCGTACCACGGCGCCCGGCGCACCGTCACGCTGCCGGGACCGACCGGGCGGCCCCGGCAGTACACCGTGGACGTCCCGGCCGGCGTCGCCGACGGGCAGCGGATCCGGCTCGCCGGCCAGGGCGTGCCCGGCACCGGCGGCGGGCCGTCCGGCGACCTGTACCTCGTCGTGCACCTGTCGCCGCACCCCCGGTACAAGGTCCGCGGCCGGGACATCGTCGTCGAGCTGCCGGTGGCCCCGTGGGAGGCGGCGCTCGGCACGCCCGTGGAGGTCCAGACGCCCGGCGGCCCGGTGCGCCTCGACGTGCCCGCGGGCTCGTCGTCGGGGCGCCGGCTGCGGCTGCCCGAGCTGGGCCTGCCCAACCCCCGGGGCACCGCCGGCGACCTGTACGCCGTCCTGCGCATCGTCGTCCCGCCGAACCTGTCAGGACACGAACAGCGGCTCTACGCGGAGCTCGCCGCGGCGTCCACCACCGATCCCAGGAGCTCGGTATGACGTTTGCGCTGGTACGAGCGACGCGGCTGCCACTGGACGCCTTCGCCGACGCGGCCGGGGTACATCCGGGCCTGGTCACCCGGCTGGTGGCGCTTGGCCTGGTGGAGGTCACCACCGGCCCGGCCGGGCCCCCGGGGTTCCCGGTCCGGGAGCTGGCGAGGGTGGCCCGCATCCGCCGGCTGCACGACGACCTGACCCTCAACTACGCCGCCGTCGGCGTGGTGCTGGACCTGCTCGACCGCATCGACGAACTCGAAGACCGACTGGCTAGGAGGGCATGATGCTCAGAAGAGAAGCGTGGCTGCTCGGGGTGCGTGGGGTCATCGCCATCGTGTTCGGCATTCTCGCGGTCGTCTGGCCCGGGGTGACGGCGGTCGCGCTGGCGCTGCTGTTCGGGATCTTCGCGATCGCGACCGGCATCGAGCAGATCGTGCACGCGGTGCGCCCGTCCGCCGGGGCGACGAACCCGGTCACGGGCTTCGCCGACGGCACCGGGCCGCGGGTGGCCCGGGTGGTCGCCGGGCTGTTCGGGCTGGCCGCTGGCATTCTCGCGATCGTGTGGCCGGGGGTCACCGCGGTCGTGCTCGCGGTCCTCATCGGCGCGTGGGCGATCGTCACCGGCGTCGCCGACCTGTGGCTCGCCACCCGCCAGCACGGCGGCTGGACCCTGGCCCTGGTCGGCGCGATCTCCGTGGTCGCCGGGCTGTTCGTGGTGGTGCGCCCGGCCCAGGGCGCGGTCGCGATCGCCTGGGCGATCGGCCTGTACGCGATCGTCAGCGGCGCCCTGCTGCTGTTCGCCGCGTACCAGCTGACCCACCAGGGCCGCGGCCGCCTGTCCGCCGCCCACTGACGCCGGGCGCGGCTACGGCGGCGGTGACTCCTGCGAGACGTGGGCGTGCACGATGCGCCAGCCCTCCGGCAGGCGGACCCAGGTCTGGGACTGCCGTCCGGGGCGGTCCTCGCCGCCCGGGTAGTCGAACATCGTGGTGACCGTCGCCAGGTCGGTGCCGAACGTGGTGACGCGGGTGTCGTACAGGCGCCGGCCGGGCGGCAGCGGCGCCTGCGCGGCCCGCCACGCCCGCAGCTGCGCGGCACCGGTCTGCCGGTCCGCGATGCCGAAGCGCACCACGGCCGGGGAGTCCCAGAAGGCCTCGGCGAGCGCGGTCGTGTCGTTGGCGACGAGCGCCTTCTCGTACGCCTCGAAGGCCGCCGTCACCTCGGCGACGACGTCGTCCCGGTCGATCCGCACGGCTGTCCCCTCTGCTGCTGGCGGCTTGCATGGCGGTCGGCGGGCGGTGGTCCCCGGGAGGAGGGACCACCGCGCCGCAGGTGGAGCTGACCCCGGCGGTGGAGCTACGACGCCGGTGCCGGCTCCGAGGCCGCCGTGGCAGTGGTGGCCGGTTCGGCCGGTGCCGGTGGCGGCGGTGCCTCGCCGTGCAGGCGGTCCAGCTCGATCTCGTCGGGCTCCTTGGCCCGCGGCTCCGGCCGGCCCAGCGCGAACAGCCCGCAGACCACCGCGATGAACAGATAGCCGAGCGCGACCTGGCCGTCGGCGTTCCAGGCCACCTTCTCGCCGTGGATCAGCCCGACGAAGGACAGCACCGCCCCCGACAGCGCGAAGATGCCCGCGTGGATGAAGCGTTTGTCGATGATGAACGCGACGATCGAGCCGAAGACCAGGCCGGCGAGGATCGCGCCCTGGCCGAGGGTGAGCAGGCCGCTGTAGATGACGCCGTTGCCCTCCAGGGCCGCGTCGCCGACCTTCGCGGCGTTGGTGCCGGCCGCCGCCAGGGAGTTGTCGATCTGGCTGGTGGCCCACTGCGCGATGTTCGGGATCAGCGCCGCGATCACCGCCGCGGCGTGCGCCTTGGGGGAGAACTGGAACGCCTGCGCGCCGATCAGCAGGCCGATGTAGAGCAGGATCGGCACGATCGCCGGCAGCGGGAAGATCGCGCCGAGGAAGCCGAACAGGCCGAGGAAGCACAGCAGCGCGATGACGATGCCGGTCGCCATCGAGTACCCGCTGCCGCCGCCGGCCTTTTTCCAGCCGGGGTGCCCGACGTAGACGGCCGGCGGGAACGGCGAGCCGAGCGCCGCGCCGATGATCGCCCCGGCCCCGTCGGCGAGCAGGACGCTGCGCAGGTTGTAGTTGTCGCCGGCGGCCGCGGCGCTCTCCACGTTGGACATGCCCTCGGTGAAGTTGTAGACGCCCAGCGGGATCGCCGTGGCCAGCAGCGGCGCCACGTCGGACAGGCCGGAGGTGAGCAGGTCCAGGTGCAGGCCGGGCAGCGCGAAGCCGATGTCGTCGACGGCGGCGCTGACCGCGTTGCCGTCCATGGCGCCGCCGGCCCAGCCGATCGCGGTGCCGACCAGCAGCGCGGCCAGGCCGATCGGGAAGTTGCCGGGCAGCTTCGTGTCGGTGAGCAGGCCGATCAGCAGCAGGGCGAACACCGGCAGCGCGACCCACGCCAGGTCCCACATGCGGGCGGCCGGCAGCATCGAGATGAACGTGATGGAGATGCCGGCCAGGGTTCCCAGCAGCGCCGCGCGCGGGGTGTACCGGCGGATGTACGGGCCGACGAATGCGCCGATGAGCACGATGAGCCCGATGATGAACGCCCACGCCAGGCCGGCCTTCCAGGCCAGGGTCGGGTTGTCCGTCTTCAGGTACACCGGCAGCATGATGACGAAGATGACGATGAACATGTGCGGCACGCTCGGCCCGTAGGGCAGCGCGGTGACGTCGGTGCGGTGCTCCTTGCGGGCCAGCCGCCGGGCCAGGAACGTGTAGTAGACGTTGCCCGCGACGAGCGCGATGCCGAGCGCCGGCAGGATCGCCTGGAAGACGTCACCCTTGCTGAGCTTCACCACGAACAGGCACAGCGAGGTCAGCGTCAGCACGTTGACGAGGACGTTGACGCCGAAGCCGAAGAAGGCGTTGGTGTCGCCGCGGACCCACCACGGGATTTTCAACGATGCGGTGTCGGTGCTGGTAGCCATGACTCACGTCCTCTGCAGAGACGGTTGCAGTGCCGCGACGAACGCGGTGGACGGCGCGACCCAGCCGAAGATGCCGCCCTGCGCGGCGATCATCGCCAGGCCCGCCTCCTGGAACTCCGGGAAGTACGAGCCGACGCAGTCCGACAGCACGAGACACTCGTAGCCGCGGTCGTTGGCCTCCCGGACGGTGGTGTGCACGCAGACCTCGGTGGTCACGCCGGTGACGACCAGGCTGCGGATCCGTCGCGCGGCGAGGACGTCGCCGAAGGACGTGTTGTAGAACGCGCCCTTGCCGGGCTTGTCGATGACCAGCTCCCCGTCGGCCGGGGCGAGCTCGTCGATGATGTCGTGGCCGTACTCGCCGCGGATGAGGATGCGCCCCATCGGGCCTGGCGCGCCGATGCGCTGGCTGGGCTCGCCGCGGTTGAGCTTCGCCGGCGGGCAGTCCGACAGGTCCGGCAGGTGCCCCTCGCGGGTGTGGATGATCGTGAGGCCGGCGGCGCGGCAGGCGCGCAGCAGCACCTCGGTCGGCGCGATGACGCGGCGCAGCTGGGAGACGTCGTTGCCGAGCGTCTCACCGAAGCCGCCGGGCTCCATGAAGTCGCGCTGCATGTCGATGACGACCAGCGCGGTCGTCGCCGGGTCGAAGGTGAAGGGTCCGGGAAGTGCGTCGAGCGTGGCCATCAGGCCCCCTCAGTCGGAGACGGTCGCCGCGATCACGTCTTCCGACGTCGCGACGCAGCCGAAGACCCCGCCCTGCATGGTGACCATGTGCAGGGCGGCGGCGTGGTTGGACGGGTCGGTGGCGCCGGTGCAGTCCGACAGGATCAGGCACTCGTAGCCGCGGTCGTTCGCCTCACGCATCGTCGTGTGCACGCACACGTCGGTGGTGATGCCGGTCAGGATGATGTGGGTGATGCCGTGGGTACGCAGGACCAGGTCCAGGTTGGTGGCGTAGAACGCGCCCTTGCCGGGCTTGTCGACGACAACCTCGCCGGGCGCGGGCGCCACCTCCGGCACGATCTGCCAGCCGGGCTCGCCCTTGATGAGGATCCGCCCGCACGGCCCGGCCGAGCCGATCTCCGCCCCGATCTGCGCCGAGCGCCAGCGCTTGTTGGGCGGCAGGTCCGACAGGTCCGGGTCGTGCCCCTCCCGGGTGTGCACGACCAGCATGCCGAGCCCCCGCACGTGGTCGAGCAGCTTCGCGGTGGCCGGCAGCCCCGCCCGGGTCAGGCCGATGTCGTAGCCCATGCTGTCGACGTAGCCGCCCGGGCCGCAGAAGTCCGTCTGCCAGTCGATGCACAGCAGGGCCGTGCGTTCGACGGGGACCGAGCCGTCGTACGGCCAGGCGTAGGGCCTGGCCCCGACGACCGGACCGATGCTTGTCCTCATTGCCCCTCCTCTTGCCGGTGTGCCCGAAAGCCCTCGCTGGCGGTGATGTCCTGCGCGTCCCCGGCCGCGTACGCCTCGCAGAGGAACCCCTGCACGGTCTGACCGTCCACCGTGGACAGATAGCCGATCGACAGCGGCGGCCGGACGCTGCTGAGCAGGGCGCCGACCGCGCTGCTGGGCAGCCGCCAGATCTCGACCTCGATCTGCGCGCCCTGCCCCGCGCCGACCCGGACCAGCCCCGGCACGCCCGTCGGCAGCCGGTACAGCCGGTAGCACGCCTCGGTCCGGGTGGTGCGCGCGAACCGCCCGCCCAGCGCGACCAGCTCCGCGTTGCGCGCCTCGCCGCGCAGGTGGTGACCGGCCACCGCCAGTTCGACGGTCGTCGCGGGCGGCTCGGGCACGGGCCCTGCCTCGCCCCGGAACGCGGCGGCGAGCCCGAGCAGCGTGCCCTCGGCGAACGCCGGCCCGATCAGCGACAGGCTCGCCGGGCGGCCCTGCGGGGTCGTGCCGTTGGGTACGGTGACGACGGCCAGGTCCAGCAGGTTCGCGAACTGGGTGTAGCGGCCCAGGACCGCGTTGCGGCGCAGCGGCTCCTCGGCGATCTCGTCGAGGGTGAACGTCGTCGGCACGGTCGGCAGCGCCAGGACGTCGATCGCGGTGAACAGCCGCGCCGTCTCCGCCTTGAGCGCCTGCAGCCGGTGCTGGGCGCGGAACGTGTCGGCGGCGCTGAACCGGTGGCCGCCGCGCAGGATGCCCAGCGTCAGCGGCAGCACCGCGCCGGCGTGCGCGTCCAGGAAGTCCTCGAGGTCGGCCAGGCGCTCGACGACCCACGGCCCCTCGTACAGCAGGCCGCCCGCCTCCAGCAGCGGCGCCAGGTCGACCTCGGTGACGGCCGAGGTCAGCCGGGCCGCGGCGAGGCAGCCGGCGACGTACCGCTCGGCCTGCCCGTGGTCGCCGTCGAAGTCCAGCGTGTCGGGGCGGGCGACGCCGAGGCGGACGGCCGCCGGTGGGAGGCTTTCACCGGTGGCCGTCCGCGACCAGGGGTCCGCCGCGGCCGGCCCGCGGGCCACGTCCAGGACCGTGCGGGCGTCGGCGACGTCGAGCGTGAAGACGGAGACGCAGTCCAGCGAGCGGCAGGCGGGCACCACGCCGGCGGTGCTGAGCAGGCCGCGGGTCGGCTTGAGCCCGACGATGCCGTTGAGCGCGGCCGGCACCCGCCCCGAGCCGGCGGTGTCGGTGCCGAGGGCGAACGCGACGGCGCCCGACGCGACGGCGACGGCCGAGCCGGAGCTGGACCCGCCGGCGATGAGCCCGCCGCCGAAGATGCTCTCGACCGCGCCGTACGGGGAGCGGGACCCGGTGAGCCCGGTCGCGAACTGGTCCAGGTTGGTCTTGCCGACGAGCATCGCGCCGGCGGCGAGCAGCCGCTCGACCACGGGCGCGCCGCGGTCGGGCGTGTACGCGAACGCCGGGCAGGCCGCGGTCGTCGGCAGCCCCGCGACGTCGATGTTGTCCTTGACCGCGAACGGGATGCCGAACAGCGGCAGCGACGGATCGCGCAGCTCCCGCGCGCGGGCGCGCAGCGCCGCGGCCGGCACCCGGCTGATCCACACGCCCGGCGCGGAGGGTGCGGCGATGACCTGCTCGGCGACATCTGCCGGGGTCAGCTCGCCCCGCGCGTACGCGTCGCGGAGGGCGGCGATTCCCGTCTGGGCGAGGGCGGTCATACGGTCGATTGTCGACAGTTCTGTTACGCCAAACCGCGGCCCATGTAACGCGTCGATGTCCGGGGATTACTACCCGACAGTCGCGGGAATGTGATCACGGTCACTGTCACTGTGGCGCGATGAGACGACTGTCCCGGCTCGGACTCGCGGTCATCCTCGGCGGCGCCTGCACCCTCGCCGCCGTGCACCCCGCGCATGCGGAACCACCGGTCGCCACCCTCACCATGAGCGGTGAGATGCACTACGAGGCGGCCCTCAATCAGGCCAACCGGCTCATCATCAGCAACCCGTCGCCCGGCGTGGTGGCCTTCACCGACAACTACCCGATCACGTTCAGCACGCCGGACGGCAGCAGCTGCAGCTACCCGTACGCGACCATGACCACGGTGCACTGCGTCCACGCCGCGACGTTCCTGGACATCAAGACCTCGGACCTCGACGACGTTATCGACAACCGCACCACGTCCAACGTGCACGCCTACGGCGGCGACGGCAACGACGTCATCAAGATGGGCGGCCACGCCACCGCCGCCGCGGCCGGCGACGCGTCCGGCGGCAACGGCGACGACGTCATCCACTCCGGCCCCGGCGACGACTGGATCAGCGGCGGGCCGGGCTCGGACACCGTCACCTTCCAGGGCCGCACCGGCGCGATCACCGCGACGCTCGTCGCGCCCGCGCACGGCGGCGACCCGCTGCTCAGCGAGAGCGACGTCTACCAGCAGATCGAGAACCTGACCGGCGGCGGCAGCGCGGACACCCTGACCGGCGACGGCCTGGCCAACGTCCTGGACGGCGGCTGGTACACCACGCCGTGCCTGCCGGTCCCGTCCGGCGGCGGGCTGCTCACGCCCACCGCCCTGCAGGCACCCCCGCCGTGCAAGACCTACTCCGGCGACGACGTCATCAACGGCGGCGGCGGCCCGGACACCCTGCGCGGCCGCCAGGGCGCGGACACCCTCAACGGTGGCGCCGGCAACGACGTCCTGTACGGCGACGCCGGGTTCGACGCCCTCAACGGGGGCCTGGACTCCGACCTGTGCTACCCGGGCACCGACGGCGCCACGACCACCAGCTGCACGGTGCTCGCCGTAGTGCCCTGACCGGAGCCGGCATGGCAGGGTCCCGCCACCCCTCCCCGGGAACCTGCCATGCCCCGCCGGCCGTCTTCGGTGGGGGCCGGCCATGCCCCGCCGGGCCGCACGGTCAGGGCAGGTAGGAGCGGGCGCCGTGGTCGTCGAGGGCGGCCAGCACCGCCGCGGTGTCGCGGGCGGAGACCGCCTCGAACAGCCGCTCGTGGCGGTGGACGCCGTCGTGCGGGCGGGCGACCTCGGCCTCGCGGCGCAGGTTGAGCGCCATGTACAGCTGGATCTTCACCAGGACCGACTCGTAGACCTGGGTGAGCTGGCGGTTGCCGGCGAGGGCGACCACCGCGACGTGGAACTCGCGGTGGGCGGTCGCCACGTCGAACTGGTCGCCGCGGGCGTCGGCCTCCTGCATCGCCTTCACGGCGGTGGCGACGCCGGCGAGATCGGCGTCCGGGGCGGTCGCGGTGACGGCGTGGCGCTCCAGGACGTCGCGGACCGCGTAGAGCTCCTGGATGTCGGTGGCGGACAGGGTGGCGACGCGGACGCCGCGGCGCGGCACGTGCTCGACCAGGCCCTGCTGTGCGAGCAGCCGCAGGGCCTCGCGCAGCGGGGCGCGGCTGATGCCGAACCGGCGGGTCAGCTGCTCCTCGACCAGCCGCTCACCGGGGTCGGTGGCGCCGCTGAGGATCTCCCGGCTCAGCCGTGACACGGCCAGCTCGACCAGGCTCGCGCTGGCCAGCTCGTCGGACGCACCGGGCTTCACCCGCCCAGTGTGGCAGACCCGCACCGAGATCAGACGCTCTGGAGCCGGTGCAACCCGGCGAACAGCCCATCGGTGGCGATGAGCTCGTCGTAGGTGCCGAGCTCGGCGCGCAGGTCGGTGCCGAGGTCACGCACGACGAGGCTCGTCTGCCGCACCCACAGCATGTGGACGGGGATGTTCTGCAGCGGCCTGCGGCCGTCGAAGTCCATCCGCCCATCCGAGCGCATGGCGGGTGATCGCTCAACGTCAGCGTGGTCACAGGGGCCTGCCGGACGGATCGGTGACGGTAGCCTGCTCCCATGACGCAGCCTCCCTACGGTCAGCCGGACCCATATCAGCCCAATCCGTATGGCCAGAGCCCGTACGGGCAGCAGCCCGCCGACCCGTACGCGTTGCCGGCGGGGCAGCAGCCGATGTCGGGCCCGCCGTCCTCGTCGCCGCCCGGGTCGAGCCCGCCGTACTCGCCGACGTACCAGCTGCCGGTCTCCGGCGCGCCGACGTCCGGCGGCTACGACCCGTACGGCCAGCAGCAGGCGGCCTACGGCCAGCAGCAGGCCGCCTACGGCCAGCAGCCCGGGTACGGCGTGCCGGTGCTCGGCGTCGCCAACGCCGGCTACGACCCGGCGACGGGGCTGCCGTACTCGGACAAGACGAAGCTGGCGGCCGGGCTGCTGCAGCTGCTGCCGGGCCTGTTCCTGGTGCTGGGCGGCATCGGCCGGCTCTACGCGGGCAACACCGCGCTGGGCATCACGCAGCTCGTGCTCAGCGTCGTCGTGGGCTGGACGTCGTTCTGGTGCGGGTTCCTGTTCTGGATCCCGTTCCTGGTCGTGTTCGGCCTGTGGGTGTGGTTCGTGGTGGACGGCATCATCCTGCTGACCGGCCGCCCGGTCGACGGCCAGGGCCGCCCGCTGCGCCCGAGCTGACCCGCGGCGCCGCTCAGGCGGTCCTGAGCCGCGCGGTCCAGGCGTCCCGCCCGGCGGCCGGCTCGGGCGGCGCCCGGTTCAGCCGGTCCTGAGCCGGCGCAGCAGCAGGTCCGCGGGGCCGAAGAAGCGGTGGCCGAGCACGCAGTGCAGGCGGACGTGCTCGACCGGGCCGCGGGTGCTCCACGCCGGCCCCTCGTCGCGGGTGGTCGCCGGCAGCCCGCACTCGGGGCAGTCCACCAGGTTCGTCGTCATGCCGGAACACACGCGGGGCCGGGACTTCGGGCTCGGCCCCGTCGCCTACCCGACGCCGGGAGCGGCGCTGAGGCGCACACCGCGGATCGAGGCGTCCAGCACCTGCGCGGTGTGCGCGGTGCGGATCGAGCCGCCCGCCGCGCGTACCCCGGCGCCGATCTGCATCAGGCAGCCCGGGTTCGCGGTGACCAGCCATCGCGCGCCGGTGGCCAGCACGTCGCGGGCCTTGCGGGCGCCGAGCTCGGCGGCGGGTCCGGGGTTGAGCACGTTCCACACGCCGGCCGAGCCGCAGCACAGCTCGGGGTCGGCGATCTCCCGCAGCACCAGCCCCGGGATCCCGCGCAGCAGCTCGCGCGGCTGCGACCGCACACCCTGCGCGTGCGCCAGGTGGCACGCGTCGTGGTAGGCCACGGTGACCGGCAGCGGATGGCGGGGCGCGACCGGCCCGAGCCGCCCGAGCAGCTCCGCGAAGTCGGTGACCTTGGCGGCGAGCGCGGCGGCGCGGCCGGCGTACCCGGGATCGCCGGCGAGCAGGTCGCCGAGCTCCTTCAGCGACGACCCGCAGCCGGCGGCGTTGACGACCAGGGCGTCGATGCCGGCGGCGTCGAACGTGTCGACGATGCCGCGGGCGAACCGGGCCGCCTCCTCTCGGCGTCCACTGTGGACGCTGAGCGCGCCGCAGCAGCCCTGCCCGGGCGGGATCACCACGTCGCAGCCCTCCGCGGCCAGGACCCGGGCGGTCGCGGCGTTCACGTCGGGGAAGAACGCCCGCTGCACGCAGCCGGTCAGCATCCCGACCACGGCCCGCCGGGTCCCCAGCGCCGGCAGCCGCGCCGGCAGCGGCACCGCCGGGCGCACCGGCGGGGCGAGGGCGGCCAGGGCCGGCAGGCGGCCGGGCAGCCTGTCGCGCAGGGGCGAGCCGAGCCACTGGTACAGCCGCAGCGGCCCCTTCAGCACGGCCAGCCGCCGGGGGTGCGGGAACAGCCCGAACACCAGGCCCCGCAGCGCCCGCTCCGGCCACGGCCGGGGGTGCCGCTCCTCGACCACCACGCGGGTCTGCTCGATGAGCGTGCCGTACTGCACGCCGGACGGGCACGCGGTCACGCACGCCATGCAGCCCAGGCACGCGTCGAAGTGCCCGGCCGCCGTCGGGGTCAGCGGCTCGCCCTCCAGGTGCTGGCGCATCAGCTGGATCCGGCCGCGCGGCGAGTCCATCTCCTCGCCCCACAGCACGTACGTCGGGCACGTCGGCAGGCAGAATCCGCAGTGGACGCAGTCGGACACCAGGCCGGCGTCGATGTGGGGCTCCATCAGATCCCTCCCACGAACCGGCCGGGCGCCAGGATGCCGAGCGGGTCGAACTGCTCCTTCACCCGGCGCATCAGGTCCAGGCCGTCGACGTGGCCCCACACGTCGACGCGGGACCGGATCGCCGGCGGTGCGGTCAGCACGACGCAGTGCCCGGCGCCGGCCCGGGTCGCCGCCCGCAAGTCGCTGACGACGCCGATGACGGAGCCCGGGTCGGTGTCGCCGGGCAGCCCCGCGTAGAGCACCCCGGTGCCGGCGGAGCCCCGCAGGCGCAGCGCCACGTCGTGCAGCTGTGCGGTCACCCCGGCGGCGGTCAGCAGGTACGGCACCCGCGACAGCACCGACGTGAGCTTGATGCCGACGTCGCCGGGGCGCCACGGGTACGTGCCCCAGCCCGGCGGCGGGGTCTCGGCGGACGTGGTGCCGTCGCCGAGCAGCTTCTCCAGGTCGGCGGCCCGCTGCGCGACCCCGGCCGGGACCCCCTCGACGAGCGCGGTCACGGTGAGCGGGTCGGTGTCGATCTCCAGGGCGCTGGGCACGACCTGCGCGCCGAGGACCGCGGACAGCGCACGCCCCGCCTCCTCGGGCCCGTCGACCCGCACCGACACGAACCGGCGCGCGGCCGGCAGCGGGTGCAGCCGGAACGCGCACTCGGTGATGACGCCGAGGGTGCCGTACGAGCCGGCGACGAGCTTGCCCAGGTCGTACCCGGCGACGTTCTTCACGACCTTGCCGCCGGCCTTGGCCACGACCCCGTCGGCACGCACCACGGTGACGCCGATGAGCAGGTCGCGGACCGTGCCGTAGAGCATGCGCCGCGGGCCTGCCGCGTTGACCGCGACGGTCCCCCCGACGGTCGCCCCCGGCAGCGGCTCGTCGAGGGCCAGCTGCTGCCCGGCGGGGCGCAGCGCCTCCTGGACCTGGCACAGCGGCGTGCCGGCGCGGACGACGACGACAAGATCACCCGCGGCGTGCTCGACGATCCCGCACAGGCGCGACGTCTCCACGATCAGGTCGAGCCGCTGCGGCGGCAGTGCCCAGTCCTGGCGCGTGCCGCCGCCGCGCACGACGAGGGCCAGCTCCCCGCCGGCCGCACCGCGGACCACCTCGGCGACCTCCGCGGTCGACGCGGGCGTGGCGACGGCGGCGGCCGGCATCCCCGCGATCTGCGCTGTCATGGCTCAGAAGACCTCCGCGACGCCTGGCTGATGCAGCGGATGGGTGCCCTTGCGCCGGCCCGGGACCTCGCCGCACAGGCGGGGTGTCGGGAACACCTTCCCCGGGTTCGACAGCCCGCGCGGGTCGAACGCGCACCGCACCAGCTGCATCGTGTCGAGGTCGGCGGCGCTGTACATGGTGGGCAGGTGCTTGGCCTTGTCGAAGCCGACGCCGTGCTCGCCGGTGATCGACCCGCCGTGCTCGACGCACAGGTCGAGGATCGCGCCGGACACCGCCTCGGCCCGCTCGGCCTGCCCGGGGACCGACTCGTCGAACAGCACGAGCGGGTGCAGGTTGCCGTCGCCGGCGTGGAACACGTTCGCGACCCGCACGCCGTGCTCGCCGGCCAGCTCCGCGATGCGGGTCAGCACCTGCGGCAGCGCGGTGCGCGGGATGACGCCGTCCTGGACGATGTAGTCGGGGCTGATCCGGCCGACCGCGGCGAACGCCGACTTGCGCCCCTTCCAGAACAGGGCCCGCTCGGCGTCGTCGGCGGCGATGCGGATCTCGAACGCGCCGTGCTCCCGGCAGAACCCCTCGACGGCGGCGAACTGCGCCTCGACCTCCGCGTGCGGGCCGTCGAGCTCCACGATGAGCACCGCGCCGGCGCCCTGCGGGTAGCCGCAATGCACCGCCGCCTCCGCGGCCTCGATGGCGAGGGCGTCCATCATCTCCACCGCCGCCGGAACCACCCCGGCCGCGATGATCGCCGAGGTGGCCGCGCCCGCCTGGTCGGTGCCGGGGAACGCGGCGAGCAGCGTGCGCACCGTCTCCGGCAGGCGCACGAGGCGGACCGTCACCTCCGTGGCGATGCCGAGCGTCCCCTCCGAGCCGACGAACGCGCCGAGCAGGTCGTAGCCGGGTGGGTCCGGGGTCCGCCCGCCGAGCCGGACCAGATCGCCGTCGGGCGTGACGATCTCGACGCCGGTGACGTGGTTGGTCGTGAAGCCGTACTTCAGGCAGTGCGCGCCGCCGGAGTTCTCCGCGACGTTGCCGCCGATCGAGCAGATCTGCTGGCTGGACGGGTCCGGCGCGTAGTAGTACCCGTGTGGCGACGCGGCCCGGGTCACCTGCAGGTTGATCACGCCCGGCTCCACGACGGCCCGCTCGTCCTGCGGGGCGACCTCGCGGATCGCGCGGAGCTGGGAGGTGACGATGAGCGCGCCGTCGGCGTGCGGCAGCGCCCCGCCGGACAGGCCCGTGCCGGAGCCGCGCGCCACGAAGGGCACCCCGGCGTCGACGCAGGCCCGCACCGTGCCGGCGCACTCCTGGGCAGTGCGCGGCAGCACCACGATCGCCGGCACGACGCGGTAGTGGGTCAGGCCGTCGCACTCGTACGTGCGCAGCTGCTGGCGGTCGGTGAGCACCTGCTCGGGCTGCAGGAACCCTCGCAACCGCTCCGCCAGCCGGTCAATGGTCATGGCGTCACCTCCGCTGAGCTCCGGCGCCGCCCTGATCCAGCGGCGGCGCCCATGGCGAGCAGCGCGGAGCGCTGCTCACGGCATCCGGTCGTACGCCGGCAACGTCAGGAAATCGATGAACTCGTCCGCCACCGCCACCTCCATGAACAGTGCCCGTGCCTCGCTGTGGTCGCCGCCGAGCAGGGCCAGCTCCTCGTCGGCGATCTTCTCGACCAACGCCTTCGTGACGAGCGCACCCGTGTCGGCCAGCGTGACACCGTTGTGCAGCCATTGCCAGACCTGCGACCGGGAGATCTCCGCCGTCGCCGCGTCCTCCATCATGTTGTTGATCGCGACGGCGCCGCTGCCCTTGAGCCAGGCGTCGAGATACTGCACGCCGACGCTCACCGCGTTGCGCAGGCCCGCCTCCGTCTGCCGGCCCGGGGTGTCACCGACGGCGAGCAGGTCATCGGCGGACACCGACACGTCCTCGCGGGTGCGCTCCAGCTGGTTGGGCCGCTCGCCGAGCACCCCGTCGAACACCTCCCGGCAGGTGGCGACCAGGTCGGGGTGGGCGACCCACGAGCCGTCGAAGCCGTCGCCGGCCTCCCGCGTCTTGTCGGCGGTGACCTTCTCCAGGGCCACCCGGTTGATCTCCGGGTCGCGCCGGCTCGGGATGAACGCCGCCATGCCGCCGATCGCGTGCGCGCCCCGCCGGTGGCACGTGTGCACCAGCAGCTCGGTGTACGCCCGCATGAACGGCACCGTCATCGTCACCGTGTTGCGGTCCGGCAGCAGGAAGTCCTTGCCCCGGGTGCGAAACTTCTTGATGACGCTGAACATGTAGTCCCACCGCCCGGCGTTGAGGCCGGCGGAGTGCTCGCGCAGCTCGTAGAGGATCTCGTCCATCTCGAACGCGGCCGGGAACGTCTCGATGAGCACCGTCGCCCGGATCGTGCCCGCCGGCCGGCCGAAGCGCTCCTCGGTGAACGTGAACACGTCGTTCCACAGCCGCGCCTCCAGGTGCGACTCCATCTTCGGCAGGTAGAAGTACGGCCGGGTGACCAGATGGTTGTGGAAGAAGTACAGCCCGAAGTCGGTCAGCGAGCCGGACGTCGGCGCCCCGTCCACCAGGATGTGCTTCTCCGGCAGGTGCCATCCCCGGGGTCGCACCACGACGGTCGGCCGTGCGCCCGAGGTCAGCTCGTAGTGTTTCTCGCCGGAGGTGTACGACAGCGTGCCGGCATTCGCGTCGCGCAGGTTGAGCTGCCCGCCGATCACGTTGCCCCACAGCGGCGTGTTGGCGTCCTCATGATCGGCGAGCCACACCTTGGCCCCGGAGTTCAGCGCGTTGATGGTCATCTTCGCGTCGGTCGGCCCGGTGATCTCCACCCGCCGGTCGATGAGGCCCGGCGCCGGCTCGGCCACCCGCCAGTCACCCTCGCGGATGTGCCGCGTCTCGGGCAGGAAGCCCAGCGTGCCGCCCGCGGCCAGCTCGGCCTCGCGCTCCTTGCGCGCCTGCAGCAGCTCCAGCCGCCGGGCGTCGAAGGCCCGGTGCAGTTCTGCCAGGAAACTCTGAGCTTCTTCAGTGAGGATCTCGGCGAATCGGTCGTCAACCGGTCCGGTAATCTCGACGCCCTGAACAGTGCCCATGTCATGACCCTATCGGCTGCGCTGCTACCCGGGGCGTGTCGCGGCGCGTGTGATATGGGAAGCTCTGG
This sequence comes from Dactylosporangium sp. NPDC050688, assembly GCF_040654515.1. Classification (NCBI taxonomy): domain Bacteria; kingdom Bacillati; phylum Actinomycetota; class Actinomycetes; order Micromonosporales; family Micromonosporaceae; genus Dactylosporangium; species Dactylosporangium sp. NPDC050688. The sequence continues at coordinate 28,244 of NZ_JBFAIC010000015.1, forward strand.
CGAACGAAACTCAGGTCCGCCAGTATTCGGTCCGTCCAGCAGGGGAGTCTTCCAACTGTGAGCGATCGGGGCAGAAGCCGCCGCACTGCGAGGTCGACCAAGGCCACCACGCCGAAGGCGACTCCGGACACCGAGGTCGGACCCGGCGAGGAGCCGGCCGCGGGTGCGGAAAGCGACAAAACGCCGGCAGGGGCGGCCGCGGTCGGGACCCCGGCGGAGGACACCACCGCCGGGTCTTCGACTGCGTCGGCACCTGCGACTGCGTCTTCGTCCGACGACTCAGCCGAGGATTCGGCCGGCGACTCAGCCGAGGATTCGGCCGGCGCATCGACCGGCGAGCCGGACGATGCCGCGGACGACGCTCCGGCCGCTTCGTCCGAGGACGGCGACGCCGATGCCGCCGCGCCCGCCGAGGACGGCGGGGACGCCGGGGACGGCGAGGAGGAGAAGGCCGAGTCCGCCAAGGACAAGGCCGCCGGCAGGTCGAAGTCGAAGACGGCGGCTCCGATGACGAAGGCGGAGAAGCGGGCCGCCGCCCGCATCGCCGCCGCGAAGGCCGCCCGCCGCCGCCGCGTGGGCCAGGCGATCGCCGGCACGATCATCGTCTTGCTGGTCGTCGGCGGCGCGTTCGCCGGCGTCTGGTACTTCGGCGACCGGGCCGAGAAGAACCGCGTCAAGTGCAAGCCGGTCGGCGACCAGGCCGCGTTCCCGCCGTTGCTCGGCGGCATGAACAAGGCCCTCGCCACCGAGCCGACGATCACCGCCAGCAGCGAAGAGGTCAAGACCGTCAAGCAGACGATCCTCATCAAGGGCGACTGCAAGACCGTCAAAGCCGGCCAGACCGTCTCGGTCAACTACGTCGGCGCCACCATGAAGGACGGCAAGGTCTTCGACGCGTCCTGGCCGCGCAAGAAGACCATCGAGATCCCGGTCGGGCAGAAGCAGCTCGGCAAGCAGCCCCAGGTCATCGAGGGCTGGGACGAGGGCCTCGTCGGCCTGAAGGTCGGCACCCGGGTCCAGCTCGACATCCCCGGCAACAAGGCCTACGGCGACGACGCCCCCGAGGGGTACCCCGCCGGCACGCTGCGCTTCATCGTCGACATCCTCGACGCGAAGGACGCCGACAGCAGCGGCCTGCCCGCCGGCTTCGGCGGCTGACCCACCCGCTGCACCACTCGTCCCGAAGGCCCCGCCGCACTCCGGCGGGGCCTTCGCGCATCCCGCCTGCCGCCGCGGCCGGTGAGACTTTCACGGATCCCGCCCGCCGGCCGCACCACGTTTGGTTTCGCCCGTACCGGCAAAGCACCACCACATGAGCAAACCATCTGTCGGTGAGGCGCTGATCGCCCGGCTGGCCGACTGGGGCGTCGACACGGTGTTCGGCCTGCCCGGTGACGGCGTCAACGGGATCATGGAGGGCCTGCGGCGCAACGCCGGCCGGGTCAAGTTCGTGCTGGTGCACCACGAGGAGGCGGCCGCGTTCATGGCGGTCGCGCACGCCAAGGCGACCGGGCGGCTCGGGGTCTGCCTGGCCACGTCCGGTCCCGGCGGCATCCACCTCGCCAACGGGCTCTACGACGCGAAGCTCGACCACGCGCCGGTGCTCGCGATCACCGGGATGCAGGAGTCCAGCGTCATCGGCACCGGGTACCAGCAGGAGGTGCACCTCGACCGGCTCTTCGAGGACGTCGCCGAGTACAACGAGACGGTCGCCAACCCCGCGCAGGTGCCGTCGCTGGTCGACATCGCGGTCCGCACCGCGCTGGCCCGCCGCGGCGTGGCGCACCTGACGGTGCCGAACGACGTCCAAGTCGCGGCCGCCGGCGACAACCCGTTCGACGAGGTCGGGCCGGTCCGGGAGCCGGCGACCGCGCCGGTGTGGGTCGCGCCGCCGGTGCGGCCCGCCGACGACGACCTGCAGGCCGCCGCGGACCTGCTCAACCACGCCACGAAGCCGGCGATCCTGGCCGGTGTCGGCGCGCGCGGCGCCGGTGCCCTCGTCGAGCTCGTCGCCGACGTGCTGGGCGCGCCGATCGTGAAGTCGCTGATGGGCAAGATGGTCGTGCCGGACGACTCGCCGTTCGCGCTCGGCGGGCTCGGGCTGCTGGGCACCGCGCCCAGCGAGGACCTGATGCAGGAGTGCGACGCGTTGCTGATGGTGGGCACGAACTTCCCGTACACGAAGTTCCTCCCCGCGCCCGGGCAGGCGCACGTCGTGCAGATCGACGTCGAGCCCGCCCGCGTCGGCACCCGCATCCCCACCGACGTGCCGCTCGTCGGCGACGCCGCAGCCACCCTGGAGGCGCTGCTGCCCAGGCTCCAGCGGCGCACCGATCGGCGATTTCTGCAGCGGTACCAGGAGAAGATGCGCGACTGGCGGGAGCGGCTCGCGGCGACCGAACGCGCCGACCGGGACCCCATCGCGCCGCAGTTCCTGGCCCGCACGCTGGACCGGGTCGCCGCGCCCGACGCGATCCTGACCTGCGACTCGGGCACCGTCACCACCTGGGCGGCCCGGCACTGGCAGGCGACCGGCGGGCGCGAGTTCTACCTGTCCGGCACGCTCGCCTCGATGGCGCCCGGCCTGCCGTACGCGATCGCGCTGCAGCACGAGTACCCGCAGCGGCAGGTCATCGCGTTCGTCGGCGACGGCGGGTTCGGCATGCTCATGGCCGAGTTCCACACCGCGGCCCGGCACGGCCTGCCCATCAAGGTCGTCATCAACGACAACAACGCCCTCGGCATGATCGTCTGGGAGCAGATGGTCAACGGCTTCCCCGAGTACGGCGTCCGCTACGGCGACCCGCGGCCCGACTACGCGGGGTGGGCGCGCGGCTGCGGCGGGTACGGTGCCCGCGTCACCGACCCGCTCGCCCTGGAGAACATCCTCGGCGAGGCCTTGGCCCACGACGGGCCGGCGCTCGTCGACGTGGTCGTGGACGCCGACGAGCCCCCGATGCCGGCCAAGGTCACCTACCAGCAGGCGGTGAAGTTCGCGGAGGCGTTCGTGCGGGGCCAGCCGCACAAGGCCGCGATCGCCACCACCCTGTTGAAGGACCGCATCACCCGCCTGTGAGGCGGCGGTGCCGGCCCTTCGCGCGCCGCGACTGGGCCCACAGCCGGGTCCGGCCGACGGCCATCGTGATGCCGCCGGGAATGTCCAGCCCGCCGAGGCCGGCCACGCCGCCGACCAGCACCACCCCGCCGATCGCGACCAGCCCGGTGCCGGTCAGCAGGTACACCATGGTGTCCGGTGCCTGCTCGACGGTCTGCTGCCCGGTGGTCTGCGCCGTGCGGACCATCGGCGGGTCCGGTCTTCGCGCCTGCGCGGCGCTGAGCGACCCGACCGCGATCGCGGCGCCGGCGACGCACACCCATGCCCGAGTTCTCATAATCGCGCACGCTAAATCGCAAACGGGTGACTCGTCGCTCCCCCCGGCTCACCTGCGACAGGTGAAGGAACCCCTCACCCGTGGCATTGTGTGCCGGTGCTGATCTACAAGATCCTGCTGCCGTCCGAATGGGCCCGCTTCCAGGCCGACGGCCGTTTCGACGGCTCGCCGCTGGACCAGCGCGACGGCTACATCCACTGCTCGTCCCGCGCCCAGGTGGCCGGCACCGCGCAGCGCTACTTCGGCGCCGAGCCCGACCTCGTCGTCGTCGCCATCGACGCGCAGATCATGGGCATGTGGCTGCGCTGGGAGACCTCCGCCAACGGCGGCCCCTTCCCGCACGTGTACGCGCCGCTGCCCCGGGCCGCCGTCGTGGCCGTGCACCGCATCGCCGGCGCCTCCTCCGTCGACGAGGTCATCCCCGCCTGAGGACGGCGCGCCCCGGTGCCGGTCCGCCGCGGGCGGGGACCTAAGGTCGGACGATGGACGAGGGGCGATCACGCCACCGGTGGTTGGCCGACCTGGTGGCGGTGGGCGGGTATCTCGCCGGGGCCGTCGTCCTGTGCGGGCGGCTGCTCGCCCATCCGGGGCAGCGGCTGCCGTACACGCCGGGGGACCGCATCCTCGCCGAGTACTTCCTGACCTGGGCGGCGCGGTCGGTGCGGCACGGGTCGAACCCGTTCTTCCTGGACCGGCTCAACGCCCCCACCGGCGTCAACGGGATGGCGAACACCACCATGCTGGGGCTGGGCCTGCCGATGTCGCCGGTGACGCTGCTGGCCGGGCCCGGGATCGCGTTCGACGTGCTGGTGGTGCTGACCCTCGCCGCCACCGGGGCCACCTGGTTCTGGCTGCTGTCCCGGCACGTGGTGGACAGCCGGGTCGCGGCCTGGGTCGGCGGCCTGGTCGCCGCGTTCGCGCCGAGCGTGGCCAACCACGCCACCTTCCACCCCAACCTCACGGCCCAGTTCCTGGTGCCCGTCATCGTGTGGCGGGTGGTGAAGCTGCGCGACGCGCCGGTCCGCGGTGGTCTGATCCTTGCGGCGCTGGTCGTGTGGCAGGTGTTCATCAACGAGGAGACGCTGTTCATCACCGCCCTGGCCGTCGGGCTGTTCGGGGTGCTGTGGCTGGTGCAGCGGCCGCGCGAGGTGCGGCTGCCGAGCGTCCTGGCCGGGCTCGGGGTGACGCTGCTCGTCACGGCGGTGCTGCTGGCGTACCCGCTGTGGTGGCAGTTCTTCGGCACCAACGGCTACCGCGGCGGCGAGCCGCAGATGACCGCGTTCCGCACCGACCTGCTGGGGCTGACGTCGTTCTCGCGCAACTCGGTCGCGGTGCGTTTCAGCGAGTTCCCGCCGGCGCCCGGGTTCTCCGCCGAGCAGCACGGGCACTTCGGCTGGCCGCTGGTCATCGCGGTCGCCGCCGTCGCCGCCTGGCGGTGGCGCGAGCCGCTCGTGCGCTCCCTCGCCGTCACCGGCGCCGTGTTCGCGGTGCTGTCGCTGGGCAACGAGCTGACTGTGCGGGGCGAGGGCACCGGCGTGTCCGGCCCGTACGCCCTGCTGCGCGGCCTGCCGCTGTTCGACACGCTGCTGCCGACGCGGCTCGGCGAGGCGGCCACCTGGGCGGTCGCGCCGCTGGTGGCGATCGGCCTGGACCGGCTGCCGGCGGTGGCGGGCACCCGGGTGCTGAAGGTCGGCCTGGCCGCGGCGGTGCTGGTGCCCGCCGCCCCGGTGCCGATCAAGGTGTTCGACCGGCCACCGGTGCCGGCGTTCCTCACGTCCGGCGAGTGGCGCTCCTACGTCCGCGGGCAGGAGTCGGTACTGATGGTGCCGCTGGCCACCTTCGAACACTGGACGGCGATGAGCTGGGCCACCGCCACCGGCGCCGACCTGCGCATGTCCCACGGCTATTTCCTCGGCCCGGCCGGCGGCGTCAAGGGCCGGCACGCGGCCGTGGGCGCCCCGGCCCGCCCGACCGACCTGCTGATCAACGCCGCCACCGGCAGCCGGCAGGTCCAGCAGGTCACCGACACCGACCGCGAACGGGCCCGGCTCGACCTCGCCTACTGGCGCACGTCGATCATCCTCGCCCCGACCGGCCCGGCTGCCGCCGCCGAGCGGGGCACCCTCGACGCGCTGTTCGGCCCGGGCCGCGAGGTCGGCGGCCTGTGGCTCTGGGACGTCAGAAACACCTGACCCACCGCGGCCGGAACGTCTCGGCCGGGGCGCCGTCCTGATCACAGCCGCTGCTCGAGGACCTGCCCCGGCCAGTCCCTGCCGGTGGGCAGCGGCACCGTGAAGGTCTCCGTCGGGGTGAAGCCCTGCCGGCGGTACCAGCCGACGAGGGCCCGGTCGTCGCCCGCGTAGCAGTCGACCCGCAGCAGCCCGATCCCGCGCCGCGCGGCGAGCACCCGGGCGTGGTCCAGCAGCAGCGTGCCCAGCCCGCGCCCCTGCCGCGCCCGGTCGGTGACCAGGAGGTTCACGTACAGCTCGGGCTCGTAGACGACCGGGATGCCCTCCGGCGCCTCGCCGACCACCAGCGCCCCGGCCACGGCGCCGTCCAGCTCCGCGACGTGCAGGTGGCCCTGCGGGACCCACCGCATCATCGCGGTGAGCCGGCGCGGGTTGGTCGAGTGCGGCTCGGTGCCCCACTGCCCGGTGCGCCCCAGCCCGGCCAGCCACCGGGTCGCGCCGTCCAGCAGCCCCAGCACGGGCTTGACGTCGGCGAGGCCGCCGGGGCGGATGGCCGCGCCGCCGGCGGTGAGCGGCAGCTCCAGCTCCAGCTCGTCGAGCAGCGGGATGCCGTGCCCGCCGATCTCGGGGATCTGCGGCTTGCGCCGCCGGGCCCGCTGCACGGCGCCCGGGTGCACGGCCCGGATGCGCAGCCCGCGGCGCTGGTAGAAGCGCAGCGCGTCGAGGTTGTCGTTGGTGGTGATCAGCCACAGCCGGGTGCAGCCGGCACCGGTCGCGACCGCCCGGGCCGCGTCGAGCAGTGCCGTGCCGATCCCGGCATGCGGACGCACCGCGTCGATCGTGACGATTTCCAGGCCGGTCGCGGCGATCTCGTAGGTGAGCAGTCCCACCCGCTCGCCGTCGCCGGTCTCGGCCACCAATGCCGGCAGCCGGTCCGCGTCGCGACCGTTTTCTCCCGTGATGACGTGGACCGCACCGTACGAATTCGTGAGCAATTCTTGCGACCAGGTCAGATCGTCCCCGACGGCGGCTCGCACAATCACCCGGGCACCCTATCCGGAAAATCGAATTCCGCGGATGCTGGCAAATTCGCGACACTCCACGGTGTGATGCGTTGCGCCATGATGGCGGCAGGGCATCACCGGGGAGGGCGGACTTGGACGGACTCAGGCGGCCGGGCAGGCCCTGCTGGGTCCTCGGCGTCCTCGCCCTGGTCCTGGCGATGCTCTTCGGCGCGAGCATCGGCGCGCCGACCTCCCGTGCGGGGATCGCCCACCAGCTGCTCTCACCTGACCACCACGGGCACGGCTCGTGGTCCGGCGATGACGGCGAGCAGCACCAACCCCTCGTGCTGCACGCCGAAGGCGAGCAGGTGGAGACCCCGGACGCCTCGGGCCACGCACCCGCGCCGCTCACCGCCGGCACCGTCGCGCAGGTGGCGCAGGCGCCGCGCACCGAACCGCCGGCGGAGGGCGCCGCGGACCACGCACCCCTCCGTTCCGTGCTGCAGGTCTGGCGCACGTAGGTCGAACTCCCACCCCTCGTCGTTGTTGGGCAGCTCGACACGGTTGGAGTGATGTCATGTCCGCAATCGCGGACGGTTCCCGCATGCGCTCGGTCTTCGTGACCGGCGCCTCACGAGGGCTCGGCGCGGCCCTGTTCCACGCGCTGCAATCCGACGGTGCCAGGGTCTTCGGCCTGGCCCGCAGCTTCCCCTCCGAGCAGCAGACGCTCGCGGCGCGGCACCCGGCGTCGGTACGGCTGCGCCCCACCGACCTCGCCGAGGCGGTCAGCCTGCCGACGGAGGCCGAGCTGGCCGCCTTCGCCGGCGGGGCCGGGCCGCAGGACGAGGTGGTGCTGCTGCACAACGCCGCGACGGTCGAGCCGATCGGCCTGGTCGGCGAGCTGGCCCCCGACGAGGTGTTCACCGCGGTCCAGATCAACCTGGTCGCGCCGATGCTGCTGACGAACGTGTTCCTGGCCGCTTTCGCCCGCCACCCGGCCCCCCGGCTGCGGATCGTGTACGTCGCCTCCTCCGCGGCGCATCGCAGCTACCCGGGCTGGGCCACGTACTGCGCGACGAAGGCGGGCGCGGAGGCGTTCATGCGCTGCGTCAGCGAGGCGGCGAGCCGCGCCTGCACGGTGGAGATCGTCGACCCCGGCGCCGTCGAGACGCAGATGCAGCGGACCCTCCGCGAGCGGGGCGCCGGCCTGCCCGGGCACGCCAGGCTGGTGGAGCGGCACCGTACCGGCGACATCGCCGACCCCGAGACGGTGGCGAAACGGCTCGTCGCCCTGCACTTCCCGCCGCTGGTGGCGATGGCCTCGTCCTGAGCGACGGGCTCCGCGCGGGCCGGCCGGTGCCGTCACCGGCCGGCCCGTGGTGATGGCACCGTGCCGCCACCGGCCGGCTTATGGTGATGGCACCGTGTCCCCACTGGCCGGCCCATGGCGACCGCCGTGTGTAGCGGACCGGCCTCATGGGTACGGTGTGGCCATGCCGGACACCGCGCCTCCAGTGATCGTCGTTATGGGTGTTGCCGGCACGGGCAAGACCACCGTGGGCGCGCTGCTGGCCGGCCGGCTCGGCTGGCGCTACGCGGAGGCCGACGACTTCCACCCCGCCGCCAATGTGGCGAAGATGGCCGCCGGTGAGCCGCTCACCGACGAGGACCGCGCCCCGTGGCTCGCCGCCATCGGCCGGTGGATCGACGAGCGGGCCGCCGACGGCACGCCCGGCGTCGTGTCGTGCTCGGGGCTGCGCCGCGTGTACCGCGACCAGCTGCGCGAAGGCCGCCCGCAGGTGCGGCTGGTGCTCCTCGACGGCTCCCGCGAGCTGATCACGCGCCGGCTCGCGGCCCGCCACGGCCACTTCATGCGCGTCGAGATGCTCGACAGCCAGTTTGCCGCCCTGGAGCCGCCGCAGCCGGACGAGCACGTCACGCAGGTATCGATCGACGCCACGCCCGAGCAGATCGTCGAGGAGATCGTGCTGAGGTCGCGCCTGCACTGAGCACCGCGCAGAGAAAGGCCGCCCCATGGACTGGACGACGCACGACACCTGGCTGGTCACCTGGACCCTCGTAGCGAGCCGAGCCATCCCGCCCCGCCCCGGCCCGCCCGGCCACGGCGATCCCACGCGGGGCTCTGGTCAGTGCAGCACGCCGGCGGCGGTGGCCGCCGCGACCCAGGTGTCCCACTCGTCGGCCATCGCCTCGGCGAACTGCAGGTCCGTGCAGGTCAGCAGGTCCAGGTCCGCCGTGGAGGACTTGGTGTCCACGTTGTCGAGCAGCCGCTTCGTGCCGTCGAGGTCGTCGAGCGTCTGGAAGTACTCGACCGGCCTGATCGCGAGGAGCTTCAGGAACACCGGGTACCGCGACAGCTCGCACACGACCTTGGTGGTGGCGCGCTTGGAGTCGGGGCCGCCGTCGGCGACCACGATGCAGAAGATCGGCGCGGTGGTCCGCTCGGCCTCGGCGAGGACGACGGCGAGCGCGTCGGCGAGGTTGGTGGTGCCCATCCAGCCGCGGTTGATCTCGCGGTCGACGACGCCCTGGTAGTTGTCGACGGTGACGTCGACGGTCGGCAGGACCTTGGTGTCGAAGGGGATGACCGGCACGGTGCCGTCGATGTCGATCTGCAGCGCGAAGCCGAGGGCGCGCTCGACGAGGGTCTGCACGGCGCCGGAGTTGTAGTCGGCGCGCATCGAGCCGGAGTGGTCCAGCACGAGCATCGCCTGCGCCCGGATGCCGCCGAGGCCGCGCTTGCTGAGCGCCAGGCCCGCCTTGTCGGCGCGCTTGGCGAGGTCGACGTGGCCCGACTCGCGGACCTTGGCGAGGTTGATGGCGGGCGCGCCGGAGGGCTCCTTGACGAGCGGCACGGCGCGCGCCGCGGTCAGCTGGGTCTTGCCGGCCATGCTGGTGCCCTTTCTTGCAGCGGTGCAGCGTCCCCGACCGTAGCCCACCGATCAAGGTCGAGTCGAAGACGCTGGACGCGACCACGGCGCTGACCCCGGACAACCTCAACACCACCCCCGCGGCCGGTGACAACGGCACCGCCACCGCCAGGGTCGAGCAGGTGAAGATCACCGTCGGCGGGATCGCTCCGGTGACGATCGAACTCGGTGTCGTCCAGGCGACCGCGAAGGCCACCTGCGCCACCGGCCCCGGCGGCCTCGCCCCGGTGCTCACCGGCGCGTCGGGCATCTCGTACCTGAAGATCAACGGCATCTCGGTGACGGTCGGCAGCGCGCCGCTCACCGTGCCGCTGGTCGTCGGCGCGCTCAAGCTGAACGCGACCACGACCACCCCGACCAGCGTCACCCAGCAGGCCGTCGTCCTGGACACCCTGCTGACCGACGTGGTCATCAGTGAGGCGCACGCCGACATCCACGGCAGCACCGCCAACCCGACCGGCAACCCCTGCCGCGTCTGACCCCGGCGACCGGGCGGCCCGTCCCTGCCAGCGGCGGGCCGTCCGGTTCATTGCGGCGGCAGGTGTACGAGTGGCGCCCGCCACCCGGCGCCTCCGGCGGGAACATCCGGCGGGCCGCCGCTGTTGACCATGGTTTGTGACCGAGATTCCGCTTTCCGTCCTTGACGTCGCGCCCCGGGCCGCCTACGCGTCCACCGGTGACGCCCTGCGCAACACGACGGAGCTGGCCAGACGCGTCGAGGCACTCGGATACCGCAGATTCTGGGTCGCCGAGCACCACAACATGCCCGCCATCGCGAGTTCCTCACCCGCGGTCCTGCTGGCGCACCTGGCCGCCGCGACGTCCACGATCCGGGTCGGCTCCGGCGGGGTCATGCTGCCCAACCACGCGCCGCTGGTCGTCGCCGAGCAGTTCGGCACCCTCGAGGCGCTGCACCCGGGCCGCATCGACCTCGGCATCGGCCGGGCGCCCGGCACCGACCAGTACACGGCGCTCGCGCTGCGCCGCACCATGGAGGGCCTGTCGGCCGAGCACTTCCCGGAGGAGCTGCAGGACCTCATCGCCTACTTCACCGGCGACGACGCGGCGCAGCGCATCCTCGCCTCGCCGGGCCGCGGCGACAAGCCCGACGTGTGGCTGCTCGGCTCGAGCGGCTTCAGCGCGCAGCTCGCCGGCCTGCTCGGCCTGCCGTTCGCCTTCGCGCACCACTTCTCCAGCGTCAACACGCTGCCGGCGTTGAAGCTCTACCGCGACAGCTTCCGGCCGTCGCAGTGGCTCGACGCCCCGTACGCGATGGTCGCCGTCAACGCGGTCTGCGCGCCGACCGACGAGGAGGCCGAGTTCCTCGCCGGGCCGAGCCAGCTGTCGTTCCTGCGGCTGCGTTCCGGCCGCCCCGAGGCCATGGCGACGCCGGAGGAGGCCGCGGCGTACCCGTACAGCGAGCGGGAGCGCGAGTTCATCCGCGAACGGCGCGACGGCCAGGCCCTCGGCTCCCCGGCGACGGTCCGCGGCCAGCTGACCGAGCTGCTGGAGCGCACCCAGGCCGACGAGTTCATGCTGACCTGCATGGTGTACGACATCGACGCCCGCGCCCGCTCGTTCGAGCTGATCCGCGAGCACGTCGCCGGGCACCTGACCCGCTAAGGACTGCGTCCCGCCGGCCGGACCGCCGTGATGATCCAAGTCCCGTCCCGGCCATCCGGACGGCCACGACACGACTTCGATCAACCGGGTACACCCGCGCGCGCGAGACGGCCACGACGAACGGGTGGGCGAAGGCATCGACGGGCATGGCCGCAGGCGGTAGCGTGGCCGATCTACCGTCGGTCGGCCTTTCCCGACGGTTGGTCGGATGGCGGTGGCCCCGATCATCGGCGAGGATGACGGACGATCTTGCGTGGCGCGCGCAGGTGGCCGGCTGAGCGAGGTGAGGCGAGTTGAACAAGACCTGGGTGCGGCTGCGACCGGTGGTGGAGACCGATCTGGGGATGTTCCGCCGGTTCGTGACGGAGCCCGGGCTGGCCGGCCCGGCCTGGACCGGATACCGGGAGCCGACCGGCCCGGCCCGGCGGTTCGCCGAGGACGGCTTCCTCGGCGAGCACGACGGCCGGCTCATGGTGGAGGCCGACGAGACCGCCGCCGGGTTCGTGAGCTGGGAGGCGAGCGGGACCGGCTGGTCGCGGTACTGGAGCATCGGCATCATCCTGCTGCCGGAGTGGCGCGGCCGCGGCGTCGGCTGGCGGGCGCAGACGCTGCTGTGCGACTACCTGTTCGCCAACAGCGCAGCCCCGCGGATCGAGGCCCGGACCCAGCCGGAGAACATCCCCGAGCAGAAGGCCCTGGAGAAGGTCGGGTTCCTCAGCGAGGGCATCCTGCGCTCCGCGGAGTTCCGCGACGGCGCGTGGCGCGACGTGCTGGTCTACGGGAAGCTCCGTGGGGACCGCTGACGGCACCGGGGGCCCTTCCCGCCGGGAGCTGTTCGTGTACGAGGTGTACCTCGGCGAGCGGCTGCGGCACCTGGTGTCGCCGCTCGAGCCGCAGGACGTCGCCGAGCACGGGCTGTCGCCGGAGGCGGTCGTCGGGCTCCTCGCGGTCGGCGTCGACGGCCCGGGCGCGCTGCAGCCCGACCACTTCGAGGAGAACCCGGCCTTCGTGCGCTTCCTGCACGAGGTGATCGCCGACGACATCTTCGTCGTGCACGGCCTGCGCGAGCAGGCCGAGGAGGTCGGCGGGCACGGCTGGGTCGACGTGCTGGACGCCCGCACCCCCGACCCGGCCGGCGACGTGCCCGAGCACGACGTCATCGGCAGCGTCGAGGTGCGCGACGGCGTGCTGGTGCCGATGTCGTACCGGCCGAACGAGCACCACCGCCTGCTCACCGAGCACGGGTTCTTCCAGCTGCCGGAGGAGCTCGAGATGTCGCTGCTGAAGCGGCTGCACGCTACGATGTGCTGATCGTCACTACGTGGGCACAGCGGGTGCGGGCGCGGCGGGAGCGCTGGTGGGTCGTCGTGCTCGCCGGGCTCGCCGTCCTCGCCCTCGCGTGTGAGGGCGGCACCGCGGTCCCGGCCCCGACCGGCGAGCCCGGCGGCGGCGGTGGCGGGCTCACCTCCATGGCGGCCCTCGGCGACTCGCTCACCACGGCGTTCGCGTCGTGCCTGGCGCCGGCGCCGTGTCCGCGCAACTCCTGGTCCACCGGCGACGGCACCCGCGTCGACAGCCACTACCGGCGGCTGCTGAAGGCCAACCCGGGCCTGAAGGACCACGCCCGCAACGCCGCGCAGGGCAGCGCCCGCGCCGACGCCCTCGCCGGGCAGGCCCGCGCCGCGGTCACCGCGAAGGCCGGCTACGTCACGATCCTCGTCGGCGCCAACGACGCCTGCCGGCCCGGCATCGCCGACATGACCGCGCCTGACACGTTCCGCCGCCAGGTCGACGAGGCGCTCGCCGTGCTGAAGCAGGGCCTGCCGCAGGCGCGCATCCTCGTGGCCAGCGTGCCCGACATCCACCGCCTGTGGGAGATCGGGCACACCCGGGACGTCGCGGTGAAGGCCTGGTCCTTCGGGATCTGCCAGGCGCTGCTGGCCGCCCCGACCTCCACCGCCCCCACCGACGTGGCCCGGCGCCGGGCGTTCCGCGAGCGCATCGACGCCTACAACACCCAGCTCGCCGCGGCGTGCAAGGCGTACGGGCCGCGCTGCAAGGACGACGGCGGCGCGGCGCACCGGGTCGCGTTCAGCCTCGACATGGTGGTGGCGCAGGACTTCTTCCACCCGAATGCCGCGGGGCAGAACGCCCTGGCGAAGGCGACGTGGCTCGGCCCCCCGGACTGGTGACACCCCGCGGCCCTGGGCTGCGGCGGTGGGCAGTGGCCGGGCCGTCCGGGCGTTAGGCTCTGCACGGGTCCGCCGCAGTGTGGCGGTGGCCGGGCCGTTGAGGTGGGTGATCCAGTGATGTCCGTGACGCCACTGCCGGCATGACCGCCGATCCTTCGGTGTGGCGGGTGAAGGGGATGCCGCTCGCCCCGGCCACCGGGCACGGCCCGCTCGACGGCCTGCGGGTCGCGGTCAAGGACCTCTTCGAGGTCACCGGCTTCGCCGTCGGCGGCGGCAACCCGGCCTGGCTCGCCTCCGCCCTGCCCGCCGCGGCCGACGCCCCCGCCGTCGCCCGGCTGCGCGCCGCGGGCGCCGTCGTGCAGGGCATCGTGCACACCGACGAGCTGGCCTACTCCCTCTCGGGCACGAACGCCCACTACGGGACCCCGCCCAACCCGGCCGCGCCGCACCTCGTCACCGGCGGCTCCTCCAGCGGCCCGGCCTCCGCGGTCGCGACCGGCCACGCCGACATCGGCCTCGGCACCGACACGGGCGGCTCGATCCGCGTCCCCGCCTCCTGCTGCGGCCTGTACGGTCTGCGCCCCACCCACGGTGCCGTGCCCACCGAGGGGGTGCTGCCACTGGCGCCGTCGTTCGACACCGTCGGCTGGATCACCGCCGGCGCCGCGACCCTGGCCCTCGTCGGCTCGGTCCTGCTGCCCGGCGGTCCGGCCAACCTGCCGTCGCGACTGCTCACCGTCGACGGCGCGCCACCCTGCGACGGCTTCGGCCTGCCCGTCTCCCGGGTCACACTGTCCACCTGGGACGATCCCGACCCGCTGCTGCTGGCGTTCCGGCAGGTGCAGGCGGCCGAGGCGTGGCGGGCGCACGGTGCCTGGATCACCGCGCACCCGCGTACCCTCGCCGTCGACGTCGAGGACCGCTTCCGCTTCGGCGCGGGCGTCACCGCCGGCGAGGAGGCCGCCGCCCGGGCGTACCTGGCCCGGCAGCGGGCCGAGCTGCTGGACCTGCTCGCCGACCGCGACGCGTGGCTGGTCCTGCCGGCCGGCGGCCCCGGCCACCCGCGCGACCTGTCCCAGGCGGGCCGCGACGCGTGGCGCCGCCAGACGCTGCGGTGCGCGGTGCCGGCCAGCGCGTACGGGCTGCCCAGCATCGCCGTGCCGGCGGGGACGGACCCGCCGGCGGGGATCGCCGTGATCGCACCACCGGGGCACGACCACGGTCTGCTCGCGCTCGCGTCGCGGCCGGAGGGCTGACATGGCGGGCGTTTCGCTCCGCGAGGTCGTTGACGACGACATCGAGGTGTTCTTCGCCGATCAGCAGGACCCGGTGGCGGCCCGGATGGCGGCGGTGGCCCCGCGGGAGCGCGAGGCGTTCCTGGCCCACTGGACGCGGGTGCGGGCCGACCCGTCCAACATCATGCGCACCGTCGTGGCCGGCGACGCGGTGGCCGGCAACATGGTCAGCTGGGACCAGGCGGGGGAGCGCCTCGTCGGGTACTGGATCGGCCGCGACCACTGGGGCCGCGGCGTCGCCACCGCCGCCCTCCGGCAGTTCCTCGACCTGCTGCCCGCCGGCCCGGTCCACGCGTACGTCGCCACCGCCAACACCGGCTCGATCCGGGTTCTGCACAAGTGCGGCTTCCACCTCGCCGGACCACCCGTCACCGCCGGCGACGGCATCGAGGAGGTCCACTTCGTCCGCGACTGAAGCGCCTTCACTACGATGCGATCATGGCGCTGTTGCACAAGGCGGATCTGACGCCCACCAAACTCGAACTGCTCAACGCGTGGCTGCCCACCCAGCCCTGGTACACCGGGCCCGCCACCCCTGACGTGACGAAGGTCGGCGCGTTCCGCTTCGACGACCCCGCCGGCGAGGTCGGCGTCGAGACGCTGCTCGTCCAGGCCGGCGACGGCCCCGTGCTGCAGGTCCCGCTCACCTACCGGGCCGCCCCCCTCGACGGCGCCGAGCACTGGCTGGTCGGCACCACCGAGCACTCGGTCCTCGGCAAGCGCTGGGTGTACGACGCCGCCGGCGACCCCGTCTACGCCGCCACCCTGGCCGCCACCATCCTCACCGGCGGCAGCGAGGCCGCCGAGGAGTTCGAGGTCGACGGCGTCCGGCAGGCTCGCCCCAACGACCTGCACGCCACCGGCAGCGGCCACCCCGGCGCGTCGGTCCCCGCCGTCACCACCGTCGTCCGAGTGACGAGCACCGACCCGACGCTCATCGCCACCGACTCGCTGAACCTGACCGTGCTCAGGGTCCTCACGCAGGACGCGACGGCCGGCGACGCGCCGAACCTCACCGCCACCTGGCCGGGCGTTGCGGGCCCGCGCCTGCTGGCGTACGCCGGCTGACGACCGCCGCTGCGTCCTGCGTCGCGTCGGGGCGGGGGCACGGCCTGCCGGGTCTCCACCCTGACCCGCACCCCACGCGGCACCCGCGCTCCGTGGCGCGCGGGGTGCCGGATGACGCACGACGGCGGCCGGTTGAGGGATGCTGTCGGGGTGACCGATCTTCGAGTGCTCCGCGGCGGCTCCGGCACGCCGGCCGTGCTCCTGCTGCACGGCCTCGGCGCCACCGCCGACGTGTGGGACGACCTGACCCCGCTCCTCGACGGCGCATGGGTGGCCCCCGACCTGCCGGGCCACGGCGGGTCGGCCTGGCTCGACGGCTACACGTTCGCCACGGTGGCCGCCGCCGTCGCCGACCTGGTCGACCCGCACGGCACCGTGGTCCTCGGCCACTCCTTCGGCGGCGTGATCGGCCTGCACCTCGCCTCC
Source organism: Dactylosporangium sp. NPDC050688 (assembly GCF_040654515.1). Lineage (NCBI taxonomy): Bacteria > Bacillati > Actinomycetota > Actinomycetes > Micromonosporales > Micromonosporaceae > Dactylosporangium > Dactylosporangium sp. NPDC050688. The sequence continues at coordinate 44,384 of NZ_JBFAIC010000015.1, forward strand.
GTCCCCGGAGTGCGCGCCGTCATCGGCCTCGGCATCAAGGTCGCCTGGACCCCCGAGGAGCTCGACCGCGCCGCCGCCGTCGCCGGCAAGCCGCCGATCGTCCACCCGACCCGCGCGGACGCCGCAGCCCGCTTCCAACGCGTCGCCGGCCTGGCCGGCCTCAGGGACGACACCCCCGACGCGGCGGTGACCCGCGACGGCGACGGCTGGCGGAGCACCCACGACCCGAGGACGTTCGCGGTCGGCGACCCGGCCGTCGCCACCCTCCTCGCCGCCGCCCCGGTCCCGGTCGTCCTGGCCCGCGGCGAGCACGACCCGATGGTGCGCCGGGAGCAGCTCGCGGCCCTGGTCCCGGACCCCGTCGACCTGCCCGGCCTCGGCCACAACGCCCACGTCGAGGACCCCGCCGCCCTCTTGCCCCTGCTCGCCGCCGTGCGCTGAGACGCCCTCCTGCCCGTGCCCGCCGCCGAACTGCTGTAGTGCCGGCGCCGGCCCGGGCTACCGTGCCGCAGCGCCGGTCCGGTGCCCGGCGAGCGTCACCGCGGCCTCGGCGAACGCCCTGATCACCACGTGGCAGCGGCGCCCGTCACCCGCCAGCTCAGGCTGGAACAGCGTGCCCATCAGGAACGGGTGCCCGTCCAGTTCGGCGACCCGCACCTCGCCGTCGTCGTCGAAGCCGGTGAACCGCAGCCCGTGCCGGGTCAGTTCCGGCAGGTAGCCGTGGTCCAGCCCGTACGCACAGTGGTACCGCTCCAGCGATCGTTCGACGCCGAACACCCGCTCGGCGAGCGATCCGGGGCTCAGGTTGACCGCGCCCTCGTGGCCGACGAGGGAGCAGGCGAGCGGGACGATGAGCTGCCGGTCGGCGTCGGGGTCTGACTCGCCGTGGCTGGCGTCGGCGAGGCCGCAGACGGAGCGGGCGAACTCCAGCAGCAGGTGCTGGAAGCCGCCGCACGTGCCGAGGAACGCGATCCCGTGCTCGCGGGCGACCCGCACGGCGTGCAGCGCGCCCTCCTCGCTCTGGTACGGGCTGCCCGGCAGCAGCCAGATCCCGTCGAACCCGGCGAGGTCGGTCGCCGTGGCGTCGGGCGTCGGCACCCAGTACGCGTCGGCGCCGATGCCGTGCCGGTCGCGGAGCACCTCGAGCAGCCCGGGGATCCGGGTGTGGGAGCGTACGTGCGGAGAACGGTCGCCGACCAGGGCGATGCGGGCCGTGCGGGTGGCTGTCATACCCAGGACTCTGCCGCCGCGGCGGGCATCAGTCCAACGACACATTCGCGTACCAGGATAAGCAATACTGATGTCGTGGACCCGCACCTGCTCCGCACGTTCGTCGCGGTCGCCACCGCCGGGTCGTTCTCCGCCGCGGCGCAGGAGCTGGGCTATACGCAGTCGGCCGTGTCGCAGCAGATCGCCGCGCTGGAGTCCGACCTGGGCACCACGCTGCTGCGCCGCCGGCCGGTCGGGCCGACCGACGCGGGTGCGCGGCTGCTGGAGCACGCCGGCCCGATCCTGCTGCGGCTGAGCGCCGCCCGCGCCGACGTGGCCCGCCTGTCGGGGCAGCCCGCCGCGACGGTCGTGCTCGGGGTGACCCCGTTCGCCGGTGCCGCCAGGGCCGCCGAGGTGCTCGTCCCCGTCCAGCGGGCGATGCCCCGGGTGCGGTGCACGCTGCTGGTGGCCGGCCGCGACGCGGTGGCCGCCGGCGTGGCCACGGGTACGCTCGACGTCGGGCTCGTCGACGGGGTGACCGCGCCCAGCGACCCGCTGCCGCTGCCCGACGCAGGGCAGCTGTCGGCGTCGGTACTGGCACAGTCCACCGCCGTCGCCGCCTTCCCGGCCGGCCACCCGCTCGCCGGCCGCCGCGCACTGCGCCTGGCCGACCTGGCCGACGCGACCTGGATCGACGCCCCGGACGTCGCCACGCCGCTGCCGCAGCTGCGGGCCCTCGCGCACAGCGGCGGGTTCCGCGACGGGCTCCGTTACCCGGGCACCGACACCGGCGGGCTGCTCGCGCTGGTCGCGGCGGGTGCCGGGCTGGCGCTGCTGCCCGGCCCGGTGACGTACCCCGGCGTCGTCGGCGTCCCGGTCACGCAACCCCGGCTCGTCCACAGGGTGGAGCTCGTGCACGGCGCCCTCACCCCACCGGCCCGCGCCCTCGCCGTCGCCCTGCAGACCGCCCAGACCCCGCGAACCTAGTCGTCGTCGCCGACCGCCAGCCGGGGCTCCGCGCCGGCGCAGGTGACCTGCGCACGCACGTCGCCGCCGCCGCTGCGGGCCTTGAACCGCAGCGCCGCCACCGCCGCCGGGCCCCGCTGCACCCGTTCGGCCTCGAACCCCGAGGCCGGCGTCCACGACCGCAGCGTCACCAGCCCCGCCTCGCAGACCGCCACGATGGTCCCGCCCGAGGTCGTCAGCGCCCGTACGACCCCGCTCGGACCCGGCGACGGTGCCGTGGAAGCCGGCTGCGCTGACGGCGACCCCGCCGAGGACCCTGTCGTAGGCCCCGCCGAGGATTCGGCCAGCAGCGCGGCGACCTCGGCCTCGCTGTACGGCGTGTCCGACGTGCCGAACATGCCCTTCCGCATCGACCCGACCGCCCCCGTCGCCACGGCCGTGGCCGCCGCGACGGTCAGCAGCCACGCGCCGCCCGCGAGGACCCACCGCCGCACCACCGTCGTCGCCATGGGGACCACTATCCACCGCCGATCGCTAAGGGATGGTTAACCTCGGGCTATGGCGAAGGTGTTGATCGTGGAGGACGACGGGACGATCCGCACCGGGATCGTGCGGGCGCTGACCGGGCGCGGGCACGTCGTGGTGCCCGCCGGGACCGCGATGGACGGGCTCAAGCTCGCCGTCGCGGAGGCGCCCGACGTCGTGCTGCTCGACCTCGGCCTGCCCGACCTCGACGGCCGGGAGGTGCTGCGGATGCTGCGGGCGGTCAGCCGGGTGCCGATCATCGTGGTCACCGCCCGGCGCACCGAGGGCGAGATGGTCCGGGCCCTGGACGCCGGCGCCGACGACTACGTGGTCAAGCCGTACGGTGCCGAACAGATCGACGCCCGCATCCGCGCGGTGCTGCGCCGGGCCGACGGCGGACCGTCAGCACCCGAACGGGACCCCGCGCTCGACGTCGACGGCGTCCGCATCGACCCGCGCGCGAGGACGGCGACGCTCGACGGCGTACCGCTGGACCTGACCCCACGCGAGTTCGACCTGCTCTATCACCTGGTCTCGCGGGCCGGCGAGGTCGTCGGCAAGCGCGAGCTGCTCACGGAGGTGTGGCAGGTGCCGTACACCACCGCGGACAAGACCGTCGACGTGCACCTGTCGTGGCTGCGCCGCAAGCTGGGGGAGACCGCGCAGGAGCCGCGGCGGCTGCACACGGTCCGCCGGGTCGGCGTCAAGTTCGGGCTGCAGCCGTGAGGTGGCGGCTGGCGCTGCTCGTCGCCGCCGCGATGACCCTGGTGCTGCTGGCGTTTCTGGTACCGCTGGCGCTGCTGCTGCGGGGCGTCGCCGCCGACCGGGCGGTGTCGGCGGCCATGGCGCAGGCGCAGTCCCTCGGCGTGCTCGTGGCGACCGCCGACGCCGAGTCGCTGCGGCTCGCCGTCGAGCAGCTCAACGCCGACGCCCGCCGCCCGGTCACCGTGTACCTGCCCGACGGCACGACCGTCGGCGCCGCGGCCGGGCGGACGCCCGCGGTGGTGCTCGCCGCGCGTACCGGCAGCTTCTCCGTCGAACACGAGGACGGCCGCGAGGTCCTCGTCGTCGTGCAGGGCCTCGCGCAGGGCACTGCGGTCGTCCGGGTGTTCGTGCCGCAGGCGGAGCTGCGCCGGGGCGTGGCCGGCGCCTGGCTGGTGCTCGCGCTGCTCGGCACCGGCCTGCTCGCCGTCGGCGTCGCCGTCGCCGACCGGCTCGCCGTCATGGTGGTGCGTCCGATCCGTTCCCTGGCAACGGTTTCCGACGCCCTTGCCGGCGGCGACCTGGACCGCCGGGCGGCGGTGACGGCGGGCCCGCCGGAGGTCCGTGCGGTCGCCGCGGCCCTCAACCAGCTCGCCGCCCGTATCCGCGACCTCCTGCAGCACGAACGCGAGCGCGTCGCGGACCTGTCGCACCGGATGCGCACCCCGATGACCGCCCTCCGGCTGGACGCCGAGAGCCTGCGCGACGAGGCCGACGCGGCACGGATGCTTGCCCACGTCGCCGCCCTCGACCGGGCCGTCACCGCCGTCATCGAGGACACCCGCCGCGAACGCGATCTGCCCACCTGCGATGCGGCCGCCGTCGTCGCCGAGCGGATCAGGTTCTGGACGGTGCTTGCCGAGGACCAGCAGCGCCCGGTGGAGACCCGGCTGCCGGCCGGCCCGCTGCCCGTCGCCGTCTCCGCCGCCGACCTCGCCGCCTGCGTCGACGCCCTGCTGGGCAACGTCTTCGCGCACACCGACGAGGGCGCCGCCGTCGCCGTCACCCTCGACACCCACCGGGTCCTCACCGTGCAGGACGCCGGCCCCGGCTTCGACCCGTCCGCCAGCACCCGGGGCGTCAGCGGCGCCGGCTCCACCGGCCTGGGCCTGGACATCGCCCGGCGCACCGCGGAGGCCGCCGGCGGCACCCTGACCGTGGACCGCTCCCAGCTCGGCGGCGCCCGGGTCACGGTCACCCTCGGCCCGTTAACCGAACCTTAGGGTTGCCGCAGCCCTCCGATATCGCCCGTCCCGGGACCGTGGTTCTTGCAAACAGCAACCCACGGAGGTGTACGACCATGCGCAAGCTTCTCATCATCACCGCGACCATGACGGCGGCCCTGGCGGCCGGCGGCACCGCACTCGCGGCGTCCGGCCCGTCGGGCGACGACCGTCCGGCTCGGGTGTCCACTTCGGACAGTCCATCGCCGTCGGCGTCCGCCGACGACCACGGTGCCGACCCCACGGCGTCGCCGTCCGACTCCCCGCCGGCGTCCGCGTCGACCGACGACCACGGCGGCAGCCCGTCCGCCTCGGCGTCCCCGTCGGCCGACGACCACGGCGGCAACCGCACGTCCGGCAACAGCGGCCGCGGCGGCGGGTCGGGCAGCGGCCACCGCGGCGGCTCGGACGACGGCCCTGGCCACGACGTCGGCGACGACCACGGCCGCGGCGGCCACGGCTCGGACGACGGCCCGGGCCACGACGTGGGCGACGACCACGGCGGCGACCGCTGACCCTGGCGGCACTGCCGGCCATGAGGCCCGGCGGTCACCGGTCGCGCCCGCACGTCGCGGGCCGGCCACCGGCCGCCGGGCCCGCCGCTGCGGCCCAGCCTCGGCACGACGCCGTCCCAGGGAACGGGACGCAGGCGCGGTGAGGGGTCCTGGAAGGGCGGCCAGGTGTTGGCTTCCCGGGGCCTGGTTGCGATCATGGGCCGGTGACCCTGCTCGATGACGACACGCTCGCCGGCTCGGCAGTGGTGGCCAACTCCGCGATGAACCGCGAGCGCGGCCTCGCCGGGGTCAACAGCTACGACCGCGAGCTGGGGTTCAACCCCGTCGAGGCGCTGCTGCCGCTGGTCTCGGTGACCGGCGCGCCGGACACCGTCGCGTGGCTCGACCTGTGCTGCGGCACCGGGCGGGCGCTGATCGAGGCGGCCGGGGAGCTGCACGCCGCCGGGGTCGCCGACCGGGTCCTCGTGCACGGGGTCGACCTGGTCGACGCGTTCGACCCGGCGCCGGACGTACCGTGGCTGCGCCTCACCACGGCGTCGGTGGCGCAGTGGCGGCCCGAGCGGCGCTACGACCTCATCACCAGCGTGCACGGGCTGCACTACGTCGGCGACAAGCTCGGCCTGCTCGCCAGGGCCGCGGGCTGGCTGACCGACGGCGGCCGGCTCGTCGCCGACATCGACCTCGACAGCGTCCGGCTGCAGGACGGCCGGCCCGCCGGGCGGCGCCTCGCCGCGCACCTGCGCGACGCGGGCTTCAACTACGACGGCCGGCGGCGCAGGATCGGCCGGGACGACCGCGGCGACGTCACGCTGCCGTACGAGTACCTCGGTGCCGACGACACGGCGGGCGCCAACTACACCGGCCAGCCCGCGGTCGACTCCTACTACCGCCGGACGCCCTGACCTGCCGGCTGCAGGTGGCTCGCGAGCACCGTGAGGTGGGTCGCCTTGGCGTCGGTGTGCCGCCGCAGGCCCTCCGCGGTGGGCGTGACGAACACGCCGCGCCGGTCGGCCTCGCACAGTGCCCGGGCCACCAGGCCGCTCTTCTCCAGCCGCGCCACCGCCCGCGACAGCGCGCTCTGGCTGAGGTACATGTCCGCGGCGAGGTCCTGCATGCGGCGCTTCTCACACCGCTGTGAGACCAGTCGATCGAGGATCTCGAACTCGCTCATGCTCAGCCCGTGCGCTTCGGACAGTGCGCGCTCCAGGTGGCAGGCTACCTCGTTGTAGCTGGTCAGCAGCGATCGCCAGTGCTCGACCAGCGCAGCATCCGACGTCATGCCGCGCATCCTACCCCCGTACCAGGTGAAATGCATCTGCATTAAATGCATGAGCAATTAGTGCATAGACATTGAATGCACGCGCATCTAGTGTTCCGTCCCGTGACTACGACCCTCCCGGCCCCAAGCGCCACCACCGCGCCGGAGACCCACGCGACGATGACTCCGCGCCTGTGGGGAGTCCTCGGGGTGCTCTGCGCCGTGCTGTTCCTCGACGGCCTCGACGTTTCGATGGTGGGCGTCGCGCTGCCGTCCATCGGCGCCGAACTCGGCCTGTCGACCACCTCGCTGCAGTGGATCGTCAACGGGTACGTCCTCGGCTACGGCGGCCTGCTCCTGCTCGGCGGGCGCACCGCCGACGTGCTCGGCCGGCGCCGCGTCTTCCTCATCGCGCTCGGCGTCTTCGCCGCCGCGTCGCTCGTCGGCGGCCTCGTCGACGACGGCACGCTGCTGATCGTCACCCGCTTCGTGAAGGGCCTCGCCGCCGCGTTCACCGCGCCGACCGCCCTGTCGATCCTGACCACCACGTTCCACGAGGGGCCGGCCCGCAACCGGGCACTGTCGGTCTTCTCCGTCTTCGGCGCCAGCGGGTACAGCTCGGGGCTGATCCTCGGCGGACTGCTGACCAGCGTCGGCTGGCGGTGGACGTTCCTCATCCCGGTGCCCCTGGCGATCGCCGCCCTGGTCGCCGGCATCGCCCTCATCCCCAGGGACGAGCCGGCCGCCGGCGGTGGGCACGACCTCGCCGGTGCCGCCACGCTCGTCGGCGGCATGCTGCTGACGGTGTACACCGTCGTCTCCGCGCCCGACCGGGGCTGGCTCGACCCGGTGACGCTCGCCTCCGCCGTCGTCGCCGTGGCGCTGCTCGCCGGCTTCGTCCTCATCGAGCGGCGGGTCGCGCACCCGCTGATCCGCCTCGGCATCCTGCGGGTCGGCTCGATCGTGCGGGCCAACCTGAGCATGGTGGCACTGTTCGGCTCGTACCTGAGCTTCCAGTTCATGATGACGCTGTACCTGCAGGAGATGCTGCACTGGTCGCCGCTGCGGATGGCGCTCGCGCTGCTGCCCGCGGGCCTGCTGGTGGCGTTCGGGTCGCCGTTCGTCGGCCGGCTCATCGACCGGCACGGCACCGCCCGCCTCATCGTCGCCTCGATGCTGTCGATGAGCCTCGGCTACGGCTGGTTCCTGCTCACCGCCGGCAGCGCGCCGCACTACCTGGTCGCGATCCTGCCCACGATGCTGCTGCTCGGCGGCGGCTTCGCGTTCGGCTTCAGCTCCATCACGGCCCAGGCCACCGACGGCGTCGCCGACGAGGAGCAGGGTCTGGCCTCAGGTCTGGTACAGAGCTCCGGCCAGGTCGGCGCGGCGCTCATCCTCGCGGTGGTCACCGCCCTGGTCGCCACCGGCGGCGCGGGCACCGGCGACTTCACCCAGTTCCACCCCGGCGTCAACCTCGTCACCGGGATCGCGGTCGTGGGCCTGGCGCTGAGCCTGGTGCCGGTCCTCGCCCGCCCGCGGGGCAGGCACGCCTGACGCGCCGGCCCGCGTGATGCGACACTGCACCACGTGGTGAAGGCATACGGCATCGGTCCGGTCGGCGGCGAGTTCGTCCGGGCCGACGCCGGCTGGCCGCCGGCACTGGTGGCGGTGTGCGGGCACGGCGGGGGCAGCGCCTCGTACCGGCTGGACGGGCCGGCCCTCACCCGCCTCATCGAACGTTCGGACCCCGGCGACACGGCCGCGCTGCGCTGGCTGGAGGGCGACGCCGCCTGCGCGGTGCTCATCGAGGACCTCGCGGCGGTGCGGGCGCAGGATCCGGATGTGGTCAGGCTCGCCGAGCAGTTGCTCGCCGGCCGGATCGAGGACGCCGACGGCACGACCGTGCTCTGGCGGCCCGTCGGGCCGCAGGAGCTGCGGCTGGTGGAGGAGGCCGGGTGGCGCCGCTGGCCGGCCCGCCTGCCCGACCAGCCGATCTTCTACCCGGTGCTCAACGAGGCGTACGCCACCCAGATCGCCCGGGAGTGGAACGTGCCCGCGTCCGGGGTCGGGCACGTCACGCGGTTCCGGGTCGAGACGGCGTTCGCGCGGCGGTACCCGACGCGGCGGGCCGGCGGCGGGCACATCCTGGAGCTCTGGATTCCGGCCGAGGACGTCGACGCGCTCAACGCGCACCTGGTGGGGACGATCGAGCTGGTCGGCACCTGCACCGCGTGATGCGGCAAACCGGTTGCACGCGGATCGACGAAGGTGTGGTCTTGGGTCGTGGACGCCCAGCAGGTGCTTGCGTTGTTCGACCGGAAGATCCGGCAGGAGCCCAGGGCCGACGCCGGCACCGTCGTGGAGCGGGAGCCCGGCATCGTGCGGGTCGTCTCGTCGCATGACGGCTGGCACGGCATCGCGTGGTGCGACCTGCACGGGCTGGACGCGGACGCGGTGATCGCGGCGCAGATCCAGCGGTTCGGGCAACTCGGCCAGCCGTGGGAGTGGAAGCACTACTCCTACGACCGCCCCGCGGACCTGCCGGAGCGGTTGCTCGCCGCCGGGTTTGAGCCGGACCCGGTCGAGGGCCTGCTCTTCGCCGAGGTCGCCGACCTGCCGCTGGAGGTGGAGCTGCCCGCCGGCACGCGGCTGGAGCCGGTCACCGACGCGGCGGGGGTCGACCTCGTCGTCGCGGTGCACGACGAGGTGTTCGGCGGTGACCATTCCGGCATCGGTAAGGACCTCGCCTCGCGGCTCGCCGACCGGCCCGGCGGGATCGCCGCGGCGGTGGTCATGGCCGGGGACCGGCCGGTCTGCGCCGGGCGGATCGAGTTTCACGGCGGGACGGGGTTCGCGAGCCTCTGGGGCGGCGGCACCGTCGCGGACTGGCGCGGCCGGGGTGTCTTCCGCGCGCTCGTCGCGCACCGCGCCGCGCTGGCCGCCGCGGCCGGCTACCGCTACCTGCAGGTCGACGCGTCCGCCGACAGCCGCCCGATCCTGCGCCGGCTCGGCTTCCAGCAGCTCGCCACCACGACCCCGTTCGTCCGCAACCCGTAGGCGGCCGGCAGGCCGTGACCCCGCAGCGCCGTCACGCCCGTACCGCGCGGATCGCGGCAAGCAGGTCGGCCTGGGTGATCGGGGACGGCGGCTTGCCGTGGCGGGCCTCGTGCATCGCCTTGTCCAGCTGCGCCCGGCGCAGCGCCTCCTTGAAGTCCGCGCCGGTCATCCCGGTCGACACGGCCGCCAGGGCGGTCACGTCCACGTCGTCGGCGAACAGCCGGAACCCGCCGACCTCGTGCCGGGCGATGAGGCGCCGCAGCAGCTTGGTGAGGATGTCGGCGCGGGCCTGCGGGCCGGGCGGCGGCACCGACAGCTTGAGGTCGAAGCGGCCCGAACGGATCAGCGACGCGTCGACGCGGTCGGGGAAGTTGGTGGTGGCCACGACGATGACGTTGGGGTTGTGCTCGATGAGGGTGTTCATCTCCTGCTTGAAGATGCCCGCCACCGCGTTGATCATCTGGCCGGCGGCGTCGAACGCGGCGCCCGTGTAGCTGATGATCGAGTCGAACTCGTCGAAGAGCAGGACCGTCGGCTGGCGCAGCCGGCGGGCGTCGGCGAAGATCCGCTGGATGTTCTTCTCGGAGTTGCCGACCCACTTGTCGAGGATCTCCGGGGTGCGGATCTCGCGCAGCTCGCCGCCGATCTCGTTGGCCAGGGCGCGGGCCAGCATGGTCTTGCCGGTGCCGGGCGGGCCGTAGAGCAGGATGCCCTGCGGCCGGGTGGCGCCCCAGCGGGCCATGACCTCCGGGTGGCGGAACGACACCGCCACGTCGCGGAACTGCGCGACGACCTCCTCCAGGCCGCCCACGTCGTCGAGCCGGACGGTCTCCGAGCCGCCGTCCGGCAGCTCGGGCACGGCGGCGGCCGGGCTCACGGTGACCGGTCCGGTGGCGCCGGTCAGCTCCATCACGGCGAACACGAGCGCGGGCAGGTCGGCGCAGCGCAGCACCAGATCGGCACCATCCTCCTCGACGGAGACGGTCGGGTCGGGCACGGCGGCCGCCGGGCGTTCCCGGGCGGTGCGGGCCAGGCCGACCGCGATCACCGCGCCCAGGACGGCGCCGGGCAGGCCCAGCAGCCGGAACAGCGCCCCGCCCGCCGCGCCGCCGACGAAGGCGCGAGCGATGCCCGTCAGGCTGACCGAGCCGCGTGACCAGCGGGCCGTGTACCCGGAAGGCCCGGCCGTCAGCTCGACGCTCCGGTCGGGCAGGTCGTGACCGATCGGGCGGGCCGGGCCGTCGGCGGTGATCAGGTGCGCGTCGACGATGCGCAGCGAGCGGCCCGACACCTCGATGAGCTCGATCTCCGGCCGTAGCTGCATTCTTCGAGTCTGCCACGCAGCCGCCCGTGCGGCAGCGGTCAAGCACGCTGAGCGGCCACTGCGGAACCGCCCCCCGCAGCCCGCGCGCAGGCCCGCCATGGTCAACAGAGAAAACGTGGATAAAAAGCAAGATAAGCGACAAGATCTAGACATGAAACATCCCCGGAGTAGGGTGCCGGGGATAGTGAGAGGGGGGCCATGCTCGACCGGTTCAACGGTCTGCCGCCCGCCGCGGCGCAGGAGGTCCTGCTGGCCTGCTGTGCGTCGCCCGGCTGGGCCGCCAGGGTGGCCGACCACCGCCCATATCCCACATCCGCCGACGTCGTGGTCGCCGGCGTCGCCGCGTTCGACGACCTGACCTGGCCCGACCTGACCACGGTCCTCGCCGCGCACCCGCGCATCGGCGAGCGGCCGGCGGGCGACACCGCCGAGGCCGCCTGGTCGCGGCGTGAGCAGTCCGGCGTCCAGGGCGCCGAGGCCGAGCTCGCCGAGGTCAACCAGGCCTACGAGGAGCGCTTCGGCCACCTGTTCCTCATCTTCGCCAGTGGCAAGTCGGCCGACGAGATCCTCGCTGAGGCCCGCGGCCGGCTCGGCAACGACGAGGAGACCGAGCGCCGGGTCGTTCGCGGCGAGCTGCGCAAGATCGTGGAGCTGCGCCTCGAGCGGCTCGTGACATGAGTTTCTCGACGCACGTCTTGGACACCTCGAAGGGGCTGGCGGTCGCCGGGGTACCGGTCCGCCTGGAAACCCCGGCGGGGACGCACGAGGGGGTCACCGACGACGACGGCCGGTGGCGGCTGGATGCACCGTTGCGGGCCGGCCGCCACCGGCTCGTGCTGCAGACGGCGTTCGCCTCCGACTTCTTCCCGGAGGTCGGCGTCGTCTTCGTCGTCGCCGACGACCGGCACCACCACGTGCCGCTGCTGCTGAGCCCGTTCGGGTACTCGACCTACCGGGGGAGCTGATCCGTGCCCACCTTCGCGCTCGGGCCCAACCAGTACGGCAAGGCCGAGACCCGCATCGTGCGCGTCGCCCGCGGGCCCGGCGGCGATCAGCTCACCGACCTCAACGTCAGCGTCTCGCTGCGCGGCGACCTGGCCGCCAGCCACCTGACGGGCGACAACTCGGCGGTCCTGCCGACGGACACGCAGAAGAACACGGTCTACGCGTTCGCCCGCGAGCACGGCATCGACGACGTCGAGTCGTTCGCGACCCGGCTCGCCCGGCACTTCGTGGCGTCGCAGCCGAGCGTCCACGGCGCGCGGGTCACCGTCGAGCAGTACCCGTGGCAGCCGGTCGACGGCGCGCACACCTTCCGCCGCGACGGCGGCGAGGTCCGCACCGCGACGGTGCACCACGACGCGGAGCGCACCCAGGTCGTCTCCGGCGTCTCCGGCCTGGTGCTGCTCAAGACGACCGACTCGGAGTTCCACGGCTTCGTCAAGGACGCGTACACGACCCTGCCGGAGACCCGCGACCGGATCCTCGCCACCAGCGTGAACGCGACCTGGCGGCACGCCGGCGCGGCGCAGGACCCGTACGGCACCGCCCGGGCCGCGCTGATGGACGCGTTCGCCGGCACGTACAGCCTGGCCCTGCAACAGACGCTGTACGCCATGGGCGCCGCGGTCCTCGCCGCCTGCCCCGGGGTCGTCGAGGTGAAGCTGTCGCTGCCCAACCGGCACCACTTCCTGGTGGACCTGGCCCCGTTCGGGCTCGACAACCCCAATGAGGTGTACTACGCCGCCGACCGGCCCTACGGGCTGATCGAAGGAACCGTCCGGCGCGACGACGACGTCGCAGAGGAGGTCGTGTGGAGTTTCTGAGACCGTCCACCTGGGACGAGGCGCTGGCCGCGAAGGCCGAGCACCCCGACGCCGTCCCGATCGCCGGCGGCACCGACATCATGGTCGAGCTCAACTTCGCCCGCCGCCGCCCGCCCGCGCTGCTCGACCTGACCCGTGTCGCGCCGCTGGCGGACTGGGCCACCGACGGCGACCGGCTGCGCATCGGCGCCGGCGTCACGTACCGGCGGATCATCGACGAGCTCGGCGGGCGCCTGCCGGGCCTGGCGATGGCGGCCAGGACCGTCGGCTCGCCCCAGATCCGCAACCGCGGCACCGTCGGCGGCAACCTCGGCTCCGCCTCGCCCGCCGGTGACGCGCACCCGCCGCTGCTGGCCACCGGCGCACAGGTCGAGGTCGCGTCGGTGCGCGGTGCGCGGACCGTTGCCGTCGCCGACTTCTTCCAGGGCCCCAAACGCAGCGTCCTGGCCCCCGACGAGCTGATCGCCGCGTTCCTGGTGCCGGCCGCGGCCGGACCGCAGCAGTTCGCGAAGGTCGGCACCCGCAACGCGATGGTCATCGCGGTCTGCTCGTTCGCGCTGGCGCTGGACCCGGCCCGGCGCAGCGTCGGCACCGGCATCGGCTCGGCCGGGCCCACGCCGCTGCGCGCCGCCGACGCCGAGTCGTTCGCGGCCGAACTGCCCTGGGACGACCGGGCCCCGCTGCCGGACCCGCTGGTGCGGCGGTTCGGCGAGCTGGTCGGCGCCGCCGCCCGCCCGATCGACGACGTGCGCGGCAGCGCCGCGTACCGCCGGCACGCCCTGGCCGTCCTCGGCGGCCGCACCCTGCGCTGGGCCTGGGAGGAGCACCGATGCGCGTGAACCTGACCGTCAACGGCGAGGCACGGCAGGCCGACGACGTGTGGCCGGGGGAGAGCCTGCTGTACGTGCTGCGCGAGCGCCTCGGTCTGCCCGGCGCGAAGAACGCCTGCGAGCAGGGCGAATGCGGCTCCTGTACGGTGTACCTGGACGGCACGCCGGTCTGTGCGTGCCTCGTCGCCGCCGGCCAGGCCGAGCACCGCGACGTGCGCACCGTCGAGGGCTTGCCGGGTGCCGGCGGCCTCGACCCGGTGCAGCAGGCGTTCCTCACCGCCGGCGCCGTCCAATGTGGATTCTGCACCCCCGGGCTCGTCGTGGCGGTGCACGACCTGCTGGCCCGCAACCCCAGCCCCAGCGACCCCGACATCCGCGAGGCCCTCGCCGGCAACCTGTGCCGCTGCACCGGCTACGAGAACATCGTCGCCGCGGTCAAGCTGGCGGCCGGCGCATGATCGTCGTCGAGCACTGTGCGGTGTCCACGGTGGACGGTGCCGGCACCGAGTACGCCGACGGGCACGTCGTCATGGAGGGCGACCGGATCGTCGCGGTCGGGCCCGGCCGGTACGAGGGCCGGGCGGACGGCGCGGTCAGGGTCGACGGCACCGGCTGCCTCGCCACCCCCGGCCTGGTCAACACCCACCACCACCTGTACCAGTGGGCCACCCGCGGCTACGCCCAGCAGGAGATCCTGTTCGGCTGGCTCACCGAGCTGTACCCGGTCTGGGCCCGCATCGACGCCGGGATCGTGCACGCCGCCGCGACCGCCGGCCTCGCCCAGCTCGCCCTGTCCGGCTGCACCACCAGCACCGACCACCAGTACGTGTTCCCCCGCGACGGCGGCGACATCCTCGCCGCGGAGATCGACGCGGCCGCGTCGGTCGGGCTGCGCTTCCACCCGTGCCGCGGGTCGATGGACCTGTCGGTCAAGGACGGCGGCCTGCCGCCCGACAGCGTCGTGGAGGACACCGACGCCGCCCTCGCCGCGACGAAGGAGGCCATCGACCGCTTCCACGACCCGTCGCCGGGCGCCATGGTGCGCATCGCGGTCGCGCCCTGCAGCCCGTTCTCCGTCACCCCGCGCCTGATGCGCGAGGCCGCGGACCTGGCCCGGGCCGAGGGCGTGCGGCTGCACACCCACCTGGCCGAGACCGTCGAGGAGGAGAAGTACTGCCGGGAGATCCACCGCTGCACGCCCGTCGAGTACGCGGAATCCCTCGGCTGGCTCGGCCCCGACGTGTGGCTGGCGCACGCCGTACACCTGGATTCCGGGGCTATCGGCAAGCTCGGCGCGACCGGCACCGGCGTCGCGCACTGCCCGAGCTCCAACGGCCGCCTCGGCGCCGGCATCGCCCCCGTCCGGGACCTGCTCGACGCCCGCGTCCCGGTCGGTCTCGGCGTCGACGGCGCCGCGTCGCAGGAGGCCGGGCAGCTCGGCGCGGAGCTGCGCCAGGCCCTGTACCTGGCCCGCCTGCGCGGCGGCCCGGCCGCGCTCACCGCCCGGGAGTCCCTGGCCCTGGGCACCATCGGCGGCGCCCGCTGCCTCGGCCGCGACGACGAGCTCGGCTCCCTGGAACCCGGCAAGCTCGCCGACCTCGCGCTGTGGCGCCTCGACGGCCTCGGCCACGCCGGCATCGACGACCCGGTCGCGGCGCTGGTGTTCGGCCCGCCCGCGCCCTTGCGGCTGCTGCTCGTCGGCGGCCGCGCCGTCGTCCAGGACGGCGCACTGTCCACGATGGACGAGCCAGCCGTCGCCGCGTCGCTCGCGAAGGCCGCCCGGACCCTGCGGGAGGGCCGATGAGCATCACCACGGTCGGCGCCGGCGCCGTCATCGGCACCTCTCCGCTGCGCCCCGACGGGACGCTGAAGGTCACCGGCGAGTTCGCGTTCTCCTCCGACCTGTGGGCCGACCGGATGCTGTGGGGCGCCACGCTGCGCAGCCCGCACCCGCGCGCGCGGATCGCCGGCATCGACATCACCGCCGCCGTCGCCACCACCGGCGTGCACGCCGTGCTGACCGCCGAGGACGTCCCCGGCGCGAAGCTGTACGGCCTGGAGCACCGCGACCAGCCGGTCCTCGCCATGGGCCAGGTCCGCTACGCGGGCGAGCCGGTCGCGATCGTCGCCGCCGACCACCCCGAGACCGCCCGCCGGGCCGCCGAGGCGATCGTCGTGCGGTACGAGGTGCTCCCGCCGGTCGTCGACCCGGTCGCCGCGATGGACCCCGGGTCGGACACCGTGCACGAGCGCGGGAACCTGCTGCGGCACGTGCCGATCCGCAAGGGCGACCCAGCCGCCGCCGCGGCCGTCGTCGTCTCCGGCGAGTACGAGGTCGGCATGCAGGACCAGGCGTTCCTCGGCCCCGAGTCGGGGCTCGCGATCCCCGCCGAGGACGGCGGCGTCGAGCTGTACATCGCGACCCAGTGGCTGCACGGCGACCTCGGCCAGGTCGCCGACTGCCTCGGCCTGCCGCCGTCGAAGGTCCGGCTCAGCCTCGCCGGGGTCGGCGGCGCGTTCGGCGGGCGGGAGGACGTCAGCATGCAGGTCCACGCGTGCATGCTGGCCCTGCACACCGGCCGGCCCGTGAAGATGGTCTACTCCCGCGAGGAGTCCTTCCACGGCCACGTCCACCGGCATCCCGCGCGCATGTGGTACGAGCACGGCGCCGACGCCGACGGCCGGCTCGTGTACGTGAAGGCCCGCATCGTGCTCGACGGCGGCGCGTACGCGTCCACGTCGATGGCGGTCGTGGCGAACGCGACCACGCTCGGCATCGGCCCGTACCGGGTGCCCAGCGTCGAGATGGACGGCTACGCGGTCTACACGAACAACCCGCCGTGCGGCGCCATGCGCGGCTTCGGCGCGGTCCAGGCGTGCTTCGCCTACGAGTCCCAGATGGACCGGCTCGCCGCCGCGCTCGGCATCGACCCCGTCGAGCTGCGGATCCGCAACGCCCTCGCCCCCGGCGACACGATGCCGACCGGGCAGGCCGTGCGCGGCCCGGCCCCCGTCGCGGACCTGCTCGACCGGGTCCGTGCCGCGCCGGCGCCCCCGCACCGCGGCGAGGACCTGCGGCAGCTGCCCGGCGGCGTGGCCAACACCACGCACGGCGAAGGGGTGCGCCGCGGTGTCGGGTACGGCATCGGCATCAAGAACGTCGGCTTCTCCGAGGGGTTCGACGACTACTCCACCGCCCGGGTCCGCCTGGAGGTCGTCGGCGGCGAGGCGGTCGCGGTCGTGCACACCGCCGCCGCCGAGGTCGGCCAGGGCCTTGTCACCGTCCAGGCGCAGATCGCCCGCACCGAGCTCGGCGTCGAGCAGGTCACCGTCGCCACCGCCGACACGTCCGTCGGCAGCGCCGGCTCCAGCTCCGCGTCGCGGCAGACGTACGTGACCGGCGGCGCGGTCAAGGCCGCCTGCGAGGCGGTGCGCGCGGCCGTGCTGCGCCGCGCCGGCCGCGACGACGTGCGGCTGCGCGACGGCCGGCTCGTCGCCGCGGACGGCACGGTCGTCGACGTGCGGCTGCGCGACGGGCGGCTCGTCGCCGGGGACGGCACGGTCGTCGCGGTGCTTGCCGACGTGCTCGGCGACGAGCCGATCGAGGAGACCGTCGAGTGGCGGCACAGACCGACGCACCCCCTCGACCCGCGCACCGGGCAGGGCGACGCGCACGTGCAGTACGCGTTCGCCGCGCACCGCGCCACCGTCGACGTCGACGTCGAGCTGGGCCTGGTGCGCGTCGTGGAGATCGCCACCGCCCAGGACGTCGGCCGGGCGCTGCACCCGCAGTCGGTCCGCGGCCAGATCGCCGGCGGCACCGCGCAGGGACTCGGGCTCGCCGTCATGGAGGAGATCCAGGTCGTCGACGGGCTCATCCGCAACCCGTCGTTCACCGACTACCTCATCCCGACCATTTTGGACGTACCGCCGATGCGCATCGACGTGCTGGAGCTCGGCGACCCTGAGGCGCCCTACGGCCTGCGCGGCGTCGGTGAGCCGCCGACCATCTCGTCCACGCCGGCGATCGTCGCCGCGATCCGCGCCGCGACGGGGCTCGCGCTCAACCGGGTGCCGGTGCGGCCGGAACACCTGACGGGCACGTGACGATGGGCCTTACCGAGCTCGACCTCGAAGAGCTGCTGGCCAGCGCCGAGCACCTGGACCGGCTGGCCCTGCCCGGCCAGGTCGCCGAGGCGGTCACCCGGCGCCCGGTGCACACCTGCTACGTGCCCGCCGACCGGTTCGGCGCCACGACGGTGCGCGACTGGGGCGCCGCCGCACTTGCCACGCTGGACGAGCACGGCCTGCCGGACTTCGATGAGTCCACAGTGGACATGGTACGGGCGAAGCTCGCCGGCGAGCCGGTCGAGGACCTGCGCGTCGACTTCGAGGACGGGTACGGCCAGCGCCCCGACGACGTCGAGGACGGGCACGCCCTGGCCGCCGGCGCCGCCCTGCGCACCTGCCCGGCCCCCTTCAGCGGGCTGCGGATCAAGGGCCTCGAACCGGCCACGGTGCTGCGCGCCGCCCGCACCCTCGACCTGGTCCTGACCGCCCTGGGCCCGCCGCCGCCCGGGTTCGTCGTCACCGTGCCCAAACCCACGTCGGTCGCGCACGTCGACACCGCCGTGCTGCTGTGCCGGCAGCTGGAGCACGCGCACGGCCTCGCCGAGGGCACGCTGCGCTTCGAGCTGCAGGTCGAGACCCCGCAGGCGGTCCTCGGCGCCGACGGCCGCTCACCGCTGCCGCAGATGATCGTGGCCGCCCAGGGCCGGCTCAGCGGCCTGCACTACGGCACGTACGACTACAGCACCGCACTCGGCGTCGCCCCCGCCCACCAGGCCCTCGACCACCCGGTCGCCGACCACGCCAAGTCCGTCATGCAGGTGGCGGTCGCCGGCACCGGCGTGCACGTCGCCGACGGGTCCAGCAACGTGCTGCCCGTCGGTGACACCGCCGCCGTGCACGCCGCCTGGCGGCTGCACGCCCGTCTCGTGCGCCGCAGCCTGGAACGCGGCATCCACCAGGGCTGGGATCTGCATCCCGGGCAGCTGCCGACCCGGTACGCGGCCACCTTCACCTTCTACCGCGACGGGCTGCCCGAGGCCCGCCGCCGCCTCGACGCCTACCTGTCCCGCCGCGACAGCGGCATCCTCGACGAGCCCGCCACCGCCCGCGCCATCGCCCGTTTCCTGCTCCGTGGTGTCCACTGCGGCGCGCTGCCGGTGCCGTCCGTGGGGCGGCCTCTCGAGGAACTGGAGACGCTGTGACGTTCACGCTGCGCTCGCGGCAGGCGTACCTCCCCGGTGGCCCGCGCCCGGCGACCGTCACCGTCCACGACGGCCGCATCGCCGCCGTCGGCGACTTCGACGCCCCGTTCGATCGTGACCTCGGCGACCTTGTGCTGCTGCCCGGGCTCGTCGACACCCACGTCCACGTCAACGAGCCCGGCCGCACCGAGTGGGAGGGGTTCGCGACCGCCACCCGGGCCGCGGCCGCCGGCGGCATCACCACCATCGTCGACATGCCGCTCAACTCCCTGCCACCGACGACGACCGTCGCCGCGCTGCGGGAGAAGCAGGCCGCCGCCACCGGCCAGTGCTACGTCGACGTCGGCTTCTGGGGCGGCGCCGTGCCCGGCAACGCCGGCGACCTGCCCGCCCTGCACGACGCCGGGGTCTTCGGCTTCAAGAGCTTCCTCGTCGACTCCGGCGTCCCGGAGTTCCCGCCGCTGGACCGCGACGGGCTCACCGCGGCGTTCGCCGCCGTCGACGCGCTGTTCGTCGTGCACGCCGAGGACCCCGCGCAGCTGCGCGACGCCGCGTCGTCGCGCGCCTACGCCGACTTCCTCGCCTCCCGCCCGCCGGTGGCCGAGGTCAGCGCGGTCGGCACCGCCCTGGCTGTCGCCGCGGCGGCGGGCGGCCGCGTCCACGTGCTGCACCTGTCCGCCGCCGACGCGCTGCCGCTGCTGCGCCGCGCCGCCGCCGGCGGCGTGCGGGTCACCGCCGAGACCTGCCCGCACTACCTCACCCTCGACGGGCTCGCCGTGCCCGACGGCGCCACCGAGTTCAAGTGCTGCCCGCCGATCCGCGACGCGGCCAACCAGGACGGCCTGTGGGCCGGCCTCGCCGACGGCACGATCTCGATCGTCGTGTCCGACCACTCACCCAGTACCCCCCAACTGAAACGGCGCGACACGGGGGACTTCGCCGCCGCGTGGGGCGGGATCGCCTCCCTGCAGCTCGGGCTCAGCGCCGTGTGGAGCGCCGCCCAGGACCGCGGCTTCACCCTCGCCGACGTGGTGCGGTGGATGGCGCAGGGCCCCGCCGACCTCGTCGGCCTGCGCCGCAAGGGCCGCATCGCGCCGGGCGCCGACGCCGACCTCGTCGCGTTCGCCCCGGACGAGTCCTTCGTCGTCGACGCGACCGCGCTGCACCACCGGCACCCCGTGACCCCCTACGCCGGCACCGAGCTGCGCGGGGTGGTGCACACCACCTGGCTGCGCGGGGTGCCGGTCGGGGAGACTCCACAGGGGACGTTCCTGCGGCGGGAGGACGATCGATGAGCTTCACGGAACTGCCGGACCTGGCGTCAAGGGTCCTCGGCGGCGGCGTCGTCGACGCCAACGACGAGTTCTTCGCCGCCCGCGACAACCTCGTCAACCCGGAGCCCTCCACGTTCGAGACGTGGACGTTCGGCCCCAAAGGCAAGGTGTACGACGGCTGGGAGACCCGCCGCCGGCGCACCCCCGGCCACGACTGGGCCGTCGTGCGGCTCGGCGCCCCTGGCGCCGTTCACGGCGTCGTGGTCGACACCGCCCACTTCACCGGCAACTACCCGCCGTACGTCTCCGTCGAGGGCTGCGAGGTGCCCGGCCACCCCGCCCCCTCCGCGCTGACCGGCTGGTTCCCCCTGGTGGACAGGTCCGCGGTGAAGGGCGACACCCGCAACCTCTTCGAGGTCACCGACCGCCGCCGGGTCACCCACGTGCGGCTCAACATCTTCCCCGACGGCGGCGTCGCCCGCCTGCGCGTGCACGGCGTCGTCGAGCCGGACCCGGCGCTGCTGCACGGCATGACCGTGGACCTGGCCGCCCTGGAGCTCGGCGGGCTCGTCGTGGACTGCAGCAACCGCTTCTACGGCTCCGCCAACAACCTCATCCTGCCCGGCCAGGCCCGCGTCATGGGCGAGGGCTGGGAGACCGCCCGCCGCCGCGACGACGGCAACGACTGGGTCCTGGTCCGCCTCGCCGCGACCGGCACGATCCGCCTCGCCGAGCTCGACACCACCCACTTCAAGGGCAACGCCCCCGGCGCGGCCCGCCTGCGCGGCACCCTCGACCCCACCTCGGAGTCGGCCTGGTTCGATCTGCTGCCCCGGGTCGACCTGCAGCCCGACACCAGGCACCGCTTCCGCCTCGACAGCACCACCCCCGCCAGCCACGTCCGCCTGGACGTGTACCCCGACGGCGGCATGGCCCGCCTCCGCCTGTTCGGCGAGACCGTCTGACGCCGGTGGTTGCATCGTGTACCCGCGGGTAAGGTTCACCTGACCGAGCTGACCGAGCTGACCGGCCGCGGACAGGAGGACCGGGTGACAGCGACCGCGATCGACTCCGGGCTGTTCCGGCGTGTCCTGCGGCGGCACGCCGCCGCTGTGGTGGTCGTCACGGCACCGGGCGATCCGCCGACGGGCTTCACCGCCACCTCGTTCACCTCGGTCTCCCTGGACCCGCCGCTGGTCTCCTTCTGCGTGGCCAGCGCCGCCTCCGCCTGGCCGGCGATCCGCGGCGCGGGGCTGGTGGCCGTGCACGTCCTCACCGCGGGGCAGGAGCCGGTCGCGAGGACCTTCGCCGCCAGCGGCACCGACCGGTTCGCCGGCTTCGCCGCCGAGGGCGGCACCTGGACCCCCGGCCCGGTCGGCGTCCCCATCCTGGACGGCGTGCTGGCGGTGCTCATCTGCGAGGTCGTGAACCATGTGGCGGCGGGCGATCACGTGATCGTGGTTGCCTCACCGGTGCATGCCGCGCAGCACGCCGACAGCACAACGACGCCGCTGGTCTACCACGACGGGACGTACACAGCCCTGGGCCGCTGACGCTGCTTCCGGGCCGCCTGTTCTCGTCACCTGCCGGGGCGGCCGCCCCCGTCGAGGTTCGCCGCGCCGGGCATGCCGGCGGCGGGCACCTCATGGGCCTGTCGAGCCTCGCCGACGCCCTCATCTGCGCCGAAGCACCCGGGTACGCCGCCGCGAAGGCCAGCT
The DNA here is from genome assembly GCF_040654515.1 of Dactylosporangium sp. NPDC050688. Classification (NCBI taxonomy): domain Bacteria; kingdom Bacillati; phylum Actinomycetota; class Actinomycetes; order Micromonosporales; family Micromonosporaceae; genus Dactylosporangium; species Dactylosporangium sp. NPDC050688. Next base: position 66,144 of record NZ_JBFAIC010000015.1, read on the forward strand.
GACCTCGGGCCTGTTCGGGCTGTCCGCCGCGCTGCGGCCGCGGGGGTGTCACGGTCACCGCGGCCCGGTTCCGGTTCGTCGGCGCGAAGATCGCCAAGGGCGCTGCGCGCGGCAGCCTCCGCGCGTGCGCGCGGTGCCCGGCGGTCGCCGTCCCGCCGGCCGGACCACCGTGAGGCCGCCGTCCCGCCGGCCGGACCACCGTGATGATCCAAGTCGCGCCCCGGCCGTCTGGGCGGCCACGACGCGACTTCGATCAACTGGGCTGGATCGCTGGCCGGACCATCGGCCGGGCCGCCGTGGTGATCGAAGTCGCGTGCTGGTCGTCTGGATGGCCACGGCGCGACTTCGATCAACTGGGCAAGATCGCAAGTGAGCCGGTCGTGACCGGCACGGGATCGGACACTTGCCGCGACCGCCGGGCGGCGAGGCCGGGCAACCGCCTCGGCGTGGGGAGTGGCTCCATCAGCGGCCGGGCTGATCGAGTCGCCGGGCCGGCAGTGGACCGGGCCCGCGGGGCGGGCCCGGTCCAGTATCCATGACGTCAGCTGGCGTCGCTGAGGGTCTCGACAAGCTCCTTGCAGAACGCCGGGAGGTCGTCGGGCTTGCGGCTGCTGATCAGCGGGCCGTCCACGACCAGTTGCTCGTCGATCCAGGTGGCGCCGGCGTTGCGGAAGTCGGTCTGCATCGACGGCCAGGACGTGATGCGGCGGCCGCTGACGCCGCCGGCCTCGATCAGTACCCAGCCACCGTGGCAGATGACCGCGATCGGCTTGCCGGACTCGACGAACGACCGGACCAGGTCGACGGCCGGGCGCTGCCACCGCAACAGGTCACCGTTGCCGACGCCGCCGGGTAGGACGAGCGCGGCGTAGTCCTCGGCGCGGGCCTCGGACGCGGTCACGTCGACGTCGAACGCGTCGGCCTTGTCCAGGTGGTTGTACGCCTGGACCCGGCCCGGCTCGGGGGAGATCAGCTTCGGCGTGTGACCGGCGTGTTCGACGGCCTTCCACGGCTCGGTGAGCTCGACCTGCTCGATGCCTTCCTTGGCAACCAGAAATGCGACATTCATCGCTGAAGTCCTCCTTCTGTGTCGCTTTCCCAGGTCCAGTACCCGGTTGCGGGCCGCCCAAGCGTGTGACGCCGCACCGGCGCCGCCGCGGCGCCGCTATCCTCGGATCCACGACTTCGAGGAGGGTCGATGGCGAAGGCGACCGTCGCCGCGCTGCCGGAGCTCACAGCGTCGTGGTGGGAGTCGCACAGCGTGGCGCTGGCAAGCGTGCGGTTCGGCGCGATGGCGAAGCGGCTGCCGGTCGTCCTGCGCCAGGCGATCGCGATCGCGTGGCGGGCCAGCCCTCGCGACACGCTCGCCGCGCTGCTGTTCAACCTGCTCGCCGGGGTCGCGACGGCGTTCGGGCTGCTCGCCACGCGCGGGGTGCTGCACGCGCTGTTCGCCTCCGGGGCGACCCTGGACCGGGTCCGGGCGGCGGTGCCGTCGCTGATCGTCGTCGCCGTCGCCACCGCCGTGCGCAGCGGACTGTCGATCGTCGCCGGATGGGCGCAGGCCCGCCTCGAGCCGCAGGTGATCACGACCGCGGAGCGGCGGCTGTTCGAGCTGACGACGCAGGTCAAGCTGGCCGCGTTCGACGACGCCGGGTTCTCCGACGAGATGGAGCGGGCCCGCAACCGCGGTTCACTGGCGGTGCAGTTCCTGACGAGGGGCGCGATCGACCTCACCGCCGGGCTCGCCGGCCTGGCCGCGACCGCGGTCACCCTGGCCCTGCTGCATCCGGTGCTGCTCGGTGCGTTGCTGCTGGCCAGTGTCCCGGCGGCGTGGGCGGCGGTGCGGGCGGCGCGCCTGGCGTACCTCAGCAACCACGCCCGCACCAGCCGGCGCCGGCGGCTGTGGATGCTCGCCGACCTGATGGCGAACCGTGCCACCGCGGCGGAGCTGCGGGCGTTCACGATGCGACCGTTCCTGCTGCGCGAGTACGACATCATGGCCGGCGCCGAGACGGCCACCGAGCTGGAGGTCGTACGGCGCCAAACGCTGACCCGCCTCGTCGGCGGCGTGTTCTCCGGCCTGGCGACGTTCGGCGTGTACGTCGCGCTCGGGGTCCTGCTCGTCGACCAGCGGCTGCCCCTGGCCGCGGCCGGCACCGCGGTGCTCGCGCTGCAGGCGGCCAGGACCGCGCTCGCCCTCGCCGTCACCAACGTCAACCGGGTCTACGAGGAAGGGCTCTACTTCAACGACTACACCGACTTCCTGGCCCGCGCGGGCGAACGCATGCCGCCCGTGACGAAGGAGGCGACGGTACGCCCACCGGCGACCATCACCGTGCGCGACGCCACCCTGCACTACGCCGAGACCGACGCGCCGGCCGTCCTCGGTGCGAGCCTGACCGTCCACCGTGGAGAGACGATCGCCCTCGTCGGGGAGAACGGGTCGGGCAAGACCAGCCTCGCCCGGCTCATCGCGGGCCTGTACCACCCGGACAGCGGCACCGTCTCGTGGGACGACACGTCACTGTCCACCGTGGACCCGCAGGACGTGTGGCAGCACGTGGCGATGGTCAGCCAGGAGTACTGGCACTGGCCGTTCACCGCGGAACGCAACATCCTGCTCGGCACGCACGACGAGCCCCGCGACGGGCGCATCGAGGCCGCCGCGCGCAAGGCGGGTGCCCACGACATGATCACCGGGCTGCCCGCCGGCTACGGCACGCTGCTGTCGCGCAACTTCACCGGTGGCCAGGACCTCTCCGGCGGCCAGTGGCAGCGCCTCGCGGCGGCGAGGGCGTTCTACCGCGATGCCCCGGTGCTCATCTGCGACGAGCCGTCCGCCGCCCTGGACGCGCGGGCCGAGCACGCGCTGTTCGCGGCGCTGCGGGCGGGCGCGCCCGAGCGGATCACGGTGCTCATCACGCACCGCCTCGCCAACGTCCGCCACGCCGACCACATCTACGTCCTGCACGGGGGCCGCATCGTCGAGCACGGCGGCCACCTGGAGCTGCTCGCCGCCGGCGGCATGTACGCCGAGCTGTTCCAATTGCAGGCGGCGGGGTACACGGCCGCTTGATACCTTCGCTTCGTGATCGAGGTGCAGGCCCGCAGAGCCACCGCGGACGACGCCGCCGAGCTGGTCCGGCTGCGGATGGTGATGTTCGAGTCGATCGACGGGATGCCACTGGAGCCCGGGGAGTGGACAGAGATTGCGGTACGCGCGCTGCGGCAGCGCCTGCCCGGGCCGCACGCGCGCACGGCGGCGTTCGTGGTGGACCGGCCCGGCGAGCCGGGGGCCCTCGCCGCGTGCGCCGTGGGCGCCATCGACGAGCGGCTCGGCTCGCCGGCGAACCCGGCCGGGTTGAGCGGTTATGTGTACAACGTGACCACCGACCACGGGTACCGGCGCCGCGGCTACTCGCAGGCGTGCATGACGGCGCTGCTCGGCTGGTTCCGCGACCACGGGGTCCTGCGGGTCCAGCTGCACGCGTCGGAGGACGGCTACGAGCTGTACCGCCGGCTCGGGTTCACGGAGGCGGACAGCCCGTCGATGCGCATCGCCCTCTGAGGCGACGAGGCTGCTCGTCGGCATCGCCGCCGCCGCGGTGACGCGCGTCGACGGCGGCCGCCTCACGCGGCGGGCCGGCCGGTGCGGGCCGCGTCCAGGGCCGACTGCAGCGACCGCCGGTAACCGTCGCTGGTGTACGTGGCACCCGACACCGTGTCCAGGTCGGCGCTCTGGCGCTGCAGGGCCTGCTCCCGCAGTACCGGCGCGGCCCGCATGCCGATCTCGATGCCCCGCGCCGCGGCCGTCGGCAACCGCACCGGGACCACGTCGACGAGCCGGCCGCCGCGCACCTCGATGCGCACCTGGACGGGCCCGAACGGGTTGGTGACCACCGCGCCCAGGTGCGCGCCGTCCATCATCCGGTGCAGGTCGACGATGCCCACGCCGGGTGTCCCCGGCGTTCCCGGCTTCCCCGGCGGCCTCGTGGCATCCGGCGACGGCCCGCCCGGCGCGGCCGCACCTCCGGGCTGCAACGGCAGCTGCGACTTCAGCGCCACCAGCACCGCGGTCAGCACCCCCGCACCCAGCACGGCGAGCCCGACGCGCCGCATCAGAACTCGAACGGGTCGAGGTGGATCTGCCGCGGCGGCACGCCGGCCCGCCGCAACGCCACCACGGCCGCGTCGACGAGCCCCGCGGAGCCGCACAGGTACACGTCCCGGCGGGTCAGGTCCGGCACCAGCTCCATGAGCCTCCGCCGGCTGAACGCGCGCCGCGGGCCGGGGTCGTCGCGGCCGCCGGTGACGTACCAGACCTGCGCGTCGCGGGCCTCGGCGAGCAGCTCCAGCTCCGAGCGGAACACCAGCTCGTCGGCGGTGCGGGCGCGGTACAGCACGACGGTGCGCGGCGGCAGCTCCTCCAGCAGCGCCCGGATCGGGCCGATCCCGCTGCCGCCCGCGATCAGCAGAGCCCAGGCCGCTCGGCGATCCCGGCCTCCTTGGCGAGGACCGCGTCGTTGGCGCCGGGATGCTCGTGCAGCACCCGGTACAACCCCAGCTGGATGCCCAGGTGCACGCCGAACAGCTCGGCGCCGGCCAGCAGCTGACCCAGCAGGCGTTCGGTCAGGTTCTCGGTGTCGGTCATGCCTTCAAGGTTGACCCCACCCGCTGCCGAATCGGGTGCCACCGGGGGCTCGCCCCCCGTGGAGGTCACCCCCGGCGGCCGCCGCGGAACCCCGCGGCGGCCGTCACGGAAGCGGTGCGTCAGCTCTTCTTGACGCCCTTGCCGCTGCGGAACAGCTTCACCATGCCGGCGAAGAACCGCTCCATCTCCGAGCCGAACGGGTTGTCGCTCACCACATAGGTCCAGGTGGCGCTCGGGCGGACCAGGCCGGCGTCGGCCGGCTGCCAGTCGGGGCCGTCGATCTCGAGCTCCTCGAACTCCTTGACCGTGCGGTTGTCGATCTCGGCGAGCAGGCCGCGGAAGGCCGGGATCGCCTCGCGGTGGAACTCGTCGAGCGGGTCCTGGGCGCCGAGGACCCGCAGGTGGATGCCCTCGCGCAGCTCGCTCATGTCGGCGAGGTGCTCCGACCACGCGGCGTCGGCGTGGAACAGCGCGATCGTGCGGGCGATGCGCAGCACCGCCTCCTCGCCGAGCTCCTCCGCCAGTTCGTTGTACCGGTCGGGGGCCCGCTCGGCGAGCAGCTCACCGGCGGCGTCGGTGGTGAGCAGCTCCTCGCGGCGCTTGGCGTGCAGCTGGCGGTGCTGGTCGAGCAGGTAGTTGTAGCGCCACGTGTTGCGGTGGATCTCCAGGTTGACGGTCTCCGCGACGCGCTGCGCCGAGCCGATCGCCCAGCGGACGTCCTCGTCGTCGATGGCGCCGTCGGCGTCGGCCCTGCCCATCGGCATGGGCTCGGGGCCGTAGCGCTGGATGAGCTCGTCCTCGAGGCTGACGAAGAACATCGACTCGCCAGGGTCGCCCTGCCGGCCGGCGCGGCCGCGGAGCTGGTCGTCGATGCGGCGGCTGTCGTTGCGGGCGGTGCCGATGACGAACAGGCCGCCGAGGCCCTCGACCCGCTCGCGGTCCTTCTCGTCGCTGCCGCCGAGGCGGATGTCGACGCCGCGGCCGGTCATCTGGGTGGAGACGGTCACCGCGTTGAACGAGCCGGCCTCCGCGACGATCGCGGCCTCCTTCTCGTCGTTCTTGGCGTTGAGCACGACGCACTCGACGCCTTCCTCGGCGAGGGTGGCGGCGAGCTGCTCGGACTCCGCGACGCTGAGCGTGCCGACGAGGACGGGGCGGCCGGTGGCGTGCATCGCGACGATCTCGTTGACCACGGCGATGTCGCGCTCCTCGGCGGAGGCGTAGACGCGGTCGGGCCAGTCCTTGCGGATGTTGGGCAGGTGCGGCGGGATGACCGCGACCTCCAGCTTGTAGAACTCGCGGAGCTGGTCGCCGACCGGCAGGGCGGTGCCGGTCATGCCGCAGATCTTCTTGTACTGCGTGAGGAACGCCTGGACCGTGATCGTCTGCAGGACGGTGCCGCCGCCGCTGCTGCGGATCTTCTCCTTGGCCTCCACCGCGGCCTGCAGCCCGTCGGGCCAGCGGCGGCGCTGGGCGACCCGGCCGCGGAACTCGTCGATGAGCTCGACCTTCTCGTCGCGCACGATGTAGTCGACGTCGCGGACCAGCAGCGCCTCGGCGTGCAGCGCCAGGTTGACGGCGGTGAGCGAGTCCATGTGCTCGGCCGCGTACAGGTCGAGCTCCAGCAGCTTCTCGACCTTGGCCAGGCCCTCCGACGTGAGATGCACGGTGCGGCCCTCGTCGACGACCTCGTAGTCGTGGTCGCGCCGCAGCCCGCTGACGATCTCGGCGATCGCGACCGGCGAGTCCTTCTCGTCGATGGTCGAACCGGCCAGGACCAGCGGTACCTTGGCCTCGTCGATGAGGATCGAGTCGGCCTCGTCGATGATGACGGTGCCGAACTCGCGGTGCACGCGGTCGGCGGTGTCGGTCACGATGCTGTCGCGGAGCAGGTCGAAGCCGGCCTCGCTGACCGAGACGTACGTGATGTCGCACGCATACGCCGCGCGGCGCTCCTCGGGGGTCGAGGACTCGTTGACCCAGCCGACGGTGAGGTCGAGCAGCTCGTAGACCGGGCGCATCCACTCGGCGTCACGGCGGGCGAGGTAGTCGTTGACCGTGATGACGTGGACGGGGCCCATCGCGGCGTATCCGGCGGCGGCGATCGCGGCGGTCAGGGTCTTGCCCTCACCGGTGGCCATCTCCACGACGTGACCGGCGAGGAGCACCTGGGCGCCGAGCAGCTGCACGTCATAGGGGCGCTCGTCGAGGGCCCGCTTGGCGGCCTCCCGGCCGAGGGCGCACGCCTCGACGAAGTCCTGCGGGTCCTCCCGCTGGTGCAGCGCGGTCGCGGCGGCCCGCAGCTCGTCGTCGGTGAGCTCGGACAGCTCGGCCTCGCGCTCCTCGATCAGTGGCAGGAGCGCCTGCATCGGCTCGAGGTCGATCGTGGTGCCGGGCTGCTCCTGCAGCTTGCGACGCCACGCGTTGAATTTGCTCACCAAACCCATGGCCCCCACGATACGTCCCCGCCCGGCGGGCGTGTGCGCCCCATCACGTCCGGCCGGCAGGCTGGCGGCCGGGCGCTGCCGGTACCCCGAGCGACAATGGTCCGGTGGAGCGGTTGAGCGGGCTCGTCCGGCAGGGCGGGGTGGTGGTCCTCAGCGGTGCCGGGCTGTCCACAGAGTCGGGCATTCCGGACTATCGCGGCCCGAGCGGACTGCGGCGCAGCGGGACGCCGATGACCTACCAGACGTTCACCGGCGACCCGGTCGCCCGCCGGCGTTACTGGGCGCGCAGCTACCTGGGCTGGCGCACGATCGCGGCGGCGGCTCCCAACGACGGCCACCGCGCGGTCGCCCGGCTGCAGCGCTGCGGCCTGGTCATGGGTGTGATCACGCAGAACGTCGACGGCCTGCACCAGGCCGGCGGCGCCGACCCGGTCATCGAGCTGCACGGCGGCCTGGACCGGGTGGTCTGCCTGGCCTGCGGCGATCTGACCGCCCGGGCGGACCTGGACGGGTGGCTGCGGGCGGCCAACCCGGACTTCGCCGAGCTGGCCGGCCGGATCAACCCCGACGGCGACGTCGACCTGACCGACGAGCAGGCCGCCGGGTTCGTCACCGTCGACTGCGCGGCGTGCGGCGGGATGCTCAAGCCCGACGTGGTGTTCTTCGGCGAGCAGGTGCCGGTGGGGCGCGTGCGGGCGAGCTTCGACCTGGTCGAGCGGGCCGCGGCGCTGCTGGTGCTGGGCTCCTCGCTCACGGTCCTGTCGGGGCGGCGGTTCGTCATCCGGGCCGCGAAGCTGGGCGTGCCGATCGCCATCGTCAACCAGGGCCCCACGAAGAGCGACGAGCTGGCCGGTGTCCTGGTGGACGCGCCGCTCGGCGCGACACTCACGCGGCTGGCCGAGTCGGTCGCCTGAGGCTGTGCCCGCCGCCGGGCAGCGGCCTCGGTGCCCCCGGCGCAGCGGCCTTCGGACCCCCGCCGCCGCGAAACTTACCTCAGCCGGCCGCCTGAGGTCGTCCGCCCGCCGCGGCACGTTCTCAGTCGGGCCGTCTTGACACGTTCTCAGTGGGGCCGCCGTGACACGTTCTCAGCCGGCCGCCGCGACACGTTCTCAGCCGGCCGCCGCCCACACCGACAGGGCGTGGCGCACGAGCTCCGCGTTGCCGGTCACGGGGGAGCCGTCTGGGGCGGTCAGCGTGTCCTCCAGGCCGATGCGGGTCGGCAGGCCGAGCCGGCCGGCCAGCGCGACCATCGGCCAGCACAGCTCGCCCTCGCCGTGCAGGAGCCGCTCGCCGGGCACGCCGAGCTCGTCCAGGCGGGCCAGGACCGCCACGGGATCGGTCCGCGGCGACATGACCTCGATCAGGACGCGGGGCAGGTCGTCCACGATGGACAGCGCCGAGGCGTCCTGGAGCGACCAGACGCCGGCCTCGACCGCGACGCCGAGCTCGCGCAGGCTCGTGACCAGGTCGGTGAGGCCGGGCTCGGCGACGTTGGCGGAGGCGAAGTCCGGCCGCCGCGCCGGGGGCAGCTGGGCCCAGCCGGCTACCGCGCGCTGCCGGGCCGCGGCGTCGCCGTCGGTGATCCACAGCCCGGTGGTGACCCCGACCGGCGTGGCCGGGCAGGCCTCGCGCACCGCGGCCACCGCGGCGCCCACGTCGGCCGCGTGGAGCGACTCGCGGCCGCCCGTGTCGCGCGGGTGCAGGTGGACGGCCTCGGCGCCGGCGGCGACGGCCTCGCGGGCGGCGCCGGCCAGTTCGGCCGGGGTGCAGGGCAGCGCCGGGTGCGCGCCGGGGTGGCGACCGCCGTTCAGCGCGACCTTGATCCGGGCGATGGGGGACAACACGGGGCAAATCCTACGTCGCCCGGCGGCAGGGCGCAGTGCACGAACCCCCGACGGCCGGCGGGGCCTTCGGGGGTTGGGCGTGCGCAGACCTTATGGGGTGATGGGGGGCTCCGGCTGGCGCGGCGGTCGCCAGGTCCACACGCCCCCGGCGACGCCGACGGCGCAGATGGCCAGGACCGTGCCCGCGACGCTGCCGGCGGCCAGGCCGACGACGACGCCGAGGACGCCGGCGATGGCGATGGCGACCGCGGTGATGCGACGGGGTGTGACTCGGCGGGTCATCGCCCGGTTGAACCCGTTGACGAACCGCGTGTCATTACGCAGTGCGGCTTCGATGTCCGCGAGCCGCTGCTGCTCGCTCTCGCTGAGCATGATGCTCAACCTCCTCCGACGGGCCTGCCCGGTGCGCGACGTGTACCCGCTCCGCTCGATGGTCACACACTTCGGCGGGTTTGGGGTCGGTCGATCGGCGCCACTGGCAAACTCCCAGCCTGCCAGGTTGTGAACTGACCAGGTAAATGCACCATATGTCGCTTCTCGCATTCTGCGAGCCAGGGTCCCGTGTGCCATCCTCTACGGCGGAACAGGTATGGCATCGGGGAGGAACATCGTGGATCCGTCGCAGCAGTGGCCGCACCCGCAACAAGCGCAGCCGGGTCCGCAGTATCCGCAGCAGGGCCAGCCGGCGCCGCAGTACCCGCAGTACCCGGTCCAGGGGCAGCCGCCCCAGCAGTACCCGGTGCCGGGCCCGCCGCCGCAGCAGTACCCGGCGCAGTACCAGCAGCCGCAGCAGCCGTCGTACCCGAACCAGCCCTACTCGGCCCAGCCGTACGCCATCGCGCCCAACTCGTCGGTGCCCTACAGCGGACCGCCGGCCACCCCCTACGCGATGCCGACGTCCGGCGGGGCCCCAGTGTCCCGGTCGCGCGGCAGCCGGCTGCTGCCGATGCTCGTCACCGCCGCCGTGCTGCTCACCGTGATGGCCGTCGCCGTCGTGGTCGTCGCGCTGAACAAGAGCAAGAAGGAGCCGGCGGCCGGCCCGGGCACGGCGCCGACGTCCTACGCCGGACCGGTCGACCCCTGCCTCATCGGCACATGGAACCAGACCAGCTACCAGAAGCTCGTCGATCTGACCGGCACCGACGTCGACAAGCGCGAGGGCATCGGCAAGGTCAAGATGACCGGTGGCGGTAAGCGCTGGACGATCAACGCCGACGGCACCGCCGTCGAGGACGACACCAAGACCGTCTACGCCGGCAAGGACGACAAGGGCCGCAGCATCAACGCCACGTTCTCCGGCACGACCGACTGGGCGATCAAGACCACCGGGCGGACGATCGAGTATGCCGGCAAGGAGAGCAACGCCTCCGTGGTGATCTCCGTCGACGGGCGCAAGGCCGGCACGATCAACCTCGAGCCCAACCTCGACCCGAACAACTACACGTGCGTCGGCGACGTGTGGCGCACCTCCAACACCGACGACCCCGACGCGTTCAGCCGCTTCGACCGGGTCAAGTAGCCGCCCCGCGAAACCCCTCGATTGGCATCGTCCGTCGGGGGGTACAGGCCGGGAATGGCCGGGCCGCAGCGGAGCGGAGGACCGGTCATCGAGGGCGCAGTGCTTGTCAGGCCGGCGCCGGAGCGAAGCGGAGGCGTCGGCATGACCTGGATCGCGCAAGTGTCCGACCGGGCGAAGGCCCGGCTGACCACGGCCCGCAGGACCGGCGTCGTGCCCGAGTTCCGCCGGGAGGTGCCCGACCGGGACGTCCTGGTGGTGGACCAGCGCTCCACAGTGGACGACGGCATCCCGCGCGGTGTGCGGGTGGCCGGGGCGTGGGCGTGGCGGATCGTGCTGTTCATCCTCGCCGGGTACCTGTTGCTGCGTCTCATCGGCGCGCTGCGCCTGATGGTGATCCCGGTCGTCGTCGCGCTGCTGCTCGCGGCGCTGCTCGAACCGGCCGCCGCGGGCCTGCGCCGGCGCGGCGTGCAGCGCTCCCTCGCCGCCGGGATCGTCCTCGTCGGCGGGCTCGTCGTCGTCTTCGGCGGCCTCGGCATCATCGTGCAGACGTTCATCGCCCAGTTCGACAGCCTCTCCGAACAGGTCGCCGGCGGCGTCAACGAGATCCGCGACTGGCTGTCCCGCGGCCCGCTGCACGTGTCGAAGGAGCAGGTCGACGCCGCCATCAACGGCATCGGCGCCCAGGTGACGGCGAACCGCGGCGCGCTCACCTCCGGCGCCCTGACCACTGCCACCACCCTCGGCGAGGTCCTCACCGGCTTCTTCGTGGTGCTGTTCACGCTGTTCTTCTTCCTGCGCGACGGCGGGCAGATCTGGGAGTTCCTCTGCCGCCTGCTGCCCCGCCCTGCCCGGCTGCCCGCTGCCCGCGCCGGGCACTACTCGTGGTTCACGCTGGTGTCGTACGTGCGGGCCACCGTCCTCGTCGCGTTCGTCGACGCCGTCGGCATCGGCATCGGCCTGGCCATCCTGCGCATCCCGCTGGCGCTGCCGCTCGCCGCGCTGGTCTTCCTCGGCGCGTTTATCCCGGTCGTCGGCGCCACCCTGTCCGGCGCCGTCGCCGTGCTCGTCGCGCTCGTCACCAAGGATCCGCTGCACGCGCTGCTGGTCCTCGCCATCGTCATCGCCGTGCAGCAACTGGAGGGCCACGTCCTGCAGCCGCTCATCATGGGCCGCGCCGTGTCGCTGCACCCCCTGGCGGTCATCCTCGCGATCACCACGGGCGTGGTCGCCGCCGGCATCGTCGGCGGCCTCGTCGCCGTGCCGCTGCTGGCCGTCGGCAACACCGCGGTCCGGTACCTCGCCGCCCACCCCGACGGCGAGCCGACATCGGACAAGGAGCCACCAGGCACCCAACCCGCCGACGAGTCCGACGGCGGCCCCATCGCGTCCGAACCCGCCTCCGAACCGGCCGCGGCCACCCCGCCCGGCGAGGACCTACCGGATCCCGAGACGTCCGGCAGCACCAGCGCGCACGGGTAGAGTTGATCACGCGTACCGTCTCACGTGAGGAGCTGTCATGCCGCTGACCGGACAGTACGAACCAGGCGCCGCCGACTGGGCCAACGACCAGGCCGCGCTGTTCGAGCGGACGAACGGCGCCGAGGGCAACACCCTGCGTGGCCGTCCGATCATCCTGCTCACCACCCTCGGCGCGAAGACCGGCAAGCTGCGCAAGAATCCGCTGATGCGCGTCGAGCACGACGGTGAGTACGCGGTCGTCGCCTCCAACGGCGGCGCCTCGAAGCACCCCGTCTGGTACCACAACCTCATCGCCCACCCGCACGTCGAGCTGCAGGACGGCCCGGTCCGCAAGGACTACACCGCCCACCTCGCCACCGGCGAGGAGCGCGCCGCCTGGTGGAAGCGCGCCAACGAGACCTGGCCCGACTACGAGGGCTACCAGACCAAGACCGACCGGGAGATCCCCGTCTTCGTGCTCACGCCGATGAGCTGACGGGGTGCTCGACCCGGTCCTGCTCGCGCTGCTCGCCATGCAGCGCCACTCGTGGGAGCAGGGCGTCGCCTCGCACGCCCTGCTTGACCTCGGCCACACCGATCTCGCCCGGCTGCTCGCCCTGGACGCCGCCGTGCACCAGAGCGCCGACGGCCGGCTCGGCACGGTGGGGGAGGAGTCCGGTTCGGTCAACGGCGCCGCCTGCGGCGAGGCCCTGATCGGCCACCCGGCGCTCGGCGCCCAGCTCGACTGGCTGCTGACCCGCGCGCCTCGCGCCGCCGACGGCACGCTCTTCCACGTCGTCGGCGGTCGCGAGGTGTGGGCCGACACCGTGTACATGGTGGTGCCGCTGCTCGCCGCGACCGGCCACCCGCGCGAGGCCGTCCGGCAGGTCAGCGGGCACCGCGAGCGGCTGTGCACCGGCGGTCTCTACGCGGCCCGCTGGGACGAGGACACCGCCGCCCTCACCGCGCCCGAGCGCTGGGGCACCGGCAGCGGCTGGGTTGCCGCCGGCATCGCCCGCGCGCTGCGCCACGACCCGTCGCTGCGGCCCGACCTCGCCGCCCACGCGCGGGAGATCGTCGACGCGTGCCTGGCGCTGCGCCGCCCCGACGGCCTGTTCGGCAACGTCCTGGACGACCCGGCGTCCTTCCCCGAGGCGAACGTCGCGCAGATGCTCGCGTACACCACCTGCACCGGCGTCGCCGACGGCTGGCTCCCGCCGTCCTACGCCGAGGTGGGCCGCTCTCTGCTCGCCGCAGTCGCGCCGCTGGTCACCGCCGACGGCCTGGTCACCCAGGTGTGCGGCGCCCCGACGTTCGACCGGCCCGGCACCTCCGCCGAGGCCCAGGCCTTCCACCTCCTCGCCACGGCCGCGGCCGCCCGCCTCGAGGCCTGAGCGGGGCCACGCGGGCGGGGCCCGCTCTGCGCGCGGCGGCCTCACACGCGCGGCGGCCTCACGCGCGCGGCGGCCGGCACCGCGGTGATCGAAGTCGCGTCCCGGCCGTCGGGACGACCATGGCGCGACTTCGATCAAGCAGCAAGATCAGCAGTGAGTCGCCCGCGACCCGCGACGGCATCGGCCACCGCCCGCGGCCTGGCAGCGCATCAGTGGCGGCGCTGGCGCCAGGTGGCGAGCGTCGCCTCAAGGCGACGCCGGTGGTCCCGTCCTGCCGGCCGGACCACCGCGTGGCCGCCGTCGCGCCGGCCGGGCCACCGCGGGTGATCCAAGTCGCGTGCCGGTCGTCTGGATGACCACGGCGCGACTTCGATCAACCGGGCGGGATCATAGTGGGCGGTCGCTGCGTGACCGGCCACCGCCTGGCAGCGCGTAGTCAGTGGCGGCGCTGGCGCCAGGTGGCGAGCGTCGCCTCGAGGCGGCGCTGGTTGCGGCTGCCGCTCGACAGGCTCCGGCGGGTCCGGCCGTAGAGCCAGACGGCCCCACCCACCACGACCGCGCCGACGATGAGGTAGAAGGCGGCACCCAGGAGTGCCTTGAACAGCCAGACGGCGATCGCGCCGGCGACGAACAGCCCGACGACGACGGCCACGGTCCCTGCGAGGAGTCGGCCCATGCGTCCAGCATGCGCCCGCCGCGACGGCCGGCGCATCGGGGAAGTCACTGAGTCAGGCCGCCAGGGCCGCGTACTGGCCGTCGGCCGCCAGCAGCGCGGCGTGCGTGCCCCGCTCCACGACCCGGCCGTGGTCGATGACCAGGATCTGGTCGGCGTCGCGGACGGTGGAGAGGCGGTGCGCGATGGTGATCGTGGTCCGGCCCTCGGCCAGGGCGTCGAAGGCCCGCTGGACGGCCCGCTCGGTCTCGGTGTCCAGCGCGCTGGTCGCCTCGTCGAGCACGAGGATGCGGGGGTCGCGCAGCAGCGTCCGGGCGATGGCGATGCGCTGCTGCTCGCCGCCGGAGAAGCGGTAGCCACGGGAGCCGACCATCGTGTCGTAGCCGTCGGGCAGGCGGGAGATCAAGTCGTGGATCCGCGCCGCCTTCGCGGCCTCGACGAGCTCCTCGTCGGTAGCCTCGGGCTTCGCGTAGCGCAGGTTCTCCCGGATGGTGGTGTGCAGCAGGTACGTCTCCTGGCTGACCACTCCGACCACCCCGGCGAGGTCGGTGAGGCGTACGTCGCGCAGGTCGACGCCGTCGATGGTGATCCGGCCGCCGGTGGGGTCGTGCAGGCGGGCGACGAGCGAGGCGATGGTGCTCTTGCCGGAGCCGGTCTCACCCACGAGGGCGAGGGAGGTGCCGGCTGGCACGTCCAGGCTGACGCCCGCGACCGCGGCGGCGTCGCTGCCCGGGTAGCTGAAGGTGACGTCCTCGAAGCGCAGGTGGCCGCGGGTCGTGGCGCGCGGCAGCGGCACGGGGTCGGTCGGGTCGTCGACCTCGACGGGTAGGTCCAGGTATTCGAAGATGCGCGCGAAGAGGGCGAGCGAGCTGGTGAGCGAGACCCCGACGCCGAGCAGGCCCATGAGCGGCCGGAACAGCGCGGACTGCAGTGCGGTGAACGCGACCAGCGTGCCGATGCTCAGCGAGCCGGCGGTCGGCGGCAGGCCGGCGCTGAGGTAGATGACGGCCGGGATCGCGGCGAAGATGATGTTCATCGACGCCATCCGCCAGCGCCCGGCGAGCTCGGAGCGCAGCTCCAGGTCGATCAGGCGGTTGGAGGAGGCGGTGAACCGGTCGACGAGGGCGGCGCCGGCGCCCATGGTCTTGCTCAGGCGCACGCCGCTGACCGAGAGGCCCTCCTCGATCGTGACGTTGAGGTCGGCCAACTCGCGCTGGCGCTGCGCGGTGATCTCGCGGCGCATCCCGGCGACCTTGCGGGTCACGTAGATCGCGGGCGGCAGCACGACGAGGGAGACCAGCGACAGCCGCCAGGACAGCGCGGCCATGGCGACCGCGGTGGCGACCGTGGTGGTGAGGTTGGCGGCGATCGAGGTGGCGGTCGAGGTGACGACGCTCTGCATGCCGCCGATGTCGTTGGTGATGCGGGACTGCACCTCGCCGGTGCGGGTCCGGGTGAAGAAGCCGACGGACTGCCGCTGCAGGTGGCTGAAGACGTCGGTGCGCAGGCGGTGCATGACCTGCTGGCCGACCTTGGTGGAGATCCAGGTCTGCACGACGCCGAGCGCCGAGGTGACCGCGGCGACCGTGACCATGCCGGCGACCAGCCAGATCAGCAGCGTGGTGTCGCGCTCGGGCAGCGCGACGTCGATGACCTCTCGCAGCAGGAACGGCGACGCCCCGCCGAGCGCGGAGGACACGACGATGATGGCGACGACCGTGGCCAGGGGGCCGCGGTGCGGGGTGAAGAGGCGGCCGATGCGGGCCAGGGAGACGGTCTTGGCGCGGGACTTGTCCGCGGCGCTGAGCTCGCGTGGGGGTCGGGTCCGGTACTGGGGTTCCAAGAGAACTCGCCTTCTGTCGGGTGACGTTATGGTGAGGTTACCTCACTATGAGGCTCCAACACCAACCCCTGCTACCGTATTCCCGTGAAGGATGCCGACCGATCCGGCGACGAGAGTCTCGCCGAGGTGTTCTGGAGCGTCGCGCGCCGGCTGCGGCACCTGACGCACGAGACCCTGGAGCCGATCGGGATCACGCCCGGGCAGTCGCGCGCCGTGGCGGTGCTCATGCGGCACGGGGTCATGCGCCTCAGCGAGCTGTCCGAGCACCTGCGCATCGCGCCGCGCTCGACCACCGAGGTCGTCGACGGGCTGCAGGAGCGCGGCCTGGTGGAGCGCCGGCCGGACCCGGCGGACCGGCGGGCCACGCTCGTCGCGCTCACCGACGCCGGGCAGGCCACCGCGGGGGCGATCCGCGCCGCCCGGCACGCCGAGGCCGAGCGGTTCTTCGCCGGCCTCGACGCCGACGACCGCGAGACCCTGGCCAGAATCCTGAGAGTGCTGAAAGGCTGACGCCGGCGACCCCACGACAAAGGCGCCGCCACGACAAAGGCGCCGCCAGCGACTCCACGCGACAAAGGGGCCGCTGGCGACCCCATGACAAAGGCGCCGTTGGCGACCCCATGACAAAGGCGCCGCCGGCGACCCCACGACGAAGGGGCCGCCGGCGGAGAAAGAACCGAAAGGGTCAGCTCGTCGCGGCGGTGATGGTGGCGATCTCCGCCGGGGTCAGGGCGACCGACGCGGCGGCCACGTTGGACTCCAGGTGCGACACCGAGCCCGTGCCGGGAATCGGCAGGATCGCCGGGGAGCGGCCGATCAGCCAGGCGAGGACCAGCTGGCGGGTGGTGATGTCGTAGCGCCGGGCGATCTCCTCCACGGCGCTCACCCCGTCGAGGTTCTGGATCGGCGCCCACGGCAGGAACACGATCTGCTCCTGCTCGCACAGGTCGACCAGGGACTCCGAGCCGCGGTCGTCGACGTTGTACCGGTTCTGCAGCGACACGATCGGGGTGAGCCGCTGTGCCACCCGTAGCTGCTCCTCGGTGAAGTTCGAGACGCCGATGTGGCGGATCTTGCCCGCGTCCTTGGCCTCGACGAGCGCGCCGATCGAGTCCTCCAGCGGCACCGCCGGGTCCGGGCGGTGGAACTGGTACAGCGGGATCTGCTCCAGCCGCAGCTTGCGCAGGCTGCCGTCGAGGGCCTTGCGCAGGTGGGCCGGGTCGCCGTTCGCGGTCCACTGGTTGGGGCCGGGCCGCTCCAGGCCGCCCTTCGTGGCGATGACCAGGTCCTCGGGGTACGGGTACAGGGCCTCCGCGATCAGCTCCTCGCTGACGTCGGGACCGTAGGAGTCGGCGGTGTCGATGAAGTTCACGCCGAGCTCCACGGCCCGGCGCAGCACCGCCACGGCGTCGGACCGGCTCGGCGGTCCGCCCCAGATGCCGTCGCCGGTGATGCGCATGGCGCCGAAGCCGAGCCGGTTGACGGTCAGGTCACCGCCGAGGTCGATGGTGCCGGCCGCCCCGGCGGTGCTGGTCTGCTCTGACATGCGGCGGGTTCTCCTAAGGAAGATAGAAAGGCAGGCAACCAGCCAAACCTATCCACGGGGCAGGAGTATTCCGCGCCCGGCAGGTGGGATCAGTGGTGAATTGCTTATGGATTCGGCAAGAGCGGAGTGGGTATCGTGACCCCCTCACGCGAACCGTTGGGAGTGATCCGATGAATGCAGAGGACCCGACCGGGGTGGACCCCGCCAGCCCGGAAGGCCAGGCCAGGGCGGCCGCGCGGCGCGAGTACGAGCAGGCGCAGAGCCGTGCCGTGCACGAGGCGCGCGGCGGGCGCATCGACGACGGTGCCGTCGACTCGACCGGCGCGCTGGTGCGCGACCCGCGCCGCGCGACTCAGCTCGACGAGGACATCTGAGTTTCGCGTTTCACCGCGTACATGCGGGCGTCGGCGCGCTGCAGCAGCGCCTCGGCGTCCAGCCAGCGCCAGGAGCCGTCGGCGTGGGCGTAGCGCAGCTGGTAGCTCACCGACGCGTTCGGGGTGGCCCGCAGCGTGCCCATCGCCGCGGCGAACGCCGGCAGGTCGTCCGGGTGGATGTGGGACACGACGGCCGTGCCGAGCACCGCGGCCGGTGACTTGCCCAGCAGCCGCTCCGTCGCCGGGCTCACGTAGGTCAGCGCGCCGGTCACGTCGACGATCGAGGTGATGTCGGTGGAGTGGGCGAGCAGCGACCGGAAGTGTTCCCGCTGGGCGCCGAGCTCCGCCAGCAGCGCCGTGTTCTCCCGGAATGCGAGCAGCTGGCGGGCGACGACGAGCGCGGTGGTCGCGGCGAGGCCGCCGAGCAGCACCCACACGTCGGGGCCCAGCCCGTCGCGCACCACGACCGGCACGGCCGCGAAGAGCCCGATGAGGGTCGTGTACGGCAGCAGGCTGTAGGGCCGCCGGGTGCGCTGCGCCGAGCGGCGCGGGTCGAGCCGCACCGAGTGCTCCTGCAGCCGCGGCCCGACCGCGATCAGCAGCGCCGGCAGCACCTGCGCGGCGAGCAGCAGGCGCAGGTGTCGGCCGTCGGAGGTGACGAGCGAGCCCACCACGCCCTGGATGGCGGCGGCCGCCACCATCGGCGCGGCGGCGAGCACGCTCAGCGGCGCGTCGCCGCTGAGCACCAGCTTCACCGCGGCGAACGCGGCGAACGCGGCGAACGCGGCGAACGCGGCGAACGCGGCGAACGCGGCGAACGCGGTGATCACCGCGCCGAGCAGCAGCGCGATCGGCGAGCCGCCGGCCTCGGGCCGCAGCAGCAGCCAGATCAGCACCCCGGCGCCGACCAGCACCGACCCCGCGTCCAGCCAGAACCGCACGGTCGCCAGCGGCGCCGGGTGGGTGAGCATGGCCCAGATCAGCCAGCACGCCCCGGCCAGGATCGCGCCGGCCTGGAACGGGTTCGGCACCGCCGCCGCCGACCCCGGGTGCAGCCACGCGACGGCGGTCTGGCTGAGGTCGCCGGCGACGAAGAACACGGCGGCGTGCGAGGCCTGCCGCCAGAACCGGCGGGCGGCGGCCGGCACCTCCGGCATGGCCGCGACCCGCCGCGCGAAGACCCAGGCGAGCAGGTCGGACGCCGGCAGCACGGACCAGAACAGCCGGACCCCGCCGGCGCCGGTGAGCAGGCACCCGACGACGAGCGCCGATCCGGCGACCAGGCCGATGAGCGCGGGGTCGCGCAGCAGCCGTCCCTTCACGCGGCCAGCGCCGGGTTGAGGCGCAGGAACGCGGCGTCGACCTCGGCGACCGGTCCGGGCCGCGCGAAGTGGTAACCCTGCGCCAGCCGGCAGCCGAGGTCATGCAGCAGCCGCGCCTGGTCCTGCGTCTCGATGCCCTCCGCGATCGCCGGCAGCTGCCGGCGTCGCGGGGCGCGGCCTTCGGCGTCAGGTGCACCAGCGCTATGCTGGCCGTCAGGTGTACGGTCCGCGCACCGGCCGCGAGCGGCGCCTTCAGCTCGGCCCGCAGGTGCTCGGCGAGATGCCCGGCCCGCAGCGGGTCGACGTCCTCGACGAACAGCGCGAACTCGTCGCCACCGAGCCGGGCCACGGTGTCGGTGGGCGCGGCGGCGGCCAGCAGCCGGGCCGTGACCGCGACCAGCACCTCGTCGCCGAAGGCGCGCCCGTACGCGTCGTTGACGTCGGTGAAGCGGTCCAGGTCCAGCAGGATCAGCGCGTGCCGGCGCTGGTCGTCGGCCCTGGTCAGGGCCCACTCCATGCGCTGGGTCAGCAGCGCCCGGTTGGCCAGGCCGGTCGTCGGGTCGTGCAGGGCGCCGTGCCGCAGCTGGTGCTCCAGGGACTCCCGCTCGACCAGGGCCTCGGCCAGCTCCTCGCCGCGGCGCCGCAGCTCGCCGGCGTGCCGGTCGAGCTCCGCCGAGCGGCGCTGCGCGACCCTGGCCAGGCCGCCGAGGCGCAGCACCAGCAGCAACGACAGCGCCGCCGACACGAGCGCCGGCACCAGCTGGTGGTCGGCGCCGGCCCTGCTGCCGGCCCAGCCGCCCGGGACGAGGAAGGCGAGCGGGCCGATCATCGCTGCCGCCCCGAAGGTCAGGATCCGGCCGCGCGACACCACGTGGCCGTCGCCGCGCCCGGCGGGCGCCGACCCGGGCGCGGTGCGCTGCAGCCCGGCCAGGCCGAGCGCCAGGTACGACAGCAGCCACAACGCGTTGTCGACGGTGTCGACGGTGCGGGTCGTGCCCGTCGCGGCGTGCGCGAAGAAGATGAAGTTGGCCGCCAGCAGCAGTCCCAGGCCGGCCAGCACGAACCGGTTCGCCGGGCGGCGCCACGCGTCGGTGAACAGCACCCGCACCGCCGTCGCGAACAGCACCAGGTCACAGACCGGGTACAGCAGCGCCAGCATCGTCGCGCCGGGGCCGCCCGGCTCGGCGTGGTGCAGGTACGGGTGGATCAGGAACACCCAGTCCACCAGCGCCAGCCCGGCCGCGATGACCGACGCGTCGAGCAGCGCCGTGCGGGCCCGCCCGCCGGTCGCGCGGACCAGGCCCGCCAGCAGCAGCCCGTAGGACAGCAGGTAGCCGAGGTCGTTCCAGGCCGGGAACGGCACCGCCCCGTCGTGCGGCAGGCCCTCCAGGGTCCAGACGGCGTCGGAGGCGGCCCGTGCCCCGAAGCCGAGCGCGATCAGCCGCCACGGCCCGGCGATCGCGGCGCGCTCCCGCCACGCCCGCACGAGCAGCGGCGCCGCGCACACGACCGCGGTCAGCAGCCACATGAGGTGCCCGGGCCGGCCGGTCGTCACCGACGACGCGATGATCCCGGCCACGGCGAAGGCCACCAGCACCCGTCTCGTTGTGTGCACCCGTGCCTCCCGTCAGTGACCTTTGTCGAGTGCACCTGGGAGCGGTTGCCCGCCGGTTGTCCGTCCGGTTGCCGTGTGGTTCGCCGACGATCCGGGAAGGAGGTATCCATGCGGTGTCTGAGTGGGAGGTACCGCCTCGGTCGCAAGCTCGGCCAGGGCGGCATGGCGAGTGTCTGGCGGGCGCACGACGACGTCCTGGACCGCGACGTCGCGGTCAAGCTGCTGACCTCGGAACACGCCGCCGACCCCGACGCCTTCGACCGGGCCCGCAACGAGGCCCGCTGCGGCGCCCGCTTCGCCCACCCCAACGTCGTGGCCGTCTACGACTTCGGCACGTCCCGCCGCGGCGGCCGGGGCACCGCGTACCTGGTGATGGAGCTGGTCGAGGGGCCGTTGCTGGTCCACGCGCTGCGCGACGGGCCGTTGGACTGGCAGGTCGCCGTGCGGATCTGCGCCGAGGTCGGCGCCGGGCTGGCCGCCGCGCACGGCCACGGCATCGTGCACCGCGACGTGAAACCCGCGAACATCGTGCTCACCGCGGCCGGCGCGAAGATCCTCGACTTCGGCGTCGCGGCCCGGGTCGGGCACCCTTCCGAGCCGGTCCTCTTCGGTACCCCCACGTACCTGGCCCCGGAGCGGCTCGACGGCGAACCGACCGGCCCCGCCGCCGACGTGTACGCCGCCGGCGTGCTGCTCTACCAGTGCCTGACCGGCCGCATCCCGTGGCCCGTGGACACCGACCAGCAGGTGCTGCACGCGCACCGGTTCACGCCGCCGGCGCAGCTGCCGCCGATCGCGGGCCTGCCGCCGGAGGTCGCCGAGCTGTGCGCCGCCTGCCTGTCGAAGGTCCCGGAGTGCCGGCCGACGGCGGTCGCCCTGGCGCTGATCCTGTCCGCCGCGGCGGACGTGCCGGTGCACGTGCCGCCGGTCCTGGCGCACCGCCCGGAGCCGGTCCGGGCCGCCCTGGACGCACCCACCCTGGCGGTGTGACCGCCCGCCGGACCGCCGCTGCACACCGGCAGCGGCGAGGTCAGCCGGCCAGGTCAGCGGTACGGTCGGCGGGGACCACCACGTACTGCCGCAGCGACAGGTCGCGGAACGTCACCGGCCCGCGCGGCCCCGGCACCCGGTCGATGTTGATGCCGGTCTCCGGCAGGGCGAGCAGCTTGAACCCGTCCAGCAGCCGCGTGGTCGCGTTCCAGAACGCGCCGGTGCCCGTGTACGCCGCCAGGAACTCCCGGGCGGCCTCGGCGGACTCGGTGACGATGCCGGCCGCCAGCCCCGACGTCTCGTCGTTGGCCAGGCGCGCCGCGGCGAGCGGGCCGGAGACCGGGGCGATCGTCACCGTCGCCTCCCCGGCGGAGTCCAGGGCCCACTCGTAGCCGAGGGCGTGCGCGTGCGGCGGCAGCGACGCGGCGATCGCCGGGGTGCGGGCGGCCAGCGCCGCGACGATCTCCGGGACCGTCGAGTCCCACCGCGTCTCGTGCACGAGCAGCAGGTTGAGCCGGTTGCACACGCCGAGCCGGTCCAGGCCGGCGTCGATGAGCGCGGCGGCCTTCGCCGGGTCGGCGGCCGCGTCGATGTAGAGCACGCCGCCGCCGTCGGCGTGGGCGAGGGTGCGCACGCCGTGCAGGGCGGCGCGCTCGGCGAGGCTGCGGGTGCTGTCGCCGCTGCCGCGCAGGATGACCAGTGGGATGAGGCCGGGCTGCGAGACGAGGGCCTCCGCGGAGTCGCGGCCCCTGCTGCGCACCAGCTGCACCGCGGCCGGGTCGAGGCCCGCCTCGGCGAGGGCGGGCGCGACGACGGCGTCCATGAGCGCGACCGCGGAGGCGAGCGCGGCCGAGCCGGTGCGCAGCACGCCCGCGTTCTGCGACTTGACCAGCTGCGAGGCGACGTCGACGGTGACGTTGGGGCGGGCCTCGTAGTTGGCGCCGATGACGCCGACCGGGCGGCGCCACTCCTGCAGCACGAGCCCGCCGTCGAGCGTGCGGATCGTGCGCTGGGCCGGCTCGGCCTCGACATCGGCGAGGATGTCCAGCTGGGCGGCCATCGCGTCCAGCCGGGCCTCGTCGAGCTTGAGCCGGTCGAGCAGGCCGCCGCTCATCCCGCCGGCGGCGGCCGCGGCCTGGTCCTCGCGGTTCGCGGCGAGGATCGTGTCGCGGGCGCCGGTCAGGCGGCGGGCCATGCCGCGCAGCGCGTCGTCGATCGTCTTGGCCGGGGCGGCGGCGAGCGACGGCGCGGCGGCCCGGGCCGCGTGGGCGGCCGCCGAGACGGCGTCCCGGGATGAGTCAGCGGACACGGCGGCACTCCTGTGGACGAGAGAAGGCAGAAGCCCGATTCTAGTGCGTCACCGTTTGCGCGCCTGGAGGGTGTACGTCTGCGGCAGCCGCCACGGCCGCTCGGCGAGGCGGAACTCGCCGTGCTCGTCGGCGACGGTCCGGCCGGGCAGCGCGTCCCACGGGGCGCTGTCGTGCTCCTGCAGCATGGTGAGCTCCAGCCCGGCGTCCATGACCGCGGTGACGATCTCGCCGAGCCCGTGGTTCCACTGGTGGGTGACGGTGTGCTGGAACGTGACGTCGGTCTCCACGTACGTGCCGGACTCCTCCCAGACCAGCGGCTCCTCGCGCTCGAAGTACGCCTGGTCGACGGCGAGGACACCGTCGGGCCGGGTCTCGTCGACCGCCCACAGCATCGGGTGACCCTCGCGGATGAACAGCCGGCCGCCCGGCCTGAGCAGCGCGGCGACGACGCCGGCCCAGCGGCGGATGTCCGGCAGCCAGCAGATGGCGCCGATGCCGGTGTACACCAGGTCGAAGGCGCCCGGGTCGAGCACCTGCGGCGCGTCGTACACGTCGGCCTCGACGTAGTCGATCGGCGCGCCGGTCGCGGCGGCGAGCGCGCGGGCCTCGGCCAGCGACGCGCCGGAGAAGTCCAGCCCGGTGACCTTCGCGCCGAGGCGGTGCAGCGACAGCGTGTCGGTGCCGATGTGGCACTGCAGGTGCGCGGTGCGCAGCCCGTCGACCGGGCCGAGCCGCGGCAGGTCGAACCGGACGACGTCGCTGAGGAACGCCGGGTCGTCGATGAACCGCTGGCGGGAGTACCCGGGCGAGGCGGCGTGCGCGGGGGCGCGCTCGTCCCACTGGGCCCGGTTGAGACGCAGATATTCACTCACACGGTCGAACCTGCCATCTCCGGCACCGGCTCGACAGCGGTTTTCCGCGGCCGCAGCCACAGCGCCGCCAGGGCCAGCAGCACCAGGCTGACCAGGGTGTACGTGTCACCGACGACCCGCTGCACGCCGTGCCAGGTGGTGGGGTCCTCGATGTCGGGTAGGTGCCACAGCACGCCGCGCGGGGCGGCGACGTGGTCCCCGCGGCCCTGCATCGGCCAGGCGAGGAACGCCATGACGAGCACGCCGGGCAGGCCGGCGGCGAGCCACCGCAGCCGGGCCGGGACCTGCGCGGCGACCGCGGCCGACGCGACGAGGACCGGCACGATCCAGGCGTAGTGGTACGTCCAGGACACCGGCGAGACGAGCAGGCCGGTGAGCGCGGTGCAGGCCACCCCGAGCAGCTCGTCGCCGCGCGCCCACGCGGCCCGGGCGACGGCGAACCCGGCCACGGCCACGACGATGGCCAGGGCGTAGTAGACGCCGTCCGAGCCGGTCCAGCGGGCGGCGAGGGTGTGCAGCGACTGGTCCAAGGACCCGCCGAGCGCCGCGTCCTGAGTGACCCGGCCGGAGCTGGCGAACATGCCGGTGAACCAGTACTGCGCCGAGTCGCGCCAGTCGGCGGCGAAGCCCAGCACGGTCAGCGCGGCGAACACCCCGGTGGCCGTCGCGGCGTCGCGGTACCGGCGGGTGATCAGCAGGTACCCGATGAAGATGCCGGGGACCAGCTTGGCGGCGGTCGCCACGCCGATCGCGGCACCCCGCAGCCGGTGCCCGCCGGGCAGCGCGAAGTCGGCCAGGACCAGTAGCACCAGCATCATGTTGATCTGGCCGTCGTTCAGGTTCGCCTGGACGGGCTCCAGCCACAGGCCGCCGGCGGCGAGGGCCAGGGCGGCGCCGGTGAGCCCGGCCCGGCCGCGCAGGCCCGCCATGCGGAGGCTGAGCAGGCACACCACGACCAGCGACACGACGGTGAGCGCGTTGAGCGCGACGAGGGCGCCGGTGCTGCCGAGCCGGGACAGCTCCTCGAACGCCAGCAGCGTGACCGGCGGGTACGTGAACGGCCAGTGCCCGGCGGTGAAGGCCAGGTCGTAGACGTGCTCGTGGTGCCGGAAGGCGGCGCCCGCCTGCACGTAGACCTCGATGTCGGGGTCGTCCAGCTGCGGCCCTTCCAGCCTCGCGACCTGCAACCAGCTGCCGAGCGACACGGCGAACGCGAGCACGCCGGGCAACAGCAGCCAATCCGGAAGCATCCGTCTCACGGTGCGCAGCGTCCCACAATCGCGTCCGGCAGGTGGCTCAATGACCGGTATCCGCCGCCGGGACGGTGCCGTGGACCGGCGACCGGGTGAGATTCGTCCCGTTCACCCGGATCCGGGTGCCGTCGCCCTGACCTCGGAGCTGGAGCTGGCCTCGCCGGTGCCCGCATAATCACCGGTTGTGGACGTACGTGACACGGTCGAGGCGGTCTTCCGGATCGAGTCGGCGCGGCTCGTCGCCGGGCTGGCCCGGATCGTGCGCGACGTCGGTCTGGCCGAGGAGCTGGCCCAGGACGCGCTCGTCATCGCGCTGGAGCAGTGGCCGGTGCGCGGGGTGCCGGACGACCCGGGCCCGTGGCTGATGGCCACCGCGAAGCACCGCGCCGTGGACGTGCTGCGCCGCCGCGCCAACTACGAGCGCAAGCTCGCCGTGCTCGGCGCCCCCGAGGGGGTGCTGGACGAGCCGCCGGACCTTGACGACCACATGGACGACCACATCCAGGACGACCTGCTGCGGCTGATCTTCACCGCCTGCCATCCGGCGCTGAGCACCGAGTCGCAGGTGGCGCTGATCCTGCGGACCCTCGGCGGCCTCAGCACCACCGCGATCGCCCGCGCGTTCCTGACCACCGAGGCGACGGTGTCGCAGCGCATCCTGCGCGCCAAGCGGACCCTCGCCGCGCGGCGCGTGCAGTTCGAGCTGCCGGCCCCGGCCGAGCTGCCGGCGCGCCTGACGGCCGCGCTCGGCGTCGTCTACCTGATCTTCAACGAGGGCTACTCCGCGTCCGTCGGCGACGACTGGGCCCGGCCGCAGCTGTGCGAGGAGGCGATCCGCCTCGGCCGCGTCATGGCCGGACTGCTGCCGTCGGAGCCCGAGGTGTACGGGCTGTGCGCGCTCATGGAGCTGCAGGCCGCGCGGCTCCGCGCCCGCACCGCGCCGGACGGCACCCCGGTGCTGCTCATGGACCAGGACCGGCGGCTGTGGGACCGGCTGCTGATCCGCCGCGGCCTGGCGGCGCTGGCGTCGGCGGAGGCGCTCGGCACGCTCGGGCCCTACGGGCTGCAGGCCGCGATCGCCGCCTGTCACGCCAGGGCGCTGCGCCCCGCCGACACCGACTGGCCGCGGATCGTCGCGCTGTACCGGCTGCTGGCGCACGTCGCGCCGTCGGCGGTCGTGCGGCTGAACCTGGCGGTCGCCGTCGGCATGGCATCGGGGCCGGCGGCGGGCCTGGCGCTGCTCGACGAGCTCGACGGGGCGCTCACCGGCTACCCGTACCTGCCGGCCGCCCGCGGTGACCTGCTCGAGCGCCTCGGCCGGCTGGAGGAAGCCCGGGCCGAGTTCGCCCGGGCCGCCGCGCTGACCGGCAACGGGCGCGAACGCGACCTGTTCCTCGCCCGGGCCGCCACCCCGCAGCCCGACATCATCGGATGAATCTCGAAACCGGAACGCTTGTGTTTCGTGGTGCGGGACTGGTACACAACAGACCTCCGATGTATTGGGGGAGTTGTGCGAGGAGAATTTGACGGTCTCGCCGCCGTCGTCACCGGCGGCGCGTCCGGGATCGGCCTGGCCACGGCCCTGCACCTGGCCGGGCGGGGCGCCCGCGTGGCGTGCCTCGACCTGCGCCCCGACGGGCTGCCCGAGCCGCTGATCGGCATCACCGCCGACGTCACCGATGACGCCACCGTGCGGGCCGGGGTCGCGGCGGCCGTGGAGGCCTTGGGCGGCCTCGACATCCTGGTCAACAACGCCGGCATCGGTGCCGTCGGCACCGTGGAGAGCAACGACGACGAGGAGTGGCACCGCGTCCTGGACGTCAACGTCGTCGGCCTGGTGCGGGTCACCCGGGCCGCGCTGCCGCACCTGCGCCGCTCCGCGCACGCCGCGATCGTCAACACCTGCTCGATCGTCGCGCACGCCGGGCTGCCCGACCGCGCCCTCTACAGCGCCAGCAAGGGCGCGGTCCAGGCGCTGACCGCCGCGATGGCCGCCGACCACGTCCGCGAGAACATCCGGGTCTGCTGCGTCAACCCCGGCACCGTCGACACGCCCTGGGTGCGCCGGCTGCTCGCCCAGGCCAGCGACCCCGAGGCTGAGCTCGCCGCGTTGCAGGCCCGGCAGCCGACCGGCCGGCTGGTCAGCGCCGAGGAGGTGGCGGCGGCGATCGGCTACCTCGCCAGCCCCCTCGCCGGCGCGACGACCGGCACCGTCCTGGCCGTCGACGGCGGCATGCACGGCCTGCGGCTGCGGCCCCCGCGATGAGCGCCGTCGCGGACCCGGCCGTCCGGCTGGGCCTGGGCTGCGCGCAGCTGGGCAACCTCTACCACGAGATCGACGACGAGCGGGCCCACGCGACCGTCGACGCCGCGTGGGACGCCGGGGTGCGCATCTTCGACACCGCACCGCACTACGGGCTCGGGCTGTCGGAGCGGCGGCTCGGCGAGGCGCTGCGGGAGCGGCCGCGCGAGCAGTACACGGTCAGCACCAAGGTCGGCAGGCTGCTGGTCGGCGACCCGTCCTGGTCCGGCGGTATGGACACCGAGGGCTTCGCGGTCCCGGCGACCCACCGGCGGGTCTGGGACTTCAGCCGCGACGGCATCCGCCGCTGCCTGGAGGCGAGCCTGGCCCGGCTGGGCCTGGACCGGGTCGACGTGGCGCTGCTGCACGACCCCGAGGAGCATCAGGAGGTCGCGCTGCGCACCGGCTTCCCGGCCCTGGCGCAGCTGCGCGAGGAGGGCCTCGTCGGCGCGATCGGTGCCGGGTCGAAGGACGCCGCGGTCCTGACCCGCGTGGTCCAGGAGTGCCGCCCCGACGTGGTGCTGGTCGCCGGCCGGTTCACGGTGCTGGAGCAGCCGGCCCAAGAGGCGCTGCTGCCGGCGTGCGCCGCGGCGGGCGTCGAGGTGCTCAACGCCGGGGTGTTCAACAGCGGGCTGCTCGCCGTCGCCGAGCCGAGCGCGGACCTGCCCTACGAGTACGGCGCCGCCCCCGCCGACCTGGTCGCGAAGGCCCGCGCCATCGCGGCGGTGTGCGAGCGGCACGGCACGACCCTGCCGGCGGCCGCGCTCGCGTTCGCCGCGGGCGACCCGGCGGTCACCGCGGTCGTCGTCGGCGCGGACTCGCCGGAGCAGGTGCGCCGCAACGCGGCCCTCGCGACCGCGCCGCCGCCCGCCTCGCTGTGGCCGGCGCTGCGGGAGGCGGGGCTGCTGTGACCCTGGTCGACGCGCAGCTGGGGGAGTGCGCCCGGCTCGCCGCCGGCCTGCCGTCGGTCCGGTTCGTGCTCGACCACCTCGGCAAGCCCCCCATCCGGTCGGGGTCGCTGCGGCCGTGGCGCGACGACCTGACCCGGCTCGCGGACTGCCCGAACGTGACCGCCAAGCTGTCCGGCCTGGTCACCGAGGCCGACCTCGGCGCCTGGACCGCCGAGGACCTGCGGCCCTACGTGCGCGCGGCCGTCGAGCTGTTCGGCGCCGACCGGCTCATGTTCGGCTCGGACTGGTCGGTGTGCCTGCTCGCATCCTCGTACCGCCGTGTCCTGGACACCATGCGTGACCTGCTGCGCGACCTGCTGGCGGACACGGACGACGCCGGCTGGCGGGCCATCTTCGGCGGCACCGCCGTGGCGTGCTACCGGCTCGGCACCGGCCCTGACCCGGCAACGACGGGCGTACAGTCGCTGCGGAGGCACGCATGGCACTGACCGACGAGGCAATCGACAAGATCAAGGGCATGATCACCTCCGGTGAGCTCGGCCCGGGCGACCGGCTGCCGAAGGAGGCGGACCTCGCCGAGCGGCTCGGCCTGTCCCGCAACTCGCTGCGCGAGGCGGTCAAGGCCCTGTCGATGATCCGGGTCCTGGACGTGCGGCAGGGCGACGGCACCTACGTCACCAGCCTCGCGCCGGACCTGCTGCTCGACGCGCTGAGCTTCGTGGTGGACTTCCACCGCGACGACACCGTCCTGCAGTTCCTCGAGGTCCGCCGGATCCTGGAGCCGGCGGCGACGGCCCTGGCCACGGAGCGCATGCCGGCCGAGGACATCACGAAGCTGCAGGCGGTGCTCGACCAGCTCGGCGACAACCCGACGATCGAGGCGCTCGTCGCCAACGACCTGGAGTTCCACCGGCAGATCGCGGCCGGCTCCGGCAACGCGGTGCTGTGCTCGCTCATCGACGGGCTGTCCGGGCCGACGACCAGGGCCCGGATCTGGCGCGGCCTCACCCAGGAGGGCGCGGCCGAGAGCACCCGCGAGCAGCACCAGGCGATCGTCGACGCGATCGCCGCCCGGCAGCCGGAGGTCGCCCGGTCATGGGCCACGATCCACGTCGCGGGCGTCGAGGAGTGGCTGCGCCGGGCGCTGTGACCATCCCCGGCGCCGGCCGTCGGGGCACGGTGACCGCGCCCGGCATCGTGCTGCCGGGTGGCCGGGTCGTCGTGACAGGAATGGCTCAGGTCGGAGGTTCAGCCGCCGATCGGCGGGTTCGTGAAGGGTGCGGAGTCGCAGCGACAGAGACGGCACTGGCTGGCCGACCAGCCGGTGGCCCGCAAGCTCGTGCTGCTGGTCCTGGTGTGCTGTGCCGTCGGCGCCGTCGTGCTCGGCGTCGGTGTCACCAACCTCGGCCGGGTCAACGCGAAGGCCGCCGATCTGTACCACGACAATCTGGTGCCGTCCGCGCACCTCGCCGCGATGAACGAGTCGGCGATGCGGGTCCGCAACGACGTCGCCAACCTTGCCCTGTCCAACGGCCCCGTGGCCAGCAAGGCGTTCCAGGACGGCATCGTCGCCGCCGACGCCGCCGTGGACCGCGAGCTCGCCGCCTACCGCCGGACCGTCGCCACCACGAAGCAGCGGCAGCTGCTGGACCGCTTCACGATCTGGTGGGGCGCCTTCCGCAACATCCGCGACCACCGGCTCCTGCCGCTCGTCGCCGCCGGTGACGTCCCCGGGTTTCAGGCCGTCTACCTCGGCGACGGCGCCACCGTCACCGGCAACGCGATGAGCGCCCTCGCCGACCTGCTTGCCTACGAGCAGTCCAGCGGCCGCGCCAGCGCCGAGGAAGCGTCCGACGCCTACCGCCGGGCCCGGGTCGCGATGCTCGCCGCGCTGGCCGTCGGGCTCGCGGCGGCGCTGCTGCTCAGCCGGTACCTGACCGGGCTCATCGTGCGCCCGATCCGCCGCGTGCACGGCGTGCTGACCGCGGTCGCCGCCGGTGACCTCACCGCCGAGGCCGACATCCGCCAGCGCGACGAGGTCGGCGACACGGCCCGCGCGCTGAACGCGGCCACGGCCAGCACCCGGGAGGCGGTGCGCAGCCTCGGCGACAACTCCGCGACGCTGTCCGCGGCGGCCGAGGAGCTCGCCGCGATCAGCCGGCAGATCGACACCAGCGCCACCGACGCCAACACCCGCGCCGAGCTCGTCGCCCGGGCCGCCAACGAGGTCAGCGAGCACGTCGCCGCCGTCGCCCACGGCGCCACGGAGATGGGCGGCGCGGTCGAGGAGATCTCCCGCAGCACCGCGCACGCCGCCACCGTCACTGCCACCGCGGTGTCGATCGCGGCGGCTACCAACGAGACCATCGGCAAGCTCGGCGCCTCCTCCGGCGAGATCGGCGAGGTCATCAAGGTCATCACGTCGATCGCCGGGCAGACGAACCTCCTCGCGCTCAACGCGACCATCGAGGCGGCCCGGGCCGGCGACTTCGGCAAGGGCTTCGCCGTCGTCGCCCAGGAGGTCAAGGACCTCGCCCGGGAGACCGCCCGGGCCACCGACGACATCGGCAAGCGCGTCCAGGCGATCCAGCTCGACACCGAGGACGCCGTCGCCGCGATCGGGCAGATCGGTGAGGTCATCGCGCAGATGAGCGAGTACCAGCACTCGATCGCCGCCGCCGTCGAGGAGCAGGCGGTCACGGCCCGCGCCATGGGCCACAGCGTCGACGAGGCGGCCGGCGGCTCGGTCGACATCGCCACCAACATCGCCGGCGTCGCCGACGCGACCAAATCGACCAACGAGGGTGTGACCAGCACCGGCGAGGCCGTCGACCAGCTCGCCCGGATGGCGTCCGACATGCGTGTCCTGGTGTCCCGCTTCACGTACTGAGGGTGTGTCACATGAGACGCGTTGCCGTGCTGCTGGCCCTGTCCGCGCTGGCCCTGTCCACCGCGGCGGGGTGCAGCCAGTCCCTGGAGACCGGCGACGACGCCGGGCCGTCGGCGAAGGTGGCGCTGCTGCTGCCGGACCGCAATACCAGCCGGTACGAGGCGGGCGACCAGCCGTACTTCGCGCAGAAGCTCTCCGAGCTGTGCCCCGGCTGCGAGGTCGACTACCGCAACGCCGAGCAGAGCACCGGCACCCAGCTGCAACAGGCGCAGGAGACGCTCGCCCAGGGCGCGAAGGTGCTCGTGATCAGCCCGGTCGACAGCGTCGCCGCGGGGGAGATCGTCGCCGCGGCCAAGGCCAAGGGCGTGCCGGTCATCTCGTACGACCGCCTCGTGCTCAAGGCCGCCGTGGACTACTACGTCTCCTTCGACAACGCGAAGGTCGGCTCCCTGCAGGCCGCGGCGCTGCTGCAGGCCCTCGGTGCGAAGGCGTCCGCAGGGGAGATCCTGTGGATCAACGGCTCGCCGACCGACAACAACGCGACGCTGTTCAAGCAGGGCGCGCACGCCGGCCTCGACGGCAAGGTCCGGGTCGCGGCCGAGTCCGACACCGCCGGGTGGGACCCCGACAACGCCAGGGCGTGGACCGCCCGAATCCTGCCGACGCTGCGCGGCCGCACGATCGTCGGGGTGTACGCCGCCAACGACGGCACCGCGGGCGCCGCGATCGCCGCGATGCAGGCGGCGGGCCTGCCGCAGGTGCCCGTCACCGGCCAGGATGCCGAGACCACCACCCTGCAGCGGATCCTCGTCGGCGACCAGTACATGACGGTGTACAAGGCGCTCCGCACCGAGGCGGAGACCGCGGCGGCGCTCGCCAACGACCTGGTGCGCGGCAAGCGGCCGGCGGTGCCGGCGACGGTCGACAACGGCGCCGGGCGGGTCCCGTCGATCCTGCTCGACCCGGTGACGGTCACCAGGGACACGATCGCCTCGACGGTGGTGAAGGACGGCTTCGTCACGCCGGGCGCGCTGTGTGCCGGCGCCTACGCCGACGCCTGCAAAGCGGCCGGCATCGGGTGAGCGTGAGCCTTGACAGCGCTGGCTAATGCCATTAGCTTTTTAGCTATGGAACTTAGCCACGAGGGTGGCCGCATCGCCTACGACGACAGCGGCACCGCCGGACCCCTGCTGCTGTGCGTGCCCGGCATCGGTATGACGCGCGCGACCTACGAGCCGACGGGCGCGTTGTTCGCCGCCGCCGGATACCGGGTCGTCACGATGGACCTGCGCGGCCACGGCGGCAGCGACGCCGTCTGGGCTGACTACAGCCCCGAGGCGATCGGCCGCGACATCGTCGCGCTGCTGCGGCACCTCGACGCCGGCCCCGCCGTGCTGTTCACCAACTCCTACACCGGCGCCAGCGCCGTCTGGGCCGCCGCCGAGGCGCCCGAGCTGCTGCGCGCCGTCGTGCTCAGCGCCCCGTTCGCTCGCGTCATGCCGAAGCCGAACGCGCTGATGCGCGCCGCGATCTGGGCGGTCGGCCGGTTCCGTCCACTGTGGATGGTGTACTGGGCGAGCCTGTACAAGACGCGCAAGCCCGCCACGTTCCGCCAGGAACGGCGCGCGCTGTCGGCGAACCTCGCCGAGCCCGGCCGGATGGCGGCGCTGCGGGCGATGTTCGCCGCCGACGTCTCCGTCTGCGTGGCCCGCCTGGGTGAGGTCCGCACCCCGGCCCTGGTCCTCATGGGCACCAAGGATCCCGACTTCCCCGACCCGGCCGCCGAGGCCCGCCTTGTCGCCGGGCGCGTCGGCGGCACCGTCACGATGATTGACGGCGCGGGGCACTACCCGCACTCGGAGTTCCCCGCCGAGACCGCCGCCGCGGTGTCCGCCTTCCTCGGCCACCACGCCGTTGCCTAGGGCAGGCCTGAGCCGCGACGCCGTCGTCGACGCCGCGCTCGCCCTCGTGGACGCCGACGGCCCGGCGGCGCTGACCCTCGCCGCGGTCGCGGCCCGCACCGGCGTGGCCACGCCGTCGCTGTACAAGCACGTCGGCAGCCTCACCGAGCTGCGCAACCTGCTCGCCGTGCGGCTGTTCGAGCAGTTCACCGCCGAGGCGACCGCGGCCGTGCTGGGCCTCAGCGGCGACGCCGCGCTCGAGGCGCTCATGCGCGCCTACCACCGCTATGCCGTCACCCACCCGCACCGCTACGCGCTGCTGCCGCAGGCCCCGGACCCGGACCCGGCGGTCGCGGCCGCCGCGGACCGCTTCGTCGGGCTGTGCTTCGCCGTGCTGCGCGGGTACGGCCTGGACGGCGACGAGATCGTGCACGCCACCCGGATCACGCGGGCGGCGATGCACGGCTTCGCGGTCCTGCACACCTCCGGCGGCTTCGGCCTGCCCCAGGACGTCGAGGCGACCCTCGACCGGCTGGTGGCCACCGTCGTGCGCGGCGTGACATCCATGGTGTCGGCACCGCGCTGAGCGCACCCGATCAGCCGGCCGCTCAGCCGGCCGCTCAGCCGGCCGATCAGCCGGCTGGGCGCGGGTCACTCGTGGGGGAGCAGGAACCGGTGGTTGACCTGGAAGCGCCGGCCGTCGGCGGTCGCGAACACCGGCCACTGCGCCGGGTCCGGGCGCGGCACCGCGCGCAGCAGGGCCCGGGCCGGCCGGCCGCGCAGGTCGAGCTGGGCGACGAACTCGTCCTTGTCCAGCCGCGGCACCGGCACCCCGGCCGGCCACGGCGCCACGGCGGTGGGCCGCTGCGCCGGGTCGAGCAGGACCGCGACGAGCCGGACCGCGTCGGGGTGGAAGGCCGATCCGGTCTGCAGCGTCCGGTTGCGCAGCTGGGTCACGTGGTCCAGCAGCGAGTACGCCGCGGTGGGGTACGCGCGGTCGGGCCGGGTCTCCTCGAGGCCCTCGAACTGGGCCCGGAAGCGGCGGCCGTTGCCCCGCACGGTGAACACGGTCGACGGCACGTCGGCGATCATGGGTGCGCCGGGGCGGCGGCGGGTGTTGGCGGGGTCGCGCAGCACGGCGGTGGCGTGGTTGCGCAGCGAGCGCAGGGTGCCCTGGCCGACCTTCACGCGGCGGGCGGCGTCGGCGACGAGGGTGCCGTCGTCGTACGCGACCAGGCGCGGGGCGCGCAGCGCATTCCAGCCGGCGGGCACGAACCCGCCGGTCAGCTCCCAGGTGAGCAGCGGCTGTGACCGCCGGCCCGCCTCGACGTCCTCCGGCGCGGCCACCGCGATCGCGGCGCCGCCGACGGCGGCGGTGAGGCCCACCGCGCCCGCGCCCAGCAGCAGACTCCTGCGGTTCATGCTTCAGTCGCTCCCGTCCGGCGGGGCGTCGTGCCCCGCCACTGCTGACCTTAACGACAAAACGGACTAAAAGACTCCAAAAGCCGCCTCGGTACGCCCGGCGCAATGGATACATACCGAAGTCGTTTGGTAGGGTTTACGGTGCTGCGATCAACCCCCGTCGGCGAGGAAGCCATGCGTATATCGGCGAAGGCGGACTACGCGATCCGCGCACTGGTGGAGCTGGCGGCCGACGCCGGGCGTCCACTGGTCTGCGAGGGCATCGCGGCCGCCCAGCACATCCCGTACCGGTTCCTCAAGTCCGTGATGCGCGACCTGCGCCGCACGGGCCTGGTCCGCAGCCAGCGCGGCTGCGAGGGCGGCTACTGGCTCGGCCGCGACGCGGCCACGATCACCCTGGCCGACGTCGTCGGCGCGGTCGACGGCGGGCTCATGACCGTGCACGGCGAGAGCCCCGACGGGCCCGCCGACCCGGCCGACGCGACCCGCGCGCCCGGCGTCACCGCGGTGTGGCGGGCGATCCAGGCCCGCACCGAGGAGATCCTCAACGGCGTCACCATCGCCGACCTGCTCACCGAGTCACCGGCGGAGCCAGCGGCGTCGCTGCTGGGCCTCGTCGGCGGCAGAACCGCCTAGGAGGACCGCATGACCGAGCACCCGACCGACCACTGGCACGCCACGCTGCGCCACATCAAGGGCAAGGAGCTCAGCGGCGACACCCGGCAGACCAGCGGGATGACCCGCCTGGAGGCCGTCTCGGGCAAGACCGTCGGCTCCGAGAAGGTCTGGATGGGCCAGACCCACGTCGCCCCGGCCACCAACTCCGGCGACCACCACCACGGCGAGGCCGAGACCGCCATCTACGTCGTGTCCGGCCACCCGGTGTTCGTGTTCGCCGAGGGCGACACCGAGGTCCGGGTCGAGACCGAGCCCGGCGACTACATCTTCGTGCCGCCGTTCGTGCCGCACCGCGAGGAGAACCCCGGCGCGGAGGAGGCGGTCGTCGTCATCGCCCGCAGCAGCCAGGAGGGGATCGTGGTCAACCTGCCCAGCCTGTGGGCGCCCGTGGACGAGGGGGACGTCCGCAGGTGACGCCCACCGTCGTCGAGTACACCGACCCGATGTGCCCCTGGGCCTGGGGTTCGGAGCCGACCTTCCGGAGGCTGCGGGAGCTGACCGCCGGCAGGTTCCGCTGGCGGCGGGTGTACGGCATCCTGTTCGACCTCGACGACGACCCGCCTCCGGACCCCGCTGCCGAGGCCGCCTGGTACCACCGGTTCGTGCGGGAGGTCTCGGGGCACACCGGCGCGCACTGCCCCGCCCGCCTGGAGCGGGTCGCGCTGAGCTCCTGGCCGGCGTCCCTGGGGGCGAAGGCCGCCGCCCGGCAGGGGCTGGAGGATGCGGTACTGCGCAGGCTCCGCGAGGCCATGTTCCTGCGGGGCGAGCCCGCCGACACCCCCGAGCGGGTCCTGGCCGCCGCGGCCGGGGTCCCGGGGCTGGATCCGGCCCGCCTGGAGCGCGACCTCGGCTCGCCGGAGGTCTCGGCCGCGGTACGGGCGGACTGGCTGGAGACCCGCCGCCCGGCGCCCGAGGTGATCGGTCTCACGGCACCTGGTCCACACTGCGGCGCGGCCAAGGAGATCGACGGCGGTCTGCGCTACGCGCTGCCGACCCTACTCTTCGAAGGCCCGCTGGGCAGGGCGATCGTGCCGGGGTGGCGGCCCCTGGAGCAGTACGTCGCGGCGGCGGACCGGGCCGCCCCGGCCTGATAACTCCTATAAAAACCATCGGATTTGTCTCGAACAATAAGACACTTCCAGATGGCTATTGACGTGAGTTCGGCGGCGTCCCCATGATGGGCACATGACATCGACCCACCCCGGCGTAGTTCGTCGCTACGTCGACCTCAGGCGCACGGCAAGCGCCCTCTGTCGATAAGTCACCGTCGATCCACTGACCCGCCGGGCACGCTGCCGTGCCGCGGGCCCGCGCATCCACCGACGCAACCCATCCAGCCGCCGCGCGCCCGGAGCAGACCGGGCAGGCGCGGCGGACGGCCCCGCGCACCTTCAGCACACCCTCCGGCACCCTCCGAAAGGCTTCCGTTCCCATGAGCTCATCGCTGACCCGCAGGTCGTTCCTCGGACTCGGTGCCGCCGCCGGCACCGCGACCCTGCTCGCCGCCTGCGGTGACGGGACGGTCGCGGCCCCCGGCGCCGCCGGCGGCACCCTCAAGTGGGGCTGGTCCAGCGTCACCAGCTGGGACCCGGTCACCTCGTCCGCCGGCTGGGACGTGCACCTGCTGTCGCTGGTCTACGCCGGCCTGACCAAGCTCGACGAGCAGGGCAACGCCGTCCCCGCGCTCGCCACCGGCTGGAAGTACGACAGCGCCGGCACCACCCTGACGTTCACGCTGCGGCCCGGCCTCAAGTTCAGCGACGGCACCGCCCTGGACGCCGCCGCGGTGAAGAAGAGCCTCGAACGCGGCCGCGACCTGCCCAAGTCGCTCGTCGCCGCGCAGCTGGCCAACGTCAAAGCGGTGACCGCGCCGGACGCCACCACCGTGGTCCTCGGCCTCGCCGAGCCCGACTACCAGATCCCGAACCTCCTCGCCGGCAAGACCGGCATGATCGTCAGCCCGGCCGCGATCGACGCCGACGCCGCCGCCCTGGCGACCAAGCCCGTCGGCGCCGGGCCGTTCACGCTCACCTCGTACGTGCAGAACGCCAAGGCCGTCCTCACCCGCAACCCCGACTACTGGGACGCGGCCAACATCAAGCTCGGCGGGTTCGAGGCGTACCCGCTGCCGGAGCCCGCCACCGTCGTGGCCGCCCTGCAGTCCGGGCAGTACGACGTCGCCCAGATCCCCGGCAGCCAGGTCGAGGCCGCCAAGGCCGCCGGCCTGCAGGTGCAGGTGATCCCGTCGCTGGTCGTCGCGGTCCTCGACGTCAACATCACCAAGAAGCCGTTCGACGACCCGAAGGTCACCGAGGCGCTGCGCTACGCCGTGGACCGGGCCGCGCTGCTCAAGACCGCCCAGTTCGACCACGGTGAGGTCGCCTACCAGCCGTTCCCGAAGGGCTACGCCGGCTACAGCAACAGCCTCGAGGGGATCTACCAGTACGACCCCGGGAAGGCGAAGCAACTGCTGGCGCAGTCCAGCTACGGCACCTCGCCGGTCGAGGTCGTCATCACCACCGCCAAGGCCGAGGGCGTGCCCGAGCAGCTGCAGTCGCAGCTCAACGCCGCCGGGTTCAAGGCCACCATCGAGGTCATCCCGCAGGCCCAGGCCACCCAGCTGGTGTACGTGCAGCACAGCAAGGCCCTGTTCGTGGACCAGTTCGCCGGCCGGGACTCCGCCGTGCAGGCGTTCCAGGTGCTGTTCGGCAAGGAGGGGCTCATGAACCCCGGGCGGCAGACCCCGCAGGAGCTCGTCGACGCCCTCGCCAAGGTCAGCAGGACGCCGCTGGACGACCCGTCCTACCCGAGCGTCCTGCAGGCGGCCACCGCGATCGCGGTCAAGTCGATGCCCAACGTCTTCCTCTACAGCGTGCCCCGGATCCTCGCCCGCCGCGCCGGCGTGTCGGCGATCCCCGGGTTCACCGCCGTCCAGCGCTTCGAAGGGGTGACCGTGTCATGACCACGCTGCTCTCCAGGCCGCCCGACCTCGTCCAGCCGGTCCCGGCCGCGGCACCGGACGCGCCGCGGCCACGGCGGTCCCGGCGCTGGATCGGTACCCTCGCCACCCCCGTCGTCGTGTTCGTGTTCTCGTCGCTGCTGACGTTCGGGCTCGGCGCGCTGTCGCCGAGCAACCCGGCCGCCGCGGTCCTCGGCGAGACCGCCACCCCGGCCGACATCGCCCGGATGAACCACGAGTTCGGCCTGGACCGGCCGCTGCCGGTGCAGTACCTCGACTGGCTGTTCTCCGCGCTGCAGGGCGACCTCGGCCGGTCGTACTTCACCACCATCCCGGTCGCCGACAGCATCTTCGCGGCGCTGCCGGTCGACCTCGCCCTCGCCGGGCTCGCCGTGCTGCTCGCCGTGCTCATCGGCGGCGCCGCCGGCATCGCCGCCGCGCTGCGGCAGGGCAGCCGGCTCGACCGGGCCGTCACCGCCGTCGCCTCCGGGCTCGGCACGCTGCCGCCGTTCGTGCTCGGCATCGGCCTCATCGTCATCTTCGCCGTGCTGCTCAAGGCGCTGCCGGCGGGCGGCTACGTCCCCCTGGAGCAGGGGGCCGGGGCGTGGCTGCGCTTCGCGATCCTGCCCGCCCTGGCGCTCAGCCTCGACATCGCCGCCTCCATCGCCCGGCAGCTGCGCACGTCGCTGGTCGGGCAGCTCGGCGAGAACTACGTGACCGGCGCCGTCGTGCGCGGCCTCGGCGCCAGGCGGGTCCTGTTCCGCCACGCGCTGCGCAACGCGATCGGCCCGGCGCTCACCGTCCTGGGCATGGGCGTGCCGATGGTCCTCGGCGGCGCGGTCGTCACCGAGAAGATCTTCAACCTGCCGGGCCTGGCCCAGCTCACGCTGCAGGCGTCCAGCCAGCACGACATCCCGCTCATCCAGGGCACCCTGCTGGTCACCGTCACCGTCGTGCTGATCTGCAACACGCTGGTCAACGTCGCGGTGCTGCGCCTCACCCCGCAGGGCAGGCGATGAGCACCCTCACGGCCGCCCGGCCGTCCCTGCGCCGGTTCCGGTGGCTGCCGTCGGTCCGCTTCGCGGTCGCGGTGCTGGCCGTCGTCGCGTTCCTCGCCGTGTTCGGCGGCGCGGTCGCGCCGCACGACCCGCTGCTGCAGGACCCGGACCTGGCGCTGCGCGGGCCCAGCCCGGCCCACCCGTTCGGCACCGACTACCTGGGCCGCGACGTGTTCAGCCGGCTCCTCGCCGGCACCGGGACCACCGTCGCCGCCGCCTTGCAGAGCGTCGGGGTCGGCCTGGCCCTCGGCGTGCTGCCCGGTCTCGCGTCGCTGTGGCTCGGCCGGGGCGTCGAGTGGATGCTGCTGCGCGCCGTCGACGCGGTCATGACGCTGCCGTTCATCGTCTTCGCCATCGCCGTCACCGGCGTCCTCGGCAACGGCCTCACCCAGGCGATGGTCGCCATCGGCGTGCTGTTCGCGCCGCTGTTCTTCCGGGTCACCCGCGCCGCCGGGCTCAGCCTCACCCGCGCCCAGTACGTCGAGGCCGCCGAGCTGTTCGGCGCCTCCCGGTGGCGGATCCTGCGCACCCACGTGTGGGGCAAGGTCGTGCCGACCGTCGCCGTCACCGCCGCGCAGGCCACCGGCGGGGCGCTGCTGGCCGTGTCGTCGCTGACGTTCCTCGGCATCGGCGTCCAGCCGCCGGCACCCACGTGGGGCGGCGTGCTCGCCAGCGAGCTCGGGTTCCTCGCCCAGCAGCCGTGGGCGCCGGTCATCCCCGCCGCCCTGATCATGCTGGCGGTCGCCGCGCTCAACGCCCTCGCCGACGCGATCCGCCCCGGCGGTGCGGCATGAGCGGTCCGGAGCGAAGCGGAGGGCTGCGAATCATGGGCTCAGGGTGGAGCTCAGGCCGGCGCCGGAGCGAAGCGGAGGTGGCGGCATGAGCGGTCCGGAGCGAAGCGGAGGGCTGCGAATCATAGGCTCAGGGTGGAGCTCAGGCCGGCGCCGGAGCGAAGCGGAGGTGGCGGCATGAGCGGCCAGCGGAGCGTCTTGGGCCGCTCATCGTGTGGCAGTTGTGGCTCAGGCCGGCGCCGGAGCGAAGCGGAGGTGGCGGCATGAGCCCCGTCCTGCGGGTCGAGGACCTGTACGTGTCCGTCGGCGCCGGCCACGAGGCCGTCCGGGCCGTGTCGTTCGCCATCGAACGGGGTGAGTCCGTCGGCCTGGTCGGTGAGTCCGGCTCCGGCAAGACCCTCACCTGCCGCGCCGTCCTCGGCGTCCTGCCGCCCGGCGTCGCGGTCACCGGCGGCGCCATCCACCTCGGCGGCGACCCGGACCCCACTGACCTCACCGGGCTCGACCGGCGGGGCTGGGACGCGGTGCGGGGCAACCGGCTCGCCGCCGTCTTCCAGGACCCCGCCTCCTACCTCAACCCCTCGCTGACCGTCGGCCGGCAGCTCGCCGAGCAGCTGCGCCTCAAGCGCGGCCTGCGCCGGGCCGAGACCCGCGCCGCCGCGGTCGAGCTGCTCGCCGCGATGGGGCTGCGCCGGCCCGCGGCGGTGTACGACCAGTACCCGCACGAGCTGTCCGGCGGCATGCTGCAGCGGGCCCTGATCGCCATCGCCGTCGCCGGCGAACCCGAGCTGCTCGTCGCCGACGAGGCCACCACCGCCCTCGACGCCGCCGTGCAGGCCGAGGTCCTGGAGCTGCTGCGGCACCTGCGCGAGACGCGCGGCCTGGCGCTGCTGCTCGTCAGCCACGACCTCGCCGTCGTCGCCGAGGTCTGCGACCGGGTCGCGGTCTTCTACGCCGGCGAGATCGTCGAGCAGGGCCCGACCGCCGAGGTGATCGCCAACCCGCGGCACCCGTACACGGAGGCGCTGTTGCGGGTCGCGTCCCTCGGCGACTGGCGCCGCCGCGACCTGGAGGTCATCCCCGGCCGCCCGCCGGAGCCCGGCGCGATGCCGGCCGGGTGCCGGTTCGCGGCCCGCTGCGCGCACGCCACGGACACCTGCGCCACCCCCGTCCAGCTGTCCACACTGGACGACCGCCAGGTCCGGTGCCACCGGGCCGAGACCCTGGAACTGGTGGGGGCATGAACACGTTGTTGCAGGTTGACCGGTTGGACGTCACGTTCGACCGGCACCGGGTGCTGGCGGACCTGTCGCTGCGGGTCCGGGCGGGGGAGATCCTCGGCATCATCGGCGAGACCGGCTCCGGCAAGACCACCCTCGCCCGGGCGGTCGTCGGCCTCTCGCCGGTGCGCTCCGGCAGGATCACGTTCGACGGCACCGACCTCACCGCGCTGCGCGGCGCGGCGCTGCGCGCGTGGCGGCGCACCGGCCAGGTCCAGTACGTGTTCCAGGACCCGCTGCGCGCCCTGGACCCGCAGCACACCGTGGCCAGGATCGTCGCCGAGGGGCTCACCGTCGCCGGCGTCCTGGACCGGGCCGCGATCGACGCCAGGGTCATCGCCGCCCTCACCCAGGTCGGCCTCGACCCGGCCCTCGCCGACCGGCTGCCCGGCCAGATCTCCGGCGGCCAGCGGCAGCGGGTGCTGCTCGCCCGCGCCGTCGCCCTGCAACCGCGGCTGCTGCTGTGCGACGAGCCCGTCAGCGCCCTCGACGCGTCCAACCGCAACCACGTGCTGCGGCTCCTCGCCGACCTGCGGGACCGGTCCGGGGTCACGGTCGTCGTCATCTCCCACGACCTGAGCTCCCTCGCCGGGATCGCCGACCGGGTCGCCGTCCTCTACGGCGGGCGGCTGGTCGAGCAGGGCCCGATCGAGCGGGTGCTGAGCGAGCCGCGGCACCCGTACACGGCGCTGCTCACCGCGTCCGCACCCAGCGTGCGCAGGGAGCACCCGATCCTCGCGCGGGCGCTGCGTCCGGCACCGGAGCACGCGCCGGCCGCCGCGTTCGGGCCCGACGCGTGCTCGTACGCGACGCGGTGCCCGTTCGCGACCCGGGCCTGCGTCACCGCGCCACCCGCCACCGGCGACGAGTGGCAGGTCGCGTGCCACCACGCCGGCGAGTGGCGGGCCCAGCTGGCGGCCGGCGCCCGATGAGCACCCCGACCACCTCCCACTGGGGCGCGTTCCGGGTCCGGGCCGGCGCCGGCGGCGCGCTCACCGTCGAGCCGCACCCCGCCGACCCGTCGCCGTCGCCGCTGCTCGGCAACGTCGCCGGCGGGCTGCGGCACCGCACCCGCGTGGCCCGGCCCGCGATCCGGCGCGGCTGGCTGGAGCACGGCCCCGGCCCCACCGACCGGCGCGGCCGCGACGGCTATGTCGAGGTCGGCTGGGACGCCGCCCTCGACCTGCTCGCCGCCGAGCTCGACCGGGTCCGCCGCGAGCACGGCAACGAGGCGGTCTTCGGCGGCTCCTACGGCTGGGCCAGCGCCGGCCGGTTCCACCACGCGCAGAGCCAGCTGCACCGCTTCCTCAACGGGTTCGGCGGGTACACCGGCTCCCGCAACTCCTACAGCCTCGGCACGTCCCTGGTGCTGCTGCCGCATGTCGTCGGCGACGCCGAGGAGGTGCTGCGCAACGCGTCGTCCTGGCCGACGCTCACCGAGCACACCGAGCTGCTCGTCGCGTTCGGCGGCGTGCCGGCGAAGAACGTGTACGTCACGCCCGGCGGCGTCACCCGCCACACGACCCCCGGCCACCTGCGCCGGCTCGCCGAGCGGCGGGTGCCGGTGGTGCTCGTCAGCCCGCTGCGCGCCGACCTGCCGGCGGACGTGCAGGCGCAGTGGCTGCCGGTGGTGCCCGGCACCGACACCGCGCTCATGCTCGGCCTCGCGCACACCCTCGTCGCGGAGGACCTGCACGACCGGGCGTTCCTCGACCGGTACACGACCGGCTTCGACACCTTCCGCGGCTACCTGCTCGGGCACCCCGACGGGGTGGTGAAGGACGCCGCGTGGGCCGCCGGGATCTGCGGCGTCGACGCCGCCGGCATCCGCGACCTCGCCCGGCGGATGGCGGCCGCGCGGACGCTGGTCACCGTCACCTGGTCGCTGCAGCGCGCCCAGCACGGCGAGCAGCCCGTCTGGGCGGGGATCGCGCTCGCCGCGCTGCTCGGCCAGATCGGGCTGCCCGGCGGCGGCTTCGGGCACGGCTACGGCTCGATGGGCGACGTCGGCGACCACGGCCCCAACCGGCGCCTGCCGTGGCTGCCGCAGGGCGTCAACCCGGTCCGCGGGTTCATCCCCGTGGCCCGCATCGCCGACATGTTGCTGCGGCCCGGCGACCCGTACGACTACAACGGCGAACGCCGCACCTATCCCCACGTCCGGCTCGTGTACTGGGCCGGCGGCAACCCCTTCCACCACCATCAGGACCTGACCCGCCTGCGGGCCGCGTTCGGCCGCCCCGACACCGTCGTGGTGCACGAGCCGCACTGGACGTCGACCGCCCGGCACGCCGACATCGTGCTGCCCAGCACCACCGGCCTCGAACGCGACGACCTCGGCGGCGGGCGCCGCGACACCCACCTCATCGCGATGCACCGCGCCGTCGACCCGGTCGGCGAGGCCCGCGACGACCACGCGATCCTCGCCGCCCTCGCGCACCGGCTCGGCTTCGGCGACACCTTCACCGAGGGCCGCACCCCACGGCAGTGGCTGCGGCACCTGTACGACGGCTGGCGCGCCGACCTGCACGCGGACGGCCACGACGCGCCGGACTTCGACGCGTTCTGGGCCGCCGGCGAGTACGAGCTGCCGCCCGGCCCGACCCACTTCACGCTCCTGGAGGACTTCCGGGCCGGCCGGACGGCGCTGCGGACCCCGAGCGGCCGGATCGAGCTGTACTCCGCGACCGTCGCCGGTTTCGGCTACCCCGACTGCCCCGGCCACCCGTCGTGGCTGGAGCCCGACGAGTGGCTCGGCGGGCCCGCCGCCGCCCGGTTCCCGCTGCTGCTCATCGCCAACCAGCCCGCCACCCGGCTGCACAGCCAGCTCGACGTCGGCGCGACCAGCCTGGCCGGTAAGCGCGCCGGCCGGGAGGCCCTGCACCTGCATCCCCTCGACGCCGCCGACCGGGGCATCGCCGACGGCGACGTCGTGCGGGTCTTCAACGACCGGGGCGCCTGCCTCGCCGGAGCGGTCCTCGACGACGGGCTGCGCCGCGGCGTGGTGCGGCTGCCGACCGGCGCCTGGTTCGACCCCGTCGAGGAGCCCGGCGGGCGGCTGCTGTGCGTGCACGGCAACCCCAACGTGCTCACCGCGGACGTACCCAGCTCCCGGCTGTCGCAGGGCTGCACCGGCCAGCACGCCCTCGTTGAGGTCGCCGCGCTGACCGGACCGCCACCACCGGTGACCGTCCACGACCCACCACTGCTGGAGAGGAGGGCAGCATGAACTTGGATGTGGTGACCGCCGAGCTTGCCGCACGGGCGGCGGAGCACGACCGGGATGCGACGTTCCCGCACGACGGGATCGCGGTCGTGCACAAGCACGGGCTGCTGACCGCCACCGTCGCGGCTCGCTACGGCGGCGAGGGCGCGGGGCTGGCCCGTACCGTCGAAATCCTGACCGCGTTGGGCGCCGGGGACCCGGCCGTCGCGCTGGTCACGGCGATGACCCTGTTCACCCACGCCGCGCAGGCCCGTGAGCCGTCCTGGCCCGAGCACGTCTACGCGGACCTGCTCGCCGAGTCGCAGGCCGGCCCGGCGCTCGTCAACGCGCTGCGGGTCGAGCCCGAGCTCGGCACCCCCGCCCGCGGCGGGCTCCCGG
Organism: Dactylosporangium sp. NPDC050688; assembly: GCF_040654515.1. Taxonomy (NCBI): domain Bacteria; kingdom Bacillati; phylum Actinomycetota; class Actinomycetes; order Micromonosporales; family Micromonosporaceae; genus Dactylosporangium; species Dactylosporangium sp. NPDC050688. The sequence continues at coordinate 111,051 of NZ_JBFAIC010000015.1, forward strand.
CGACCGTCGGGCGCCGCGACGGCGAGGCGTGGCGGGTCACCGGCCACAAGATCTTCTCCACCGGTGCGGTCGCACTGTCCTGGATGGCCGTGTGGGGCCGCACCGACGACGAGCCGGCTCGGGCCGGCTCGTTCCTGGTCCGCGGCGGCAGCCCCGGCGTGCGGATCGAACCGACCTGGGACCACCTGGGGCTGCGCGCCAGTCGCAGCGACGACGTCCACCTCGACGGCGTGCGGGTGCCGCTGGACGCGTTCGTGCACAGCCCCGCCGGCCGCGGCGCCGATCTGACCGCGTGGAACGCCCTGGGCCTCACCGCCCTGTACCTCGGTGTCGCCACCGCGGCCCGGGACTGGCTGATCGGGTTCCTGCACGAGCGGACCCCGGCGGCGCTCGGCAAGCCCCTCGCGACGCTGCCCCGCTTCCAGGCCGCCGTCGGCGAGATCGAGGCACTGCTGGTGTCGGCGTCGGCGCTGGTACGCGCGCAGGCCGCCGACTACGACACCGGGCTGGCCGTCGACGCGGGCATCGGCAAGCTCGTCGGCACCCGCGCCGCGATCGGCGCGGTCGAGCAGGCCGTCGCCCTGATCGGCAACAACGCCCTCACCCGCCGCAACCCCTTGGAGCGCCACCTGCGCGACGTGCTCTGCGCCCGCATCCACACCCCGCAGGACGACACCGTCCTCGCCGCGGCCGGCCAGGCCGCCCTGTCCAAGTACCCGCTTTCCCAGCATACGAAGGAGCAGACGCCATGACGGTCGAGTTCGTCGGCATGATCGGCACCCAGCACGCCTCGGAGATCCACGCCCCGGCAGGGCCGGTGATCGACCCCGCGTACACGCGCCGGTTCGCCCGCGCCCACGAGGACGCCGGCTTCGACCGGATCCTCATCGGCTACGGCTCCGGCTGGCCCGAGGGCGGCCAGGTCGCCGCGCACGTCGCCGCCCACACCGAGCGGCTCGGCCTGCTCATCGCGCACCGCCCCGGCTTCGTCGCGCCGACCCTCGCCGCGCGGCAGTTCGCGACCCTGGACCAGTTCAGCGGCGGCCGGGTCGCCGTGCACACGATCACCGGCGGCAACAACGCCGAGCAGCAGCGCGACGGCGACTACCTGGACAAGGACGAGCGCTACGCGCGCACCGACGAGTACCTGGAGATCCTGCGCCGGGCCTGGTCGTCGCCGGAGCCGTTCGACTACGACGGCCGCTACTACCGCTTCGCCGACTTCGCCGCGCACGTCCAGCCGGCGCACCGCATCCCGCTGTTCTTCGGCGGGTCGTCGGAGGCGGCGTACCGCGTCGGCGGCAAGCACGCGGACACGTTCGCGCTGTGGGGCGAGCCGCTGAAGGAGACCGCCGAGCAGATCGCCTCCGTGCGGGCCGCCGCGGCCGCCGCCGGGCGCACCGACGTGCCCGGCATCAGCGTGTCGTTCCGCCCGATCCTCGCCCCCACGGAGGACCTCGCCTGGGAGCGGGCGCACGCGATCCTCGACACCATCACCAGCGGCACGGCGAAATGGCCCCAGCGGGCGTGGCGTATCAACGGCGCACCGGAGAACGTGGGCTCGCAGCGGCTGCTCGCCGCGGCCGCCAAGGGTGACCTGCACGACCGCGCGCTGTGGACCGCCCCGGCCAAGGCAACCGGCGCCGGCGGCAACTCGACCGCGCTGGTCGGCACGCCCGAGACGGTGGCGCAGGCGCTGCTGGACTACGTCGACATCGGCGTCACCACGATCCTGATCCGCGGCTACGACCCGCTCGACGACGCCATCGACTACGGCCGGCACCTGCTGCCGCTGGTCCGCCAGGAGCTCGCGCACCGCGCGGCCACCCGGAGCACCGCCGGCGCCGGGGCCGGCGCGGCCAAGGCCGAGCCGGTCGCGGCGGGTGCCCGGTGACCGCGACGATCGGGGCGCCCGTCGTGGCGGGCGCCCGCTGGGACCCGCCGGCCGCCATCGCGGTCCGCGGCACGGTGCTCGTCCTGCCGGGCCGCGGCGAGCACGCCGGCGTCTACGACCGCTTCGGCCGCCGCATCGCCGCCGACGGCTACGCGGTGCGCTCCGCAACCCCGCAGACGGCACCGTCCCTCGCGGCCGACGCGACCGGCCCGGTGGTGCTGGCCGGCTCCGACACCGGCGCCCTGCACGCCCTGGCCGTCGCCGCGGCGCACCCGGAGCTGTTCGCCGGGGTCATCGCGGCCGGCGTCGCCGCGGAAGGGGGCGTCACCGTCGACTGGGAGGAGGAGCTGGCGGCCCGCACCGCATGCCCCACCCACCAGGCGCGCCTCACCGGCGACACCGGCTTCCGGCGCGGCGCGCTCGCCCTGCCGGTCGCGGCGGACCTGCTGGCCCCGGCGCCCGTCGCCGTGCCGGTCCTCGTCCTGCACGGCGAGGCCGACACCGTCAGCCCCGTCGCCGGGGCCGAGCGGCTCGCGGCCCGGCTGCCGCGGGCGGAGCTCGGCACCGTCCGCGACGGCCGGCACGACGTGCTCAACGACGCCACCCACCGCACCGTCGCCGCGCACGTCGTGCAGTGGCTGGAGCGGCTGCGCGCCGACGCCGGCGCGACACCGATCCTCACCGTCCACAGGCACTGAGATCCGCTGAGGGAGGACCCCGATGACCGTGACCGCCATCGAACCCGACCTGTTCCGCCAGCTGCTGCGCCGGCACGCCGCCGGCGTCGTGGTGATCACCGCGCCCGGACCGGACGGCCCGGCCGGGTTCACCGCCACGTCGTTCACGTCCGTGTCGCTGCACCCGCCGTTGGTGTCGTTCTGCCTGGACCGGCGCTCGTCGAGCTGGCCGACCGTCGAGACCGCCGGGCACGTCGGGGTCCACGTCCTCGCCGACGCACAGGAGCACGTCGCCCGGCAGTTCGCGACCAGCGGCATCGACCGGTTCGCCACGCCGACCAGCTGGCGCCTCGGCCCGCACGACGTGCCGGTCCTCGACGGTGCCCTCGCGGTCCTGGTCTGCCGGGTCGTCGAGCGCGTGCCCGCCGGCGACCACGCGATCGTGCTGGCCGAGCCGGTCGTCGGCGAGCACCAGGAGGGTCTGCCGCTGCTATACCACATGGGCCGCTACCTCAAGGCTGCCTGAAGTCGGGCGGGTGACGGCCGGCGCCCGGCCGCCACCCGCCCGGCCCTGACCGTCGGCGTCGGTCAGGGAGCCGCTGGTCAGCCCGTGTAGACGCGGAACTCCGAGACCTGGCCGGCGGGCCAGCCGGTGTTGGCGGTGAAGTTCAGCCGCAGGTAGCGCACCGACGTCGTGCCGGGCAGGGTGATCGTCACCGTGTTGGCGGCGTTCGGGTCGAACGTGTAGGCGCGGGACGCCACGAGCGTCGCGCCCGAGGAGCCGTCGGTGACCGACAGGGTCTGGGTGCGGGTGCCCCAGTGCGATGGCAGGGTCAGCACGACGCGGCGGGCCGCGGTGGCGGCGCCGAGGTCGACCTGGAGCCATTGCGGCCACACGTTGTTGGCGCTCTCCCAGTACGTGCCGGTGTTGCCGTCGACGGCGTTGCCGCTGCCGTACACCTGGGTCTGGCTGCTCTGCGAGGTCGGCCTGCCCTGCGCCAGGTTGGTGGTGTTGTCCGGCGGCGCCGACGTGGTGACGGTGACGGCGTTGGAGGCGCCCGACGTGTTGCCGGCGGCGTCGTAGGCGGCGACCGTGAACGTGTACGCCGTGCCCGCCGTCAGCCCGGTGACCGTGAAGGCGAGGGTGCCGGTGGTGCCGACGGCGACCGTGCCAGAGCCGCTGGTGCGGGAGACCCGGTAGCCGGCGACGCCGACGTTGTCGGTGGCGGCGTTCCAGGCCAGTGCCACGGTGGTGTCGGTGTTGCCGGTGGTCCGCAGGTTGCCCGGGACGCTGGGCGCAGTCTGGTCCGGGCCGGTCGGGAACGGCACCGTGAACCGGGTCGCGGTCAGCGCGACCTGCCCCTTGAGCATCCGGCCGCCGTCGTTGGTGAGGCGCAGGTAGTAGTCCGACGAGCAGGGGGTGCCGTCCTCGTCCAGGGCGCGCATCCCGGAGTTCGCCGGCTGCCACGCCGCGCTCTCCGCGGTCTTGGCGATCTGGTTGCCCTCGTTGAACTCGTCGAACATCGAGATGTAGACGCTGGTCACCCCGGCGCGGGTGTGGTTGTAGAACTGCCGCCACATCAGCTCGCCGTGGCGGCGGTGACCGGCGGCGAGGTCGCCGGGGATGACGCACGGCTGGTAGTCGATGCCCCGGGCGTTGAGGTCGGCGAGGTCCGGCAGGACCCGGTTGGTGGAGAACCAGTCGGCGCCGTTGTTGTCGCTGATCCGCCCGACCATCCACGGCGAGATCATGTTGAAGGCGTGGTACACGTCGATGAACCCGGGGCGGGAGTCGTCGGTGCCCAGCCGCCAGTGCGTCGGCACGCCGCCGATGACGTAGCAGCCCTGCGCCTTGAACCAGTTGATCACTTCCAGGCACTGCGACGGGGTGAACGGCCGGCCTTCGTCGTTGAAGCCGAAGCCCCAGATGCACACGACGGGCCTGCCGTTCTGCCGGGCGTAGGCGGGCGAGGCCGTGTACGCCGACATCTTCGTCGTCCAGTCGGTCTTGACCTCCGACTGCATGTTCAGCCACCAGGTGACGTCGTACATGATGTAGAACTTGCGGCCGGTCGCCTCGGCGGCGCTGCGGACCTTCGCCGCCATCGCGTCGCGGGTCGGCCCTTCGCCGCCGAACGGGTTGAACCGCTGCAGCGCCGCGGTGTCGCAGCCGTTCTGCTGCATCCACCGGAAATGGGTGTCGACGGTCTGCTGGTCGTAGGAGGAGAACAGGTTCGCCGGCTGACCGTTGCCCAGGTTGGCGAAGTTGCTGCGGTACCCCCTGGTGAAGTCGCGCATGTCGGGCCAGCAGGTGATGGAGCACGCGCCGGGCGCCGGCGGCAGGGACCAGTTGGGGCTGTAGTGCCACCAGCCGTTGATCGGAGCGCCGTCGCCGGGCGCGGCGAACCAGCCCTGGTAGCCGACGGTGACCTTGCCGACGACGTCGCCGGGCGGGCTGGCGGCCTCGGCGGGCGCGGTGGCGGCCGCGATCGGCAGCGCGGTGGCGGCCGTGCCGGCGATCGCGGTGGTGATGACGGAGCGGCGGGAAACTCCCATGTGGACTCCTCGGATGTGCCCGTCACGGTGCCCGTCGCGCGCACCGGCACAGCCGGCCCGGTGGCGGCCCGGGGCGGCGGGCGGTGCGGCGGGACGAGCGGGCACGTGCGACGGGGCGGGCGGGGGCGTTGCGTGGCGGGGCAGCGGGCAGGCGGGCCCGCGGACCGGCACGGAGCAGCCCACGCGTGTCACGGCGCGGTTGGCGGTGCTGGCATCTCATGTCGGCTACTGCGCTGGAATCCTGCCAGCAACCCGCAGTGCCACGCAAGAGTTCGATATAGACGCCGCAATATTTGGACGGATCCGGCGGCCACCGTTTCACCTCCGTGAATGCCCAGGTGGTGGACGTATCGAGAAGGTTCTTCACCTGTTGGGTAAGATCCTCGATGGGTCACGAACATGGGAGAGCCGGTGGCAGCCACAGCAGCGCAGCGTTTCGCCGAGATCAACACGCCGCACCCGCCGACGGACACGAAGGTCCTGATGCGCCGCGCCGTGGTCCTCGGCGGCAGCATTGCCGGTCTGATGGCCGCGCGGGTCCTCAGCGACCACGCCGACGAGGTCGTCATCGTCGAGCGCGACGACACCGACGTGACCGCCGGCCCGCGCCCCGGTGTGCCGCAGGGCAGCCAGGTCCACGCGCTGCTGCCCGCAGGCCAGGTGCAGCTGGACCGCTGGTGGCCCGACTTCACCGAGCGTGCGATCGCCGCCGGCGCCCCCGACGAGGGCCGAAACGACGCGAAGATCTTCATCAACGACGAGCTGCGGGTCGCCGCCGAGCCGCCGCCGGAGAAGCCGATCCTCATCACCACCCGGCCGTTCCTGGAGGCCCAGGTCCGCGCCCGGGTCCTGGAGAGCCCGAAGGTCCGCATGGTGTTCGGCCGGGCCGAGGGCCTGCTGTTCGCCGACGGCCCCGGCGGCGCGGTCGTCGGCGCCCGGTACGTGCCGGCCGGCGGCGGCGACCCGGTGGAGCTGCGGGCCGAGCTGGTGGTCGACGCGATGGGCCGGGCGAGCTCGCTCAACGACTGGCTCGAGCAGCAGGGCTGGCCCCGTGCCCCCATGCAGCGCATGCCGATCAAGCTCAACTACGCCTCGGCGCTGTTCCAGCGCGACCCCGCGGTCAGCGACACCTGGATCGCGATCTCGCAGACCACCCCGGCGAAGGACCGGGTGGCCCGCATCGGCGGCGTCAACTCCGTGGAGGGCGACCGCTGGATCATGCTGGTCGCCGGCTACGACGACGACCGGCCCAGCCGCGACGCCGGGGACTTCGCCAGGCGCTGCCGCGAGTACTTCCCGCAGATGTTCGGCGACATCGCCGAGCGCGGCTCCATGATCGGCGGCGTCATCACCTACCACCAGGCCGACAGCCGCCGCCGCGACTTCGACCAGCTCGACCGGCTGCCGGCCGGGATCATCGCGGCCGGTGACGCGGTCGCCTCGTTCAATCCCGTGTACGGCCAGGGCATGACCTCCGCGACCCTGCACGCCTCGTGCCTGTCGGAGTGGCTGCGCACCGGGCCGGACGTCACCACGGAACCGGCCCGCGGCTACTTCGAGCGGGTCCGTATCGTCGTCGACGCCGCCTGGCAGGTCTCCACGTTCGCCGACCTGGGCCTGCCGCACATCACCAGCGGCCAGCCCCGCGGGTACAAGGTCATCAAGTGGGCCAGCGAGGTCATCCTCAAGGCGTCCATGACCGACGACCTGACCAGCCAGCGGCTCAACCGGGTCACCACCATGCTCGACCACCCCAACGCCCTGGCCAGCCCCGGTCTGCTGCTGCGGGCGCTGCGGCTGAACCTCGTCGGCGCCGGTCGCCGCCGGGCGGTCAGCTCATCCAGATGACGACGCTGTCGCCCTCGGCCGCGGCGGTGTCGAAGAACGTGGCCAGGGTCTCGTAGGACGCCCGCAGGTAGTCCAGCGCCTCCGGCTCGTGCCAGATCTTCGGGTACACGTCGTCGGCGATCAGCGCGGCCGGCTCGTAGTGTGCGGCGAGCGACCCGAACGGCGTCGCGGTCAGGAACGCCGCCGCGGTGGCGACCTCGTCGGGAGTGAGCACCCGCGGCGAGTCGTACCCCCACTGCTCGTCGGTGATCGGCATCCCGCCGCTGATCACGTCGACGGGCGCGTCCACCTGGGCGAGCAGGAACTCCAGACCGCCCCACGCCTTGTCGATGTCGATGTGCGGCCGGTCGGTGATCTGGTCGTTGGCCGCGAAGTGGTCCGTCCGCAGCAGGTCGCGCAGCTCGGCCAGGTCGCCGTCGCGCAACCGCGCATACTGCGTGATCATGCTCATGAGGCGCGATCGTAGCCGAGCGCCTGCCGGGCCTCACCCACCTGGCGTGCGACGGCGGCCGCGCCGTGCTCGGCCGCCAGCCGCTCCGCGCGCTCCAACAGCCCCGGCACCTCGTCCGGGCGGCCGTCGCCGGCGGCCACGTACGCCAGCCCGACCAGGTTCGCCGCGACGCCGGCGTGGTGGCCGAGCTCCTCCCGCAGCCGCACCGACGCCTCCAGGCGCTCCCGCGCCTCGTCGTGGTGGCCCGCCCGGTGCGCGGCGATGCCCAGGTGGCGCAGCACCTCCGCCAGGGTGTGCCGGTCGCCGGCCGCCGACGCGAGGGTCCTGGCCCGCTGCAGCGCCGGCACCGCCGCGTCGTCGTCCTGGCGGACCACCTGATGGAAGCAGCCGATCCAGAACAGCGCCTCGCCCTCGCCCCGGGCGTCGCCGAGCTGCTGGTAGAGCTGCGCGGCGCGGGAGAACAGCGGCAGCTCGGCCGGGTCCTCGACCCGGTCCCGCAGGAACCTCGCGTGCACGACCCGGCCCCGGGCCAGGGCCAGGTCCGCCTCGACCGCGTCGAGCGCGAGGTCGGCCGCGGGCAGCGTGTCGTGGTCGTCGCCGAACACGCTCCGCTCGTACAGCTCCTGGGCCCTCGCCAGGTGGTGCTCCGCGCTCATCCGGCAAGCATAGGGCCCGGTGAATCAGATCCGGGCCAGCCGCCGGGCCCGCAGATGCCCGATCGTGAGCAGCACCACGGTGATCGCCGCGAACACGGTCGTCTGCGGCCGCAGGTCTACCGGCGGCACCCCCTGCGCGGCCGACCCGTACAGCGGCCCCGCCACGTGCAGGGTGCTGTCGAGCATCACGACGACGCTCAGGCAGGCCACCGCGACCGGCAGCCGCGGGTCAGCGAGCACGCCCGCCGTCACCGCCAGCAGCAGCGCGAACGGGTACAGCAGCACGCCCGCGGGCCGGAAGAACTCGCCGGTCAGCAGGTGGTAGCCGAACCACAGCAGCACCGTCACCGGCACCACCCCCAGCCACACCGCGGAGATGCGCTGCCGGCCGCGGTCCGCGAGGCTCAACGCGGTCAGGACCAGCAACGCGGTCATGACCGTCCACGGCAGCTCGCCGTGCCCGGCGGGCACGACGGCCCACACCCCGGTGAGGACGGCCGCGACCACGGTCCGCCCCATGACCAGCGCCGCGATCGCCGCGCCCCCGACCGGCACCGCGGCGCCGTACCAGGCGGCCGCGTGCGCCGGCTGGTCCATGTTCTCGTACAGCACGACGAGCGCCTCGGCGAACGCCTCGCCGAGCACGAGCAGCGCCCCGATGCGCAGCCCCTCGGACCACACCGCACCGGGGGAGCGCCGCCGCAGCCCGAGCCGCTCCCGCAGCCCCTGCACCACGATGCTCGCCGACTCCCGCACGTTCGGCCGCCGCCGCCCCGGCTCGGCCGCGTCGAGCAGCGTGCCGAGCAGCTCGTCGCCGCGCTGTTCCCGCCACGCTTTCGGGTACGCCCGCAGCAACGCCCGGTATCGCCTGGCGAGGACTTCGGTTTCGGCGCTCGTGCTCATGCTCACGCTCCCGTTCGGCTGGTGGCTGGTGCTCCTGGTCGGCTGGTCGCTCCTGTGGTGTTGCTCGATGTCTGCCCGTGGTGGTCCGCTCATGCCGGGTTCACCGCCGTGGTGACGGCGCGGCGCCTGGCCGACGCGTTCGTGACGACCTTCGCCGCGGCCGCCAGCCGGGCCGCCTCCTCCTGCAACGCGCTGCCGCCCTCGCTCGTGAGCGAGTAGTAGCGCCGGGCCCGGCCGTTGACGATCTCCTCGCTGACCACCTCGACCAGCCCCGCGTCGGCGAGCCGGTCCAGCACCGCGTACAACGACCCGGCGGCGAGCCGGACCGCCCCGCCGGAGAGCGCCTCGACCCGTTTGATGATGACGTACCCGTGCAGCGCCCCGTCCATCAACGACGCGAGCACGAAGTAGCTCGGTGCGCGGAGTTGAATAGTCATGTCACAAGAGTATCCGCGTCACGTGCCGATCGCAACGCACATGTCGATGCATGTCGCTTGCAGCGCACCGCCGCCTGCCGCTGCGGCCGGGCAGAGCCTGACGTCCGGCAACCCGGCAACAGCGCAGGCGGCGGTGGGCATGGGTTTCACTGTTGTCGCGGCGCCCGGCCTGATGGCGTGACTGGCGCGACTGGCGCGACTGGCGTGCCGGCAGGTCGGCCTGTCCGTCGGGTCGGCATGACGGGCGTGACCGGCGTGTCGGCGGGTAGGCGGATCAGCGTGACCGGCGCGATGGCGCGTCCGGCGTGATCGGCGTGATCCGCGTGGTGGCGCGACGGCGGGTCAGCCGATGATGCGGCGACCGGCGTAGAACGCGTACACCTTGGCGATCCGGACGTGGTCCCCCGGGTGCGGTGCATGGATCATCATGCCGTTACCCAGGTAGATCCCGACGTGGCCGGAACTCGGAAACACCAGGTCTCCCGGCTGCAACTGCGCGCGGGACACCGACCGGCCACGGCCGATCAGGCCACCGGTCTGGTGCGGAAGTTTGATGCCGGCCCGGGCGTAGCTGGCCATGACCAGCCCCGAGCAGTCGAACCCGTTCGGCCCGGCGGCCGCCCACACGTAGGGCTTGCCGAGCTGTGCTTTCGCGTACGACAGCACCACCCCGACCGACCCGGCGACGACGGGTGTCTGCGTCACGACGGGGTTCTTCGGCTTCGGCTTCGGTTTGGGCTTGACCTTCGGCTTCGGTTGCTGTGCCGTGGCCTTGACCACGCGCCGCGCGACCGGTACGGCCGCCGCGACCGGCACGGCCTCCGTGACCGGCCGGACCGGCGGCGTACGCCGCTCGAAGAACCGCTCGGCCCGCGGCACCTGCGTGCGTGCGGCAACCTGTTGCGGGATGCCGGCGGCAACCGGCTCGCGGGATGCCGCCGCTGATGGTGCGGGAAGAACGATGGTGGACAGGACTATGGCGACCGCGACAACGCGGAGAACTGAGGACAGAACGTGCTCCCACGGTAGGTCCAGGACTCAGCCGTGCATCCTGCGGCCAGCACTCGACCGGCCTTCGCCCTCAAGCAAGGGCTTTCCAGGAACCTGGACGGAACGGAACGGTTGGCAGCACCCGGAATGAACTCCGGGCATAGTTCGGAAACTAAGCGCCCCAGGGAGATCATCGACCGTTCACCATCGATCTCACACACGATGTCACCCCACCTCCCGGCGCGTCGAACCGGCCCTCAGCAGCCCGATCAACGCCGATGGAGGAGGCCCGTGCCGCCGCCGCGCAGGGATCGATCGCGGGTGAGCCGGGCTCTTCAACCCAGCGACGTGCGCCGGCCGTCCGGGCGCCCGCGCATAGGGCACCGCAGGCCGCTGATCAGGCAGGATCCGCCAGCTCGACGGCCCGCCGAGCTGCGGGCCGCTTCGACGGCCCTGGATAGGTGAAGGGTGAGCCCGGCAGCGCGGCTCACCGCCGCCCGGATGCCTGGCCGGGCGCGGAACATCCGGCCGAAGGACACGCCGGAGACGTGGCGGTCCTGCACGTCGCGCCGGGCCACTGCTTTTGTCGGTGACGACCTCGGGTCCTATCGGTCGCAGATTCCCGAGCCCACCTCACGCCGGCCGGTTCTTGTGTTCGTGAGTTCCGGACCCGCCGCCGTGCCGGACCGTGCCTGCACACTGGAGACGTGATCAGACTGCGGTTGTACAAGGCTCGCGAACGGCAGCGCGTCATCGATCCCGCCGATCTCGAGGCGGCCTACGCGGCGGTCGATCCTGGGACCAAGCCGGTCTTCGAGCATGACGGCGTGATGGTGTGGGTCAGCGACCCCGAACACTGCAGGGTCGAGCGGCGCGTCCGTGGCCGGGATCTTCACCTGGTCGAGTCCGGCACGAACGTCCTGCCCCGTGCCCGTGGCCTGGAGATTCTGCGCATGCCAGGTGCTGACTACCGCTGGGTGCACTCGCTGGATTGGCGGTGGGGCGCCGGCGAGTACCTCGACCGCGACCGGGTCGATGCGATCGTCGATCGTGCCCTCGACATGAAACCGTGGGCTGGGCCGGAGGGCCCGATCGGCCTGGTGCATCTGTCCTGTCTGATGTGGTTCCACAGCGGAGCGATGGCCAACGGCGCCGCCTGGCCGCTGGATGACTGCACCGCCGAGGAGATCGCCGCGTTCATCGCGGCCGCCACCTATTTCGAGCTGGACGAGGTCGCCGACCTGATCGGCCGCCTCGAACAGGATGACGCGCTCAGCCACGAGTACTGGGATCTCAGCAGCCCGTTCGGTGAGGACGCTTCGTTGATCCGCGACGCACTCCGCTGCAAGCTCGTCGAGGCGCCGGGGGATTGGAGCTCGACGACAGGCGCGCCGTTGTCGCCGGGGTGACCTGCGGTTCGTCGGCGAGTTCGGGGACCACCTCGTTCGGGTGGTTGCTGATGTTCGTGAGTTTGAGAGCCTTCGCGCGTCCGGCTTCGACGCCTACCTGCTCGTCAAGCTTCTGATCACATCCGACGCCGACCGAAGTGGGTCCCAAACTCGCCAACAACGATCAAGGAAGGTGACCTCCCTGGGCTCCGGAGTCAGGCATACCTGGGCCCGGTACCCACCGACAAAACCAGGCCACGACCTGCCGGCGCTGGACGTAGTGCCGGGCCTGGCGGAAAGTCAGGCTCGGCTGGAACCAGGCCCGCCCGGCCGTGCCGCACCGTGGGCGGAGACCGGCCGGGCTCCGTCCCGCGGGCCTCGCGGCTGCAAGAAGGCCCGGCGGTGTGGAGTGGTCAGCGGGGTGGCTCGGCGGCGCAGCGGTCCAGCCAGTCCTCCATCAGCGTCTCGAACAGGGCGGGCTGCTCGAACTGCAGGTTGTGGCCGGCGACGTCGAGCACCGCGAACGTGGCCCGCGGATAGTGGGGCAGCAGCGCGAACTGGTCGACATAACCGACGGCCGAGTCCTGGCGGCCGCACAGGAACAGCGTCGGGCGCTCGAACGGCACCGTGTCCTCGGGGCCTTCGCTCAGGTGCCAGCGGCGCTCGATGCGCTCGATCGCGGCCATGTCGGCGGCCTGCAGGGCGGGGACGACCTCGGCGCGGAAGCGGCGCAGCGTCTGCGGGGTCTGCACGACGACGAACTCCGCATACTCCGCCGCGGCCGCCGCGTCCAGATCGGTGTCGTCCAGGAGGCCGGGCGTGGCGCGCAGCACGACGTGCGGCGGGCGGACGCGGGCGGCGCGGTCGAGGGTCTGGCCGACGGGGCAGATGAGGGCCAGGCCGAGGACCTGGTCGGGCAGGGCACGCACGACGGCGCGGGACAGGTAGCCGCCGTAGGACTCGCCGACGAGCAGGAACGGGGTGGTGCCGAGCTCCTTGCCGACGAGGGCGAGGACGGCGGCGAGGAGGTCGTCGGAGCTCGCCGCGTCGCCGGCCGGGGTGCGGCCCATCCCGGGCAGGTCAGGATAGAGGCGCCGGTAGCCGGTGCGGCGGGTGAAGATCGGCTCCAGGCAGCCGGACATCAGACGGTGGTCGACGGGCCAGCCGTGCAGGGCGAGCACCGGGGTGCCGGAGTCCCCGCCGTGTGTGACGAGATGCATGACCCGCATCCTGCCGGAAGGGTATGACAGAAACAGACCGGCGCCGGCGGGCCGGCGTCGTTGTGTGAAGGGAATCGGGCCGGGGCAAAGGAGAGGCATGGCGGAACTGCAGTGGCTCGGTGTCATCCGGCACGGCCAGTCGACCGGAAACGTGCTCGCACAACACGCCGAGGCGGGGGGACTCGAGGAGATCGCCATCCCGGAACGTGACGCCGACGTCCCGCTGTCCGAGCTCGGCCGCGAGCAGGCGCAGGCCGTGGGCCGGTGGATCGCCGGGCTGACCGCCGAGCGGCGCCCGCAGGTGGCGGTGGTGTCGCCGTACCTGCGGACCCGGCAGACCGCCGAGCTGGCCCTCGCCGGCACCGGCATCCCGGTCGTGCACGACGAGCGCCTCCGCGACCGCGAGCTCGGCGTCATCGACCTGCTCACCGCCCGGGGCGTCGAGGCGCGGCTGCCGCTGGAGGCGGCCCGGCGCCGGCGGCTCGGCAAGTTCTACTACCGCCCGCCCGGTGGCGAGTCGTGGGCCGACGTGCTGCTGCGGCTGCGCTCGCTGCTCGGTGACGTGCGCGCCGCGTACCCGGGCGGCCGGGTCGTGCTGTTCGGCCACGAAGCGGTCGTCATGCTCGTGCGGTACCTCGTGGAAGGCCTCGACGAGCCGAGCCTGATGGCGCTCGCCCGGGCCACGGCGCTGGGCAACTGTTCGATCAGCAGCTGGGCGTCCGACGGGCAACGGCTGCGCCCCGAACGGTTCAACGCCGTCGATCACCTGCACCGCGAGGGTGCCCCGGCGACCAGGCAGGAGGACGTCAGTGCCGACGTCTGAGCACAGCACGATCACCCCGGGCCTGCTGCGGGACTGGCCGCTGCGCACGGGCACCACCGACAAGAAGGACCGCGGCACGGTGCTCGTGGTGGGCGGTTCCCGCGCCACCCCCGGCGCCGTCCTCCTTGCGGGGATCGCCGCCCTGCGCGCCGGCGCGGGCCGTCTGCAACTGGCGGTCACCGACAGCACCGCCACCGCGCTCAGCATCGCGGTGCCCGAGGCTGCCGTCATCGGCCTGCCCGAGACGGGCTCCGGCAGCGTCGCCGGCGACGTCCCGAAGCGGCTGCTCGACCTCGCCGCGCAGGCGGACGCCGTCGCGATCGGTCCGGGCCTCGACGACATCGACGAGACCGAGTCCCTGCTGCGTGCGGTCCTTGACGCGCTGCCGGCCGGCGCCGGGTTGGTCCTCGACGCGTACGCCCTGGGCGCGCTGAGCCGCCACCCGGACCTGCTCGACGGCCGCCCGCAGCGGGTCGTGCTGACCCCGAACGTCACCGAGGCCGGCTACCTGCTCGGCGACCCCGGCTCCGTCGGCAGCGGCGACGATCTCACCGCCGTCGCGACCGCCGTCGCCGCTCGTTGTCATGCGGTCGCCACGGTGTACGGCACCGTCGCCGCCCCCGACGGCCGGGTCTGGCTCGAGGAGAGCGGCGACGCGGGGCTCGGCACGTCCGGCAGCGGCGACGTGCTCGCCGGGGTGATCGCGGGGCTGCTGGCCCGCGGCGCGGATCCGGCCCAGGCGGCCTGCTGGGGTACGTGGGCGCACGCGACCAGCGGCCAGCGGCTCGCCCCGCGCCACGGCAGGACCGGGTTCCTGGCCCGTGAGCTGCTGGACGAGGTCGCGTACACCCTCGGCACGATCTGACGCCCGACGCCAACCGCACGGGCGATTGACGCGCCGCACGCCGGTGCGCTTGGCTGTGCGCCGTGCCGAGTCGATTCGTGGACGAGCGGGAGATCACCGACGCCGGCGGGCTGAGCCCGGTCGAGCGTGCGCAGCTGCGGGCCGCGGGCCGCCTGTACGACGGCGAGGACCTCGACGCCGAGGCCCGGCTCGCGGACGACGACCAGGACGAGACGAGCTTCCGCGGGTTCTGCACCCTGTGGCGGGTCGTGGACGGCGACGAGCCCCGCTACGACGCGTGGCTGTACCAGGTGGACAGCGGAACCTTCTTCCGCGCCGGCACCACCGAGGTCGTCGCGGAGGTCATCCAGTTCGGGCTGGAGTGCGGCGACGCGGAGGTGTCGCGGGAGCTCGGTCCCGCGATGGTCGCGGCCGGCCTCCTGCCGAAGTCGGACTCGTCCTACGCCGAGTTCGCCGAACTGCTGCGCCAGCAGGAAGCCTGAGCACCCAGCCGCAGCGCCAGCAGGAAGCGTGAGCGCCCAGCCGCAGCGTCAGCGGGGGGCCCGAACGGCGGCCTGCACCGCGACCCGCTCCAGGTGCTCCAGCAGCGCCCTCTCGATCTGGCCCCACGACAGCGGCCCGCGGCCGGCGCCCGGCCCCTCGAACGCGACGGTGATCTGCTCAGCTGCGGGGAGGTCCATGGCGTGGCAGCCTAACGATGCAGGCTGGCCCCTTTGAGGATCCTGTCGACGGCGTTCCTGGGTGCGTGCACGGCCATCCCGACGAGCCGGAGATCTGCCTGGTGCACGGCGCGCACGGCGGCCCGGTTGTCCTCGTCGTTGCCGGTCTTGAACAGCTCCTCCGTGAACGTTGCACACGCGACCGACCGTTCCACGGCCCGCCGGTGCGCCGCGGCGAGGGTGGCCGCGTCGCCCTCGAAGACCATCACGGGCTGGCCGAACATCGGCAGGTACCGGTTGCCGTCGGCGTCGAGGTAGTCCTCGCCGAGCAGGTCCGGCGCGGTGCCGGCGATGCCGCTGACGACGAACGCGGTCACGTTGAGGCGCTGCCAGACGGCCAGGTCGTCCCGCAGCAGCACGGCGATCTTCGTGGGGAACGTCATGCGCCCAGCGTGCCCGCCCTGACCTGGGCGGTCTTGTACGTTGTGCACATGGAGCTCGTCACCGCATGGCGGCCCAGGGTGCCCGGCATCGCCGAGGTGTTCCACGCGCACTTCGTCGAGCACGCCTATCCGCCGCACGTGCACGACGCCTGGACGCTGCTCATCGTCGACGAGGGCGCGATCCGGTTCGACCTGGACCGCCACCACCGCGGGGCGGCCGGCGCGTCGGTGACGCTGCTGCCGCCGAACGTCGCGCACGACGGGCGGGCGGCGACCGGGGACGGCTTCCGCAAGCGGGTGCTCTACCTGGACACGACCGTCCTGGACGAGGGCCTGGCCGGCGCGGCCGTGGACCGTCCCGGCGTCGACGACCCGCTGCTGCGCCGCCGGATCCACCAGCTGCACCTGGCCCTGGACGCGCCCGGCGACGAGCTGGAGGCGGAGAGCCGCCTCGCGCTGATCCGGCAGCGGCTGCGCGGCCACCTCGGTCCGGTGCCGCCCGCCTGGGGGCCGCCCGCGGCCGGGGTTGCGGGCGGGCTGCGGGACCTGCTCGACGCGCGGACCCGCGAGGGGATCACGCTCACCGAGGCGGGCGCGCTGCTGGGCTGCCACCCGGGTCACCTGGTGCGGTCGTTCACCTCGACGTTCGGGCTGCCGCCGCACCGGTACCTGGTGGGCCGCCGCGTCGAACTGGCCCGCCGGCTTCTGCTGGACGGCCGGCCCCCCGCGGCCGTGGCCGCCGAGGTCGGCTTCCACGACCAGTCACACCTGCACCGGCACTTCGTCCGGCACGTCGGGGTCACCCCTGCGCGTTACGCCGCCCAGGGCGGGGTGCCGAACACGCTGCCGTCGGCGCGGTAGGCGGTGAAGCCGGCGGGGACGGTGACGTACACCTCGGCGGGCTCGCTGCCCGGGTTGTGCGCGGCGATCGGCTCGCCGGCCGGCACGACCACCGCGTCGCCGGCACCGAGCACGGCGCCGCCGGGGGTGACCCGCAGCTGCCCCGACAGCACCATGAACACCTCGTCGCGGTCGATGCTGTGCGGCATCGACTCGTGGCCCGCGGCGACGGTGAGCCGCCACGCGCAGACCTGCTGGGAGCCGTTGCTGGGCCCCGCGAACACCGTGAACGTGGATCCGTCGAGCTCGAATCGCGGCGCGTCGGCGGCCCGGACGATACTCATGCTGTCCTCCATGATGGGTTGGTTGCGGTGCCTCAAAAGCTAAACCAGGTTTCGTACTTTGTAAACGGGGTTTCGCATGTCTGATCTCACACCCGGCGAGCTGCGTGCGCTGCCGCTCGGCCGGCTGCTGCTGCACGCGCACCGGCGGGCCCAGGCGGCGTCCCTGGCGAAGCTGCAGTCCCGCGGCCACAGCGAGATCCGCCTCGGCCACCTGCCGGTCATCACCAACCTGGACCCGTCGGGCACCCGCATCACCGACCTGGCGGCGAAGGCGGGCATCACCCGGCAGATGACGGGCCGCCTGGTCAAGGAGCTCGAGGTGCTCGGCTACGTGTCCAGCCGTCAGGACCCGAACGACCAGCGGGCCGTGGTGGTCGCCCTCACCGCGCGCGGCACGGCGTTCCTCGCCGACGCCCCGGCCGCGATGTCGGAGGTGGACGACGACTTCGCCGCGCTGCTCGGCGCGGACGAGCTGGCCCGCCTCCGCGACTCGCTGTTGCGCATCAGCACGACCTGAGCCCGGGCCGCGTCGTCGGGGCCGGACGTGGTCGAAGGGCGTCCTCGCCGGAATCGGCGGCGCTGGATCGGGCGGCGCTGGATCGGGCGGCGTCGGATCAGGCGGCGTCGGTGGCGAGCCGGAGCTGGCGCAGGCGCCGGTCGGCGGCGGCCGCGTTGCGGTGCAGCCGGTCGGTCTCCGTGCTGAGCAGGTCGCGGCCCGGGACGGTGAGCCGGTAGTAGCGGCGCAGCCGGGATGCGACGATCTCCTCCCGGTCGACCTCGATGAGCCCGTCGACGCGGAGCCGGTCGAGGATGCCGTACAGCGTGCCGGCCTGCAGGCGGACGCGGTCGTCGGAGATGCGCCGCACGTCCTCCAGCACGCTGTAGCCGTGCTGGGGCTCGGCCGCGAGCGCGGTCAGCACGAGGAACGTCGGTTCACGTAACGGTACGCCAGTCATGTCCATCACTATATTCAACTCATCGGTATATACCATCGACCGATCGGTCAGCCGATGGTCGGGGTGATGTTCGTCAGGCCGCCGGTCGCGTTGCGCACGGTGTTGGAGGTGTAGACGATGTTGAGGTTGCCGGCGCACTTGGACGTCGAGGTCACGTTGACCGCGTACCGGCCGGCGCCGCCGAGGTCGGAGACGTTGTCCCGCCACACGTTGCCGCAGCCCGAGCCCGCGACCGGGTTGTGTGTCTCGTACCCGTTGGCGAACGTCCCCGGCGCCGCGAACGTGCCGGTGTTGCCCTGGATGAGGTACCCGGTGCCCTTCACGTCGACCCACGAGTCGGCGGAGTTCTGCCCGGCGATGCCGCGCCCGTCGAACGTGTTGCCGCGGATGACGCCGTCGACGGTGCCCTCCTTGACGTCGATGTGCTCGGCCGCCACGTACGGGCCGATGCGGTTGTCCAGCACCTGCACCCGGTCGGAGCGGTCGACGCCGCCGCTGTTGCCGTGGCAGGCCCAGTTCGAGTTGGCGGAGCCGAGATAGACGCCCTCGCCGTACGCGGGCTGGGCGGTGCCGGTGTACTCGATCGTCGAGTTGCGGATCACACCGTCCGAAGAGGACCGTCTGAAGTGGACACCCTCGTCGCCGGTGTGGTGCACGTACAGGCCGTCGATGGTCACGTGCGGCGAGTCGTCCAGGACGACACCCTTCTTGGAGTCGGCGACGGTGAACCCGGTGAGGTTCCAGTACGCCGCGCCGGCGAGCCAGAACCCGTAGCCGGGGTCCCAGCCGGGCGTCGGCACCGGGCACGACGGGCCGCTGCCGGCGCCGGTGGGGTTGGTCAGGATCGCGGTCCGCGGGCCGGTGACGGTGATCGGCGCGGCGGCGGTGCCCGGGGTCGTGCCGATGAACGAGCCGTCGTAGACGCCGGGTGCCAGCCGGATGGTCTGGCCGGGCCGCGCCGCCGCCAGGGCGGCCTGCAGCTGCGCGGCGGTCGACACGTCCACAGTGGACCCGTTCGGTGGCGGCGTCGACGGTACCGGTGACGACGGCGCGGACGGGGAGGGTGCGGGTGAGGACGGCGCCGGCGAGGACGGCGCGGGCGACGACGGCCGGGCCGAGGTCGGTGACGGCGCGGGACCGCCCGCGCACGGCGCGCCGTTGACGGTGCAGTTGACCGGCGTGCCGGTGCCGCTGACGTTGAAGCCGAAGCGGACCGACGCGCCCGCCGCGACGGCGCCGTTCCACGAGGCGTTGGCGAAGCGGTGGTGCTGCCCGGTGCTGGTCCGCGCCGACTCCCACGAGCTGCTCACGGTCGAGCCGGCCGGCAGGTCGAACTCCACGACCCAGCCGCCGGTCGCCGCGTCGCCCCGGTTGGTGATCGTGAACTCGGCGCCGTACCCGCTGCTCCACACGGAGGTCTGCGCGAACGCGGCGGTCAGCGACGCCGCCGCCGCGGCCGCGGTGAGGGGCGCGACCAGCAGGATCGCCGCGCCGGCGGTCCCGGCCAGCAGTAACGTGCGCGAGATCCGCATCGACCAGCCTCTTTCGCGTCGCGGCGTCCGTTGGCTGATTAGTTAACAGTCTTTACAACTCTTGGTCAATGCCTCTCACGCCGTGGAGCGCTACCAACACGCAACGGAGTCGCTCCGTCGCGGGCTCAGAAGGTGAGCGCCAGGTTCACCAGCGTGGCCGCGCACGCGTGGACCTGGTCGATCGACACCCGCTCGTCGGGGCAGTGGCCGTAGCCGACGCCGGGGCCGTACTGCACGGTCGGGATCCCGCCGATGTTGGTCAGCAGCCGCAGGTCGGATCCGTACGGCGCGCCGACCACCGCCGGCGCCGGGCCGCCGTGCATGCCGGTGTGCGCGTCGAGGACCCGGCGGACCAGGTCGGTGCCGTCGGGGCAGCGGCCGGAGGCGAACTGCCCGCCCCACCACTCGACCGTCACCGGGTGCTCCTTGAGCCACGGGTCGCCGGCGCACGCCTCCGCGACCGTCTGCTCGAACGCGGCGCGGGCCTGCTCGACCGGCTCGTCGAGGGCCACCCCGAACCGCCCCTCGGCGACCAGCAGGTCGGGGACCGTCGAGGCCCAGTCGCCGGCCCGCACGGTGCCGATCTCCAAGGGGTACGCGATGTCCCAGCGACCCATCATGGGATCCACGGTGCGGTTGCGCGACGCCTCCAGGGCCCGCAGCACGGGGAAGATGAGCTGGAACTTCTCCACGGCGCTGACGCCGCTGGTTCGTGCGCAGGCGTGCGCGGCCAGCCCCGGCACGCGCAGCCGGAACGTGAGCGCGCCGCCGTTGGCGGCCAGGACGTCCAGCGCGGTCGGCTCGGTGATCACGCAGGCGTCGGCGCGCCAGCCGCGCTCCAGGGTCGCGTACGTGCCGAGGCCACCGTCCTCCTCGCCGACGACGGCGGCGAGCAGCACGTCGCCGGGCAGCCGGGTGCCGCTGCGGTGCAGCGCGAGCAGGGCGGCGAGGGCCGCGACGAAGCCACCCTTCATGTCGCAGGCGCCCCGCCCGTACACGTGGCCGTCCTCGATCTTGCCCGAGAACGGGTCGTCGGACCAGGTCGACAGGTCGCCGGGCGGCACCACGTCCAGGTGGCCGTTGAGCATGAGGGTGCGGCCGCCGCCGGTGCCGGGCAGCCGCGCGACGAGCCCCCAGGCCTCGGTGCGCTCGACCTCCATGCCGGGGAAGTCGGGGCGGGCGGTGAGGTCGGCGAGGGGGATCGGCCACAGGTCGGTCTCGACGCCCTCGCCGGAGAGCAGCCCGGCGACGTGCCGCACGATGTCGGCCTCCGCTTGGGTGCCCCCCACACTGGGTACGCGGATCAGGTCGACGAGGGTGCTGACGGTTTCGTCGCGGGAGCTGAGGAGAGCGTTGTGGACGTCCATCCGGGCAATGTATGTCGTTGACGCTGCTGACGTACAACATCCTGACCGGCGCGGACCAGGGCAGGCTGGACGCGGTGTGCGCGGTCGTCGATGCCGCCGCGCCCGACGTCGCGGCGGTGCAGGAGCTGCGCGGCGACCCTCCGCTGGCGCGGTGCACCGGCATGCGGCTGCACGTGGCGCCGCCGCGCACCGGGCAGCCCGTCGGCCTGCTGGTCGCGCCGCACCTGCGGGTCCTGCGGCAGGGCGCGGTGCCGGGGCCGTTCCATCACGGCGCGGCGTGGGTGGAGGTGGCGACCGCGGCGGGACCGCTGACGCTGGTCAGCGTGCACCTGTTCCCGTACTGGGGGCTGGTCCGCCTGTACGAGGCCCGGCGGCTGGCGGCGTTCGCGGCGCGGCGCGAGCGGGTCGTGCTGATGGGGGACTTCAACTCCCTCGACCCGTGGACGCCCTACGCCGAGGTGCAGCGGCGGCACCGGCGCTGGTTCGGCCGGGGCGGCCCGGACACGCGGGCGATGGCGTTGCTGGCCCGCCGCGGCCTGGTCGACGTGTTCCGCCGGGTCGGCACGGGAGAGGGCTGGACGGTGCCGACCGCGCTCGGCGGCGCGGAGTTCGTCCGCTCGCGGCTGGACTACGTCCTGGCGTCGCCGGCGGTGGCCGGGGACTTCACGGCGTGCCGCGTCCTGGACGGCGCCGCGACTGCGTCCGCGTCTGACCACTTTCCGGTGGTGGCGACACTCGCAGTGCCGGACCCCGCGGGTCGATCTGCTCCCTGAACGGCGGCCTGCGGTGCCCGCCGAGCGGCGGGTTGGCCACCCAACGGATCATGGGACCCTGCCCCGGCGCCGGCAGCCAGCCCAGGAACCGGGCCCAGAGCTGGTCGGCGCCGAGCTGACGCAGGTCCTCGGCGGCGTCGGCGACCCGCAGCGCCATCATGGTGCGCAGCTCGGCGGGGCTGTCGCCGTGCTCCGCGAGAAGCTGGTCGCGTTTCGCGGCGCACGGCCAGGGCTCGCGACATCCCGTGCACAGCCACGTGGGCCGGGCCGGGATGTGCGCGA
Source organism: Dactylosporangium sp. NPDC050688 (assembly GCF_040654515.1). Classification (NCBI taxonomy): domain Bacteria; kingdom Bacillati; phylum Actinomycetota; class Actinomycetes; order Micromonosporales; family Micromonosporaceae; genus Dactylosporangium; species Dactylosporangium sp. NPDC050688. The sequence goes on from NZ_JBFAIC010000015.1 coordinate 132,955, forward strand.
TCGTCACCCCAGACTCCCGGGCCGGGCGAGCTCGAGGCGTCGCAGGGCGTACACGAGCACCGAGTTGCGGGCGGAGACGTACTGGTCGCAGGGCCACGGCTGGTGGCAGTCGCGGCACTGCTCGGCACGGTGGAGTTTCGCGGCCAGCCAGCTCTTGGGTCGGGGCTGGTGGCGGCGGCGCTGGCGGACGAGCTCTTTGAGGTCCATCGCGGGGGGATCCTTGTCAGGTCGCCGATGTGGGGTGGGCGGGCTTGCCGAGGCGGAGCGATGCGTGCAGGACGTGCTGGTGCGTCACCAGGTGGGGGCGGCGGCGCTGGGTGTGGTGCTTGGCGCGGTACATGGCGGCGTCGGCCCGGTGCACCGCATCGGCGAGGTGCGCGCCGGGCTCGACCGGGACGAGCCCGACCGACGTGCTGACCGACACCACCTGGCCGCACAGCCGCATCGGCGCGGCCAGCTGGTCGGCGAGGCTGGCGGCCTGCTCGTCGGGCTCCCCGTCGCGCCCGGCGATGAGACCGGCGAACTCGTCGCCGCCGAGCCTGGCCACCACGCCCCGCCCCGCGCACGCGGAGAAGCGGCGCGCGATGGTCACCAGGACCTCGTCGCCGGCGGAGTGGCCGTAGGCGTCGTTGATCTGTTTGAAGCCGTCGACGTCGAGCACGACGGCGACCAGGGGGTAAGCGTGCGGATCGGCGACGAGCTCGGCGCCGCGCTGGTAGAAGGCGCGCCGGTTGGGCAGCCCCGTCAGCGCGTCATGGCTGGCGGCGTGGCGCTCCGCGGTGAGCTGCCGCTGCAGCTGGGCCACCCGCCGCTGCTGGATCCAGGCCGCGCACGCTCCAGCCGCCGCGGCCGCACCGGCCAGGAAGGCGAGAGGGTCCATGCGCGCGTCCTCCAAGATCGCAGCTGGGGAAGCCACCCGATCATTTGGGAGCGAACGTCCGGTTTCGGTCACCAATTGTGAGCGTCCCCGCACATTCGCACATGCGCTAGCATGCGCGTTATCGGCTGCATACGCAAGAGCCGATGCACGTGCAGACGCCGATTCTCGGCAAACTTTCAACCACATGTTGCAGAGAGATGTCCATGGAGCAGACGTACAACGGGATGCCGGCCGGCGACCTGCCGGATGTGCACTGGCAGAAGAGCAGCCGCAGCAACCCCAGCGGCAACTGCGTCGAGCTGGCCCCTCTACCCGGCGGGGCCGGATTCGCGATGCGCAACTCGCGCGACCCCGAGGGGCCCGCGCTCATCTACACCTACGACGAGATCGCGGCCTTCATCGCCGGGGCCCGGGACGGCGACTTCGACAACCTGCTGCATCGCGACCGCTGAGGGCGTGGGCTCGTTTGTCGCGATACCGCCGGATCGACGCGAGCCCACTCCCGCTTACTGTCGGCTCATGGCATGCTTACTCCGGCTCGCGCTGGAGCGACGGAGGCATGTCCAGGAACTCGGAGGCAGTAGGTGACGACCGGAACCCCTGAAGGCGGCGCGTCCGGAGGCCCCACGGTCCTCCGGATGCTGCTGGGCGCCCACCTGCGCCGGCTCCGCGAGGCGCAGGGCGTGACCCGTGAGGACGCGGGTTGGGAGATCCGCTCGTCCGAATCGAAGATCAGCCGCATGGAGCTCGGCCGCGTCGGTTTCAAGGAGCGCGACGTCGCCGACCTGCTCACCCTCTACGGCCTGGACGACGAAGAGGAACGCACACGGCTGCTCGCCCTGGCCCGCGACGCGAACAACCCCGGCTGGTGGCACCGCTTCGGCGACGTGCTGCCCAACTGGTTCCAGTCCTACCTCGGCCTCGAGGCCGCCGCGGCCCTCATCCGCACCTACGAGGTGCAGTTCGTGCCCGGCCTGCTGCAGACCAAGGAGTACGCCCGCGCCGTCGTCCTGCTCGGCCACGGCCGCGCCAAGTCCGACGAGATCGACCGCCGCGTCGAGCTGCGCATGGCCCGCCAGCAGGTGCTGACCCGCCCCGACGCGCCGAAGCTGTGGGTCGTCGTCGACGAGGCGGCGCTGCGCCGGCCGATCGGCGGCATCGACATCATGCGCGGCCAGGTCGACGCCCTCCTGGAGGCCAACACCCTGCCCAACGTGCGGCTGCAGGTCATTCCGTTCAACGCGGGCGGCCACGCCGCGGCCGGCGGCGCGTTCACCATCCTGCGCTTCCCCGACCAGGACCTGCCCGACGTCGTCTACATCGAGCAGCTCACCAGCGCGCTGTATCTCGACAAGCGCGACGACGTCGACCTGTACGCCGAAGCCATGGAACGCCTGTGCGTCGAGGCCCGCCCGCCGACGGAGACGCAGAAGGTCCTCGAGGAGATCCGCCGCGACCTGGAGTCTTGACCGTCGCGGCACTTCGGTCCCTCTGGACCTCGGCACCATCACGGACGTCGTCACCCGCCCGCGGCACGTCGCGGAGCACCACGCGTGGGCGCGTGAGGTGCTGGGGGTGGCACGAACTCGCGGTGCGACCTACGCAACAACAGGCCTGAATCGGTTTGCGGCCCTGCCTGACGGGCACGAGATGGAGGAACGCGCAAGTCAAGGGTTCGGAGGAACGCATGAGTGGCGTGACCGAAACCATCGATGTCCACGTGCCCGTGCGCACCGCATACGACCAGTGGACGCAGTTCGAGTCGTTCCCGCGGTTCATGAGCGGCGTCGAATCGATCCGCCAGGTCGATGACCGGCGCACGCACTGGGTGACGAAGGTCGGCGGCGTCCGGCGCGAGTTCGACGCCGAGATCACCGAGCAGCACCCGGACGAGCGGATCGCGTGGAAGAGCGTCGGCGGCGACACCAGGCACGCCGGCGTCGTCACCTTCCACCGCCTCGGCGACCAGGACACCCGGGTCACCGTCCAGCTCGACTGGCAGCCCTCAGGCCTCGTCGAGAAGGCCGGCGCCGCCGCCGGCGTCGACGAGCTGCAGGTGAAGGCGGACACGAAGCGCTTCAAGGAGTTCATCGAGGAGCGCGGCACCGAGTCCGGCCAGTGGCGCGGCGACATCCAGCGCCCGGGTCTGTAGGTCTTCTCGTGGAACGCCGCCCCTTCGCGTAGGGGGCGGCGTTCCCGTGTTTTCAGGAGGTTTTCCCGTGATGCTGCGCGCCCTCGTGCTGAGCTGCTCACTGCGTAGGTCCCCGTCCCCGTCCAGCTCTGAACTGCTCGGCCGGGAGGTCCTCACCGCCCTGTCCGACCACGACGTCGACGGCACCGTCATCCGCGTCGCGGACCACGACGTGCGCTTCGGCGTCTCCGCCGACGAGGGCCCCGGCGACGCCTGGCCCGGCATCCGTGCCCAGCTGCTGGACGCCCACATCCTCGTCGTGGCCACCCCGATCTGGATGGGCCAGCCGTCCTCGGTCTGCAAGATGGTCCTTGAACGCCTCGACGCCGAACTGACCACCGGCACCATGCGCGGCAAGGTCGCCGCGGTCGCCGTCGTCGGCAACGAGGACGGCGCGCACCATGTCACCGCCGAGGTCCTGCAGGCCCTCAACGACGTCGGCTTCACCGTCCCGGCCGCGGCGTCCACGTACTGGGTCGGCGAGGCCATGGGCAAGGTCGACTACAAGGACGCCGGCCCGAAGCCCGACACGACGGCCGCCGCGACGCTCACCCTGGCCGCCAACGCCGCCCACCTGGCCCGGCTGCTCGAGTCCGCCCCGTACCAGTAAGGCCTTTTCTCCGGCCACTGCCGGCAGGCTAGGCTACTGACGGTGATGGCATCGAAGATCAATTTCTATGGCTAGAGTAGCGTAGGGATGGACGGTCCGCCCGCTACGACGGAGCCGTGCTGGGACTGGTGATCGGGTCCTGGGGTTGCCGGAGGCGGCGGTTGTCGCAGCACCACGACATGCCGCGACTCGCCCGTGCGGGCACGCCGGCCCTGCGCGCAAAGTCGCGACTCGCCCGTGCGGGCACGCCGGCCCTGCGCGCAAAGGCCGCCGGTCGGTGGTGGTGGACATCAGCGCAAGGCGTGTTCGATGCGGTCCAGCGCGTCGTTCCGCGGTGTCGCCCGGTCCAGCAGGTTCGACTGTTGCGCGGCCAGGATGCCCGCGAGCACCGGCGTCTCCGCCTTCTCGATCTCGCGGTCCGCGGCCTCCGCGGCGGCGACCGCGATCAGTGCCGCCTGCCGGCCCGGCAGTGCCTGCCAGGTCGGCAGGAGCGTGTGGTTGATGGCGTCGTCGTACCACGGGGGCACGGTGGGCGGGGGCAGCTCGCCGGAGCGCCAGCGGTGCACCAGGGTCTGCGCCCAGCGGTCCCAGAACGCCAGCTGGGCAAGCACCGTGGCCACGCTCCAGCTGGGAGTGACCGGCCGGTCGAGGTCGTCGTCGCCGAGGGATTCGATGAGGGTGGTCAGGCGGTGCCGCGCGGCGGCGTTCTCGTCCAGGGGTACACGCTCCACCTGCTCAACGGTAAGTGCGGTGATGCCGGTCCGCACGGCGAGCGGCGGGGGAGAGCACGGCGAGCGGCGGGGGAGAACGCGGCGGGCGTCAGGGGAGAGCTACGGCCGATTTCCGCCAGCCACGGCGGGGTGCGGTGGGCCAGGATCGGGGCATGTTCACAGTGCACGCGATCGACCCCGGCATCCTGGAATCGGTGCGGGGCAAGGGAACCGACGTCTCCGGCCACCCGGTCGAGCGGTCCGTCGCCACGGGCGGCGAGCCGCTGCGGTGCTGCCTGCGGGACGCGGTCGAGGGGGAGGCGCTGATCCTGTTCGGGTACGAACCGGTGCTGCCGCCCAGCCCGTACCGGGAGATCGGCGCGGTCTTCGCGCACGCCGAGCGGTGTGCCGGGCCGGCGGGGACCGGCTACCCGCAGGACTGGCGGAGGCGGCCCCAGGTGCTGCGGGCCTACGACGCGCGGGGCTGGATCCACCCGGCGACGCGGGTGCACGACGGCTCCGATCCCGAGGGGGCGTTGGAGTCGGTACTGCGGGAGCCCGCCGTCGTGCGCGTCGACTCCCGCAACATCGCGTACGGCTGCTTCATGTTCACCGCGACCCGCTGAGCCGCGACCCGCTGAGCCGGGCCTTGCTGAGCCGGGCCTTGCTGAGCCGGGCCTGCCGACTGCCCCGGACCCGACTTCATGACCAACCCGACAGGTTTTATCGGGAAATCGTATCGAAACATTGACGCGCGTGCAGGCGTCGTGATCTGATCCCGACCCAGAGGATTTCTCACATTCGATGGGATCGAGGAAACCGCCGTGTCCGTGTTCCGTCGTACCGCCCTCGCGGTGGCCGGCGTGCTGGCCGCCACCAGCGCGGCGGTCGTGCCCGCGCTGCCCGCCGCGGCCGCGCTGCCGACCGCCGCCGTCGCCATCGGCGACAGCTTCATCAGCGGTGAAGGCGCCGGCAGCTACCAGCCGGTCGTCGACGCCAACGGCGTCGCCCAGTCGTTCCCCGGCTGGTCCGCCCCGAACAGCAACGCCTTCTTCTGCCACCGCTCCGCCAACGCCTCGCTGCACCAGGCGTCGCTGCCCGGCATCCAGGCGCGCTTCAACCTGGCGTGCTCCGGCGGCCGCCCGCACGACATCGCGAACCCGTCCGGCGCCCGCGACAAGGGCCGCACCGTCGCCGCGCAGCTCGCCCAGCTCCGCGCCGTCGCGCAGACCCACGACATCGACCTGGTCCTGGTCGGCCTCGGCTCCAACAACAGCTCGTTCACCTTCGGCGACGTCGCCGAGAAGTGCGCGAACCGGTTCATCGCCGACGCGTGGACCGGCTGGTGGGAGTTCTGGGCGTACCTCAACGGCCCGGTGGAGCAGGAGCCCTGCACCGCCGCCGACCTCGCCACCGCGGCGCAGGTCGCGGCCGCGACCGCCGAGACGACCGCCGCCGTGCGGCAGCTGCTGACGACCCTCGACCAGATCGACGCCGACGGCCGGCACCGGGTCGTGTTCCAGGACTACACCAACCCGCTGCCGTTCGACCTCGAACAGAGCTACTGGGAGGAGGACGGCCGGCAGGACGACCGGGACAAGTTCCGTGACCTCGGCGCCGAGCGGTACGCCGCGGGCTGCCCGATCCACCGCGCCAGCCTCGCCCCCGGCCACGGCTTCTCGCAGAGCCTCGGCACGATCGTGCGCTCCACCCGCGACACGCTCGCCGCCGAGTTCCCCGGTGCCGACCTGGTGTACCTCAACGTCCAGCGCGCGTTCGACGGCGCCCGGCTGTGCGAGCGCGCCGGCAGCCCGGCCAACGCCCTCGCCACCCCGATCCGCCTGCAGGACGGCCCCTCCGGCGTGTTCGTGACCAGCCTCGCCGGCAAGGACAAGATCGCCATCCAGCGGATCGCGAACACCTGCGTGTCGTACTTCCAGACCTGCCAGGAGTCGTGGCACCCGAACGCCGCGGGGCACGCCGTGCTCGGCAAGTGCCTGGCCGGCGCGGCGGCCACCGCGGCCCGCAACGTCACCTGCACCCGCCAGACCGACGGCACCATCGTCACCGCCTGATAGCACCATCGCCACCGCCTGACAGCACCGTGTGGCCGCTCCCGGACCCACCTCGGGGGCGGCCCGCCGGCACCGCTACCGGCGCAGGGTCCGCTCGTAGCAGACCGACAGCGTCGAGCCGGCGTACCCGCCGAACAGCGGGATCCGGTGGTACCCCTCGCGCTCGTAGAAGCGTTGCGCGTCCGGCTGTTCGGTGCCGGTCTCCAGGCGCAGCGTGGTCCAGCCCCGGGCCAGCGCGGCGTCCTCCAGCGCGCGCAGGATCGCGGTCGCGGCGCCGGTGCCGCGGGCCGGGGGCACCACGTACATCCGCTTGATCTCCGCCGCGGACGCCTCCAAGCGGCGCAGGGCCCCGCAGCCGACCGTGGCGCCGTCGGCGTCGCTGACCGCGACCAGGAACACGTCGATGTCCCCGGCGCTCGGGGCGGCGCCGGGCTCGTGGTCGTCGCTGCCGTACCGGGCGTCGAGCTCGGCCCGCTGGGCGGCGCGCAGGGCGGCGCCCGCCGGGTCGTCCCAGGCACGCGCCTCGATGGTCCAGTCCGTCATCGTCGTACCCTCCTGTCGGAACAGGCGTTACCGTAACAGTTGTTACGAGCCGGAGGGGTGAGACGAGTGCCACGCCAGGAGCAGGGGGAGCTGCTGTCCAGGGCCGTCTGGGACGTGCTCGCGCAGCAGGGCCTCGAACGGCTCACCATCAGGGCCGTCGCGGCCGCTGCCGGCTGCACCACCGGGCTCGTCATGCACCGCTTCCCGAACCGGCGGGCGCTGCTGCGCCACGCCCGGCAGCTGCTGCACGAGACGACCCGGGCCCGCGTCGAGGCCCTGGAGGCCGCGGCCGGCTCGCCCCGGGCGGCGCTGCGCGCCGTGCTGCACCAGGGCCTCGCCCTCGACCCGCAGACCACCGCGGAAAGCACCGTGTGGGTCGGGTTCCTGGCCGCCGCCGTCGCCGACGAGGACCTCATCGCCATGCACCGCGCCGGCAACCGGGCCTGGCGGGCCAGGGTCGGCCGGCTCGTCGCCGTCGCCGGGCCGCGGCAGGACCCGGGGACCGTCGCCGACGCGCTCATCGCCATGGTCGAGGGCGCGGCCGCGTTCGCCGCCGCCGACCCGGAGGCCTATCCGCCGCCGGTACAGGTGAAGATGCTCGACCTCACCCTCGGTGCCTTCGGCCTCACCCCCGAGGGTGGGACCGCAAGCCCCGAGGGTGGGGCGGCGCCGGACCGGCCGGGCGTTGCGCCAGGCAAGGCGTCACCGGGTGGGTGAGGCAAAGATCACCGGACCGCCGGTACCGCATGATCCCTGGTGGCACGCGTGGCCATCTACCCCAAATGTCCGGCGGCGGCGGGCTCCCCGGACGGGTAGCGGGGCCCGCGCGGGGAGTGATTCACGCTGTACGATTCGTCGGTTACTCAGCGAGCCAAGCATGTCGAGCGGGGATGTTGTGATCATCGGAGCGATCCGACGCGGTCGCCTGCGCGCGGTCGCGCCGCCGGTCGCCCCGGCACGCCGTCCGCTGGCCGCGCGGGCGGTCCTGCGCACCGGCGCGCTGTCCTTCGGCGCTCTCGTCGTGCTCGGCCTCAGCCGCCTCGTCCACGGCTCGCTGGTCAGCCACGCCACCGGCCCGCAGGCATACGGCGTGATCGGCTCCCTGATCGGCATCACCTACGTCGCGGGCCTGTTCGTCCCCGCCGGGCTGGCCAGCGCGATGGCGAAGTTCGTCGCCCACAACCGCGGCCGCGCCGACCCCGCCGCGGCCGAGGCGGTGCACCTGCTGCTGCGCCGCATCTGCGACGCGAGCGCGGTCGTGCTCGGCGTGCTGTCCGCGGTCGCCGCCCGGCTGCTGTTCCCCGTCTCGCTCGCCGACGCCGTCGCCGTCGGCCTGCTCGCCGCGGCGTTCTGCGCCTACAGCGTCGACAAGGCCGCGTTCTACGGGTTCGACCGGGTCGCCCGGTACAGCCGCCTGGAGGTCGCCGGATCCGGTCTGGCGATCCTCGCCACGGTCGTGGTGATCGTCGCCGGCTGGACCGTGTACCTGCTGCCGCTCGCCCTCGGCTACGCCGTCGTCGTCGCCGGTGCCCGGCTCACCCGCCTGCCGGACACCCCGCGCGGCGGCGCCCCGCTGCCGCCCGTACCCGCCGCCCACCGCCGCGAGGTCCTCGCCTTCGCCGGGCTCGCCGCGCTCGGCGCAGGGTCCGCCGCCGGTCTCCTGCAGGGCCTGCCCCTGCTGGCCAGCGCGTTCGCCGCGGGGCCGGACGTCGGGTACCTCGTGACCTCCGTGACGCTGGTGTCGCCGCTGTACCTGCTGCCGCGGGTCCTCGGCCTCGCGCTCTTCCCGGCGATGTCGCACGCGCAGGGCGAGGGCGACGCGACCGCGGTGCGCCGCAGCACCGACCTGTCGATGCGGGGCACCGTCGTCGTCCTCGCGGCGCCGCTCGCCGCCGCGCTGCCGCTCGCCCAGCCGCTGCTGCGCCTGTACGGTGGCGACGCGTTCGTCGCCGGCGCGCCCGAGCTGCGGTTCATGCTCGTCGCGACGTACGTGTCGGTCCTCGCGACGGGCCCGGTCAACGCGCTGTCCAGCGGATCGCTGCGCGACTCCCTGCGACCCGTCGGCTACGCGGTGGCCGGCTGCGTCGCCGGCCTGCTGCTCGCCGCGCCGCTGGGCCGGGCGTACGGCGGCGCCGGGGTCGCCGTCGCCTACCTGGCGGCGATGCTCGTCACCACCGGCGGGCCCGTCGCCTCCGCGTGGCGGCGCTGGCACATGCCGTGGACCGGCACCCTGGTGCGCGGCACGCTCGTCGTGGCGGCCGCCGCGGCGCTCGCCGTCGCCGGGGACACCGTCGACGTCGCGGGCCCGGCCCGGCTCGTGACCCAGCTGGCCGCGGCCCTCGTGGCCGGAGGGCTCGCCGTGATCGTGTTCGCCCAGGACGGTAGGTTGCTGCTCACCAGGATGGACGAAGGCAACGCATGAACGACACGACACGCACGGTGAGCCCGCGCGACCGGTGGGTCCGGCCCGTCGACCTCGCACTGTGGGTGCTGCTGGCCGCGCTGCTGCTGCTCGTGCTGTCCGAGGCGTGGCTCAACGGGGTGCTGCTGGAGACCCCGTCGGCGACCTACGGCACGGTGCCGCCGACGACCTGGCCGCGGGTGCTGAAGAACGCCCTGTACCTGGCGCTGCTCGCGACCACCGCGCTCAAGTTCACGCTCTCCCGCCGCTGGCGCAGCCTGCTCACCGGCGCCGACGCCGCGCTCGTCGTGCTCGCCGTCGTGCTGGTGCTGGCCGGGCTCGCCTCCGACTCGCCGCTGCCGCTCATCGCCAAGGGCATGTTCGTCTACCTGCGCGGCGCCATCGTCTTCTACGCCTGGCGGGCGCTGCGCCCCAGCCCCGCCGCCGTGCGCCGGCTCCTGCTGGCGCTCACCCCCGTCGTCGCCGTGCACGTGCTGGCCGCCATCGCCCAGTTCGCGTTCGGTTGGCCCGCGTACTCGATGCTCGGCTGGACCGACACCACCTGGTTCAGCATCAACCGGGCACAGGGCGTCTTCCGCCACCCCAACGACGTCGGCCACCTCATCGCGCTCGCGCTGCTCGGCCTGGCCGCCTACCTCGCCGTGCGGCCCCGCCGCCGGCTGCTGCTGTGGGGCGCGGTCCTCGTCCTCGGGCTCGCCCTGGCCGCCAGCCAGTCCCGCGAGTCGATGCTCGCCGTGATGGCCGGCCTCGTCGTCGTCGGGCTCGTCAACCGGGTCCGCATCGCGCCGGTCGCCGGGGTCGCCTTCGTCGTGGTCGCCACGGCCGCGCTGCCGCTGCTGGTCACCCCCAGCAACCGCGCCGAGTGGAACCGCCGCTTCGCCGGCGTCGTCAACGCGGTCGAGGCCCCGAGCGGCTACCGCGAGGGCGAGCAGCCCGCCCCCGCGCCCTCCTGCGACAAGCCCGAAGGGTGCGAGGCGGAGCCCGTCCCGCCGCCCGCCGAGCGCGAGATCCGCATCCTGTACGCGCGGCAGGCGGCCAAACTGTGGGTGCACCGCCCGCTGCTCGGCTACGGCACCGGACAGTTCGGCGGCTACGTGGCGTACCAGAACAACCCCCACTGGAACGAGGACCCCCGCTTCGGGCCTGGCGGGTTCAATCTGCACGGCTTCTACACCGAGACGGTCGACTCGTTCTGGATCCACCTCGGCGTGGAGACCGGGGCGCTCGGCGCGCTGGCGTACCTGGCGTGGCTGTACCTGCTGTGCCGCCCACTGCTGCGCCAGGCCCGCCGCCGCCGCGACCCCGCGGCCGCCCGGCAGGCCCGCCGCGCCCCGCCGGCCGTCTATGCGTGGGCCGCCGGCTCCGTCGCCGCCGGCGTCCTCATCGCGTTCCTGGCCATCGCGCTGGAGGACCCGCTCTTCCCGGCGCTGCTGTTCACCGTCCTCGGCATCGCCTGGGCGCTCGGCGTGCCCGAGGCCGGCCGCGGCAGGACCCGCGCACCCGGCGAGCCCCTGCGCATCGGCATGGTCATCATCAGCGAGTACGAGGCGAACGCCCGGGTCCGCCGGGAGGCCGAGGCCCTCGCCGCCCGCGGCGACGACGTCACCGTGCTCGCCCTGGACCGCCCCGGCGCGCCGCGGGTCGAGATGATCGACGGCGTGCGGGTCGTGCACCTGCGGGTGCGCAAGTACCGCGGCGACTCGACCCTCGCCTACGTCCAGCTCTATGGCGCCTTCATCATCGCCGCCACCTGGTGGCTGGTGCGCCGCCCCCGCGCCTTCGACCTGGTGCACGCGCACACCATGCCGGAGGCCGTCGTCTTCACCGCCGTCGCGCAGAAGCTCGCCGGCGTGCCGGTCCTGCTCGACGTGCACGACCTCACGTATCAGCTGTTCGCCTCGAAGTTCCGCGACCGGGGCCTCATCATGCGCGGCATCAAGCTGTCGACCCGCGCCGCCCTCGCCTTCGCCGACGAGGTCCTCACCGTCCACGAGCCCTACGCCGACACCGTACGCGGCCTCACCAGCCGCCGGATCACGATCGTGCTCAACAGCGCCGACGAGCGCCTGTTCCCGCCGCGCGCGTACCGCACCCCGCCGCCGGACCAGGTCGTCTTCAGCTACCACGGCCTCATCGCCCCCCGCCACGGCCTGGACAACCTCGTCGAGGCCCTGGCCGCACTGCGCCAGGACGTGCCGACCGCCCGCCTGCAGATCCTCGGCAGCGGCGACGGCCTCACCCCGCTGCGCGCCCGCGTCGCCGACCTGGGCCTGCACGACGCCGTCACGCTCCCCGACGGCGTCGTGCCGATCACCGCCGTCCCGCCCGCCCTGGAGCACGTCACCTGCGGCGTCGTCCCGAGCCGCCTCGACCCGTGGACCAACGAGGTCCTGCCGACGAAGCTCCTCGAGTACGCCAGCCTCGGCATCCCCGTCATCACCTTCCGCAACCACGTGATCGCCCGCTACTTCCCCGATGACGCCGTCACCTACGTCGACCCCGCCACCCCCGAGACCCTCCTCGCCGCGATGCGCCTGCTCGCCACCGACCCAGCACTGGCCGCCACCCGAGCCACCCGCGCCAGCGCCGTGATGGCCGACCTGTGCTGGAGCTCCCAGCGCCAGGTGTTCCTGACCCTGATCGACCGGATGACAGGCAACGCTCCTGCTGCGGCCCCGGACGCCCCGACGACCGGCGCTCAGATCCCGTCCCCCCGCCCGGCGTCGCCGTCTGGGCCTGCGTCTGAGCCGTCGACCTCGGAGCCCACACTGGTCCCGGCACAACGCACCCGCCCAACCCACGACCCCGCCCCCGCAAGCGAAAACCTCTGACCCTTTCCCGGCACCGCCTTCACGCGCTGACAGCCGCCGGCCAGCGGCCCATCGGCCCTGCCGCGCGGCGCACCGCGCCCCCGGCCAAGACCGACGCGGGCCCGCCCACGGTGGTGGCCGCTGAGCCGTGCTCAGTCGGGAGAGGGGTCTGCAGGGCGGCCGTTGGGCATGGCGGGTCGTGCCGACACGATGCGGCGAGGTCGGCGTCGCGGCGTGCAAGCGCCACCGGTGTGCCAGCGCTACCGGTGTGCCAGCGCTACCGGTGTGCCAGCGCTACCGGTGTGCCAGCGCTACCGGTGTGCCAGCGCTCGCCGCCTGTGGCGCCGCGAGCCTTGGGCCTGCGCGTGGCGCGCCTGTGGGTGACGCCGCCGCCGTCGTTGCCCTCGCCGTCGTTGCCGCCTCTGACCACTCCGGGCACCACGTTCACGCGCAGGCACCTGTTGACCAGCAGCGCCCCGAGCCGGCCGCGCGGCGCGGCGGTTGGGCACAGCAGGTCGTGCTGGCACTGGTGCGGCGAGGATACGGCGCCGCGTGCAGAGCGCCACCGCGGCGTGCAGAGCCCCACCGGGATGCCAGCGCTCGCATGCCACGGACCGTTGCCGGAGGGCGGACCTGCTCAAGGACAGGCAGGAGCCCACCGGGTGCGTGCCGCACATCGGCAAACCCTGACCGCGCCAATGCAGCCCTCAGCGCGGCGCCTCGTTGCCTCCCTCCGTGCGTTCCGTCGAGCGGTCAGCAGTTCCCCACCCGGCCACGGCGTGGCCCGGCAGGGGTCAGCGCGCTGGGGGAGGCGATCGAGCGGCGCGTCGTGATCGAAGCCGACCGAACCCGACAGACCGCCCCCGCCGCGAAGGCCAATCGCTCACGTCGCGGCGGTGCAGTGCGGCATGGACAAGGCGCAGCCTCCGTCGACCTGACCCCGCAATCGCCGGGTGGGTCCTCGCGGGAGCGCGCGGTGCTGATTTCGGTGCCGACCGGACCGGTGTCGTTGCTGGCTGGGACGGCGCGGTTGATGGAGGAGCGTCTGCCAGAGTTCGTGGTTCGGAGATGTCGTCCACTTGGTCACGTGGCCCGGGGCGGGCGCCGTCAGCAGCGACGCAGGGCGGTGCAGCGTCGATCGCCGCCGCGGCAACCGTCTCGGCCGCCGCCGAACCCGCCCCCGCCGAGGCACTGGTCCCGGCTGCGGCATCGGTCCCCGCGGCACTGGTCCCGGTTGCTGCAGTCGGCCCGGTTGCTGCAGTGGGCCCTGTTGCCACACCCAGCCTGGTTGCTGCAGTCGGCCCGGTTGCCGCAGTCGGCTCTGTCGCAGCATCAGGCCCCGTTGCGGCAGTCGGCCCGGTTGGTGCGTCCAGCTCCGCCAGCAGGCGGGCGTTGCGCAGCCGGGTCAGTTTCGTCGCGTGCCGGGCTGCCAGTCCGTGCGCGCGGGCCGCGGCGAACTCCGCTCGCATCAGCGCCTTCGCCGCGAGCCGGCGCTCCCGCTCGGCGGACAGCGCGGCGAACCGAGCCTCCCAGCCGCTCAGCCCGGCGGCTGAATCTGTTGCGTCCAAAGCAAAACACGGTCGTGGCACGTGCCGCCTCCCCCCGGTAGGCGCTACCCCTCAATTCTCGAGGCCGCACACCCCCGTGTCCAGCGCGATAACCCTCCGCGACCCCGCCGACACGAAGAGCGCGACCGCGCCGAAGGACGCGGCCGCGCCGACACGAAGAGCGCGACCGCGCCGAAAGGCGCGGCCGCGCCGAAAAGGGCGGCACCGTCAGAGGCGTGCGAGAGGCTCCGCGGGGTTCAGGACACGGCGGTAGTGGGCGATGATCTGGCGGCCGATGACGGTCCAGTCGAGCCACGCGTTCGCCTCGCGGCCGTTGGAGCGGGTACCCGCCTCGAACACCTCGACGCAGCGCGCCACCAGACCCTCCACCAGCTGGGCGCGGGTCTCCGGGGTGCCCCACGGCTCGGGGAACTCCACGACCGCCGACGGGTGCACGCCGTCGAGGACCTCGGCCACGTCGCCGACGTCGGTGGTGACGACCGGCAGGTTGATCGCGGTGGCCTCCTTCACGACGGTGGGGGAGCCCTCGTACCCCTTGCGCGAGGTGAACAGGAGCACGTCGGCGGCCAGGAACTTGGGCACGATGCCCTCGCGGGTCTGGCCGGGCTCGGCGAGGACCAGCTCGCGGACGGGCCAGCCGCGGCGGGTCAGCTCGGCGAGCACGTCGGTGAACACGTCGTGGCCCTTCACCCAGTTGCCGGGTACGGCGCCGAACAGCACGACCTTCTCGTGCTCCGCGAAGCCGAGTGCGGCCCGGGGCGCCTGGCGGTCGGCGGGGCGCAGCAGGTCGAAGTCGACGCCGTTGGGGATGACCTCGCCGTCGGGGTCCTTGGCGGCCACGGCCATGCGGCGGGAGACGTACACCTTGTCGGCGACCCCGCCCCAGCCCAGCTTGGTGATCCAGCGCTGCCAGTGCCAGTTGACGTCGTGGCCGTACAGGTTGAGGATGCGCGGCACGCCGCCGATGAACCGGGTCGCGACGCCGGTCATGCCGTGGTGGACGTGCACCAGGTCGTAGCGGCCGGCGCGGACGAGGCGGCGGATGCGGGGCGCGGCGAGCAGGTAGTCACGCCGGCCACGGGCCTGCGCGACGATCTCGACGTCGGCGTGGACGCCGAGCGCGCGCAGCGCCTCGACCTGCTCCTTGACGAAGATGCCGCGGAAGCTGTCGCCCTCCGGCCACATGTTGGTGACGTGCAGCACGCGCAGCCCGGCGCCCGGCAGGTCGGTCACTGTCGCTCCTCCAGATCGGGGCTCACCGGCCGGGTGCCTCGGTGAGCACCTGCCGGATCTGCCCGTACGCGGTCTTCGGCCGGAACGCGTCGTCGAACAGGCACGCGTTGCCCCAGCCAGGGTAGGCGGGCGGGATCCACGAGTACGCGTCGGTGAACCCCCACACGGTCACCGACACGCAGCGCGGGACGGCGAGGCAGTCCCGCAGGACACCGGCGTACACGACGGCCTGCCCGGAACGGGACGCATCGGTCGCCGCGCCCGCGCTGCGCACGTCGAGCTCGGTGATCGCCACCTCGACGCCCAGGTCGGCGAAGCGGCGCAGGTTGTCCCGCAGCGTCTTCGGCGGCGTGTCAATGGTCACATGCGTCTGGAAGCCCACCCCGTCGACCGGGACGCCGTCCGCGCGCAGTTTGGCGACCATCGCGTACAGGGCGTCGCTCTTGCGGTTGAGGTTCTCCACCCCGAAGTCGTTGATGTACAGCTTTGCCTGCGGGTCCGCCTCGTGCGCCCAGCGCAGGGCGTCGGCGATGTAGCCGGGGCCGAGCGCGTCGAGCCACAAGGACCTGCGCAGCTGCCCTGAGGTGTCCGCCAACGGTTCGTTGACGACGTCCCAGGTCCCGATGCGGCCACGGTATCGCCCAACGGTCGCCTGGATGTGGCTTCGCAGCAGCTCACGCAGTTGGTCGGGGCTGAACGTGCCCTTCTCCAGCCAGGCCGGCAGCGCCATGTGCCACACAAGGGTGTGACCGCGCACCGCCATGCCGTTGGCCTCGGCGAACCCGATCAGCGCGTCGGCGCCCGACCAGTCGAACTGCCCCTGGACCGGCTGCAGCAGATCCCACTTGAGCTGGCTCTCCGCCGTGACGCTGCCGAACTCGTGGGTCAGCGTGGTGCGGTAGCGCCAGTCGCGTTCGAACGGCCCCGGCTGTACCGCCGTGCCGATGGCGAGATGCCAGGGCTTCGCCAGCTGCTGCAGCCCGCCACCGACGCCCGCGACGGCGGTCGGGGAGTGCCGGACCGGCTGGCCGGCCGTCGGCCGGTCGGACCACGACCAGAGCGCGGACGCGCCGCCGATCGTTGCGAGCAGGACCGTGACGCAGGTCCAGACCCTGGCGAGCGGATGCATCGCCAGCCTGCGCACTGCCCCCGTCTCCACCGCCAAGCTGCCCCGATCGTTATAGACGTCCGTATGGCACCCTAGCCGAGGAGGCTGAGAGCCGGGGGCCGGGCGCGTGGCGGCACGCCGCCTCCGCGGTGCTGTACCGTGCCGTGGGCTGCGTCGACGCCGGGTCAGGATCTCGGTGTGGTGCCCTGGCTTCGATGCCGCACAATGCATGTGGAGCGGGACGTCTTGGAGGACGGGGATGCAACCATCGGAGCAGGGCGGCGCGTTGTTCCGACCGTTGTCATTGATCCATCGCAACACGGCGTATGAGGTCTGGCACGCGGTGTCGCCGGCCGGGCGGCCTGCGGTGCTGGTCGGGCTGCCCACCGCGATCGCGGGGTACAAGCCGGCCCGCGACGCGTTCGCCGCCGCCGTCAACTGGGCTCTGCACGGGCCGTACGCGACGATCGAGGTCCTCGGCCACGACGGCTACGGCGCCGTGCCGTGGATCGCCATCCTGCCCGAGGCGCGGGTCGTGTCGGCCAACGCGTTCGTGCAGTACCTGGTGTCGATCGAGCCGCCGACGCAGCCGATGACGCCGCCTGCTCAGGTTCCGCCGCCTGCTCAGGTCCCGCCGTTCGCGGGGCAGCAGCAGCCTGTGGCACCGGGACAGCCCGTGGTGCCCGCGCAGCCTGTTGTGCCCTGGCAGCAGCAGCCTTTTGTGCCGGCGCAGTGGACCGGGACGCAGCAGCCGCCCGCGTCCTCGCCGCCGGTGTCCGGGCCACCCGTTTCGATGCCGCCGGTGTCTGGTCCGCCGGTCTCGATGCCGTCGGTGTCGGCGCCGCCCGCGTCCGCGCCGCCGGTGTCCGGGCCGCCCGTGTACACGCCGCCGGTGTCCGGGCCTCCCGTGTCGATGCCGTCGGTGTCGGCGCCGCCCGCGTCTGGGCCGCCCGTGTCGATGCCGCCGGTGTCTGGTCCGCCGGTGTCTGGTCCGCCGGTTTCCATGCCGTCGGTGTCGGCGCCGCCGGTGTCCGGGCCTCCCGTGTCGATGCCGACCGCGTCGGCGGCGCAGGCGCCGGTCACGCCGCACTGGCCGGTGGTCGAGACGCCGCCGGTGTCCGCGCCTCCGGTTTCTGCCGCGCCGCCGGTGTCCGCGCCTCCGGTCTCCGCCGCGCCGGTGGCGTCGGTGTCGCCGCCGCCCGTGTCGGCCGCTCCGGCGCCGGCCGCGGCCGAGGCGGCGCCCGCCGATGTCTGGCCGGCCGTCGAGCCGGGGCCCGGCGCGCCGTGGGCGCCACCGCCGCCGCGGGAGCCGTCCGGGTGGACCCAGGTGACCGCGTCGGCACAGCAGCAGCCGGCCGGCACCGCCGCTGCGGCGGGGCAGGAGCCGGTGGTGCCGTCGACGCCCGAGACGGTGCAGGCGGTGTACGTCCCCGGCAACCCCGTGGCGCGCCAGGTACCGCCGTCGACGTCGTGGCCGTCCTGGGACGAGCCCAGCCCTCCCGTTGACGACGCGGTGGAGGTACCGCCGCTGCCGCAGCCCGGCGAGTGGCCTTCGCAGCAGCATGGGCGCCGCGGCGCCGGGCGCACCGTGGCCTACGTCGCGGCGGCCGTGGTGCTGCTGCTCCTGGTCGGCGGCGGCGTGACGTGGCTGGTGCTGAACAACAACGACAAGGGCACGCCGACCGTCGCGGCCTCCAGCGGTCCGGCGAGCCCGAGCCCGTCGCCGTCGCCGACCGAGGAGCTGCCGGTGTTCAACACCTCGGCCGCGCCGGTCACCGTGCTCGGCGGCACCTGGCAGCCGGCGGACCAGACCAAGACGTGGAACTTCGGCAACTGGCCGTTCGCGTTCCGGACGCCGGCGGACGCCACCTGCGAGTTCTGGGTCGGCGAGCCGAACTACAAGGCCCACAACTGCAACCGCGGCGTCAACCCGGCACACACCGTGATGGCGATCGTCGTGCGGCGCTGCGCGAACCAGTGCGATGCGGCCGAGCAGGCGCAGCTCGAGACGATGACGCCGTGGAAGCCCGACGTGACGCTCACCACGAAGGACCCCGTGACCAGGTTCGGCAACGTGGACTACGGCGACGGGCGGCAGCAGTTCACGATGGTCCACTTCTTCGGCAAATCCGCCGGTGCGCCGCTGGAGTGGGTGGTCATCTTCCAGGGCAACTCGCCGACCAAGGATCACGAGCTGGTGCTCAAGACCGCCAACGACATCCGGTCCCAGACCCCGTGAGTTTCCGGCGGGCCGTGCGGTCGCGCCGCCCGCTATAGACTCCGCCGCATGACCACGGCCAACGATGCGGCGACGGCCGGCGGCGGCCCCGACGACAGCGGGTCGACGCCGGCCGTCACCGACGACCGGAAGGCGCCGGCGGGCGAGATCACAGCCGCCACCGCGCCGGCCACCGACCCCGAGGCCGCCCCGGACACCGCCGCCGAGCCTGAGCAACCGGCCGCCGCCACGGAAGCAGCCGCAGAAGCAGCCGCAGAAGCAGCCGCAGAAGCAGACGTAGACGCAGAAGCCGAGGCAGAAGCGGCAGACACGGACCCCGATCCCGACCCCGATCCCGAAGACAAAGCCGACGCCGACGACAAAGCCGACGACAAAGCCGACGACAAAGCCGACGACAAGGCCGACGACAAGGCCGAAGAAGAAGCCGAAGACGAAGGCAAAAAAGAAGGCGAAGCCGAAGAGCCCGCCACCCCTCCGCGCCGCCGCCGGCGCTGGCTGCGCGTCCTCACCGTCACGGCCGTCGTGCTCGTCGTCCTCGCTGGCGCCGTGGTCGGTGCCGCCGCGCTCCTCGTGCGCCGGTACGACAGCAGCGTCCACCAGGAGCCCCTCCTCGGCGCGGCCGCCGTGCCGGCGCCGACGGTCAAGCAGGAGGACGGCCGCGCGCGCATCGAGGGCCCGCTCAACATCCTGCTGGTCGGCATCGACGAGCAGGACGACGACCCGGGCGCCGGCGCGCGCTCCGACTCGATCATCGTCCTGCACGTCAACGCTGACCACTCGAAGGCGTACCTGCTGTCGATCCCGCGCGACACCAGGGTGCAGCTGCCGGCGTACCCGAAGAGCCGCTACGCCGGCGGCATGGACAAGATCAACGCGGCATTCTCGGTCGGCTGGCGCAACGGCGGCGGGCGCGGCGGCGGGTTCGAGCTGCTCAGCCTCGCCACGCAGCGGCTGACCGGGCTGAGCTTCAACGCCGGCGCCATCGTCAACTTCCAGGGCCTCACCGCCGTGGTCGACGCGGTCGGCGGGGTCGACATGTGCGTCGACGAGGAAGTGACGTCCATCCACGTGGGCTGGGACGCGCAGGGCAACCGGAAGGTGCCGTACATCCTGATGGCCCCCGACTTCGCGCACGCGGAGAAGCAACCCGGGGTGCGGGCGCAGGTGTACCACGTCGGCTGCCAGCACTTCAACGGCTGGCAGGCCCTGGACTACGTGCGGCAGCGGGAGCTGATCCCGGACGGCGACTACGGCCGGCAGCGCCACCAGCAGCAGCTGCTGTCCGCCCTGGCGGGCAAGCTCACCGCGTCGGGCATGCTGAGCGACCCGCTGGGCACCGACCGCGCGCTGCGGGCGCTGGGCAACTCGGTGACGTTCGACGGCAACAACGTCTCCCTGCTCGACTGGATCTTCACGCTCAAGGGCCTGCGCCCGTCGAACCTGACGATGCTCAAGACCAACGGCGGCAAGTTCACCACCGAGATGATCGGCGGCAGGTCCTACGAGGCGACGTCCGAGACGAGCCTGGAGATGTACGCCGCGGCGAAGAACGACACCCTGGACGCCTTCGTCGCCGCCCACCCGGACTGGGTCAGCACGTGAAGGTCCTCATCGTCGGCGGCGCCGGGTACATCGGCAGCAGCATCGCCTCGGCCTGCCTCGACGACGGGATCACCCCGATCATCCTGGACAACCTGAGCACCGGGGTCGAGGCGTTCCTGGCCGGCCGCGAGTCCTACATCGGGGACATGGCCAACCAGGTCCTGCTGGACAAGGTGTTCCAGGACCATCCGGACATCGCGGTCACGATCCACTGTGGGGCGCTCATCGTCGTGCCGGACTCGGTGCGTGAGCCGCTGCGGTACTACCGGGAAAACGTCGGCAAGTCGGTCGAACTCGTCGACGGCCTGGTCCGCAACGGCTGCCGCCGCATCATCTTCAGCTCCACCGCAGCCGTCTACGGCCAGACCGCCTCCCTCGTCGTCGACGAGTCGCTGCCGGCCGCGCCGAGCAGCCCGTACGGGCGCACCAAGGCGATGCTCGAGGACATCCTCAGCGACAGCGCCGAGGCGTTCGGCCTGGGCGTGCTGGCGCTGCGGTACTTCAACCCGATCGGCGCCGACCCGCAGCTGCGCACCGGCCTGCAGACCCGGCGCCCGACGCACCTGCTCGGCCGCCTCATCGAGGCCGCCGAGACCGGTACGCCCCTCACCGTCACCGGCGTGGACTGGCCCACCCGCGACGGCACCGGCATCCGCGACTACGTCCACGTCTGGGACCTGGCCCGTGCCCACGTCGCCGCGGTCCGGGCCTTCGACGCCGTGTGCCCCCCGGGCAGCTTCGTCGCCGCCAACCTCGGCTCCGGCGCCGGCTGCACCGTCCTGGAGATGGTCGAGGCCTTCGCCGAGGTCAGCGGCGTCCGGGTACCCGTCGAGCGGGCTCCCCGCCGCAACGGCGACGTCCCGGGTGGCTACGCCCGCTGGGACCGGGCCCACGACCTGTTCGGCTGGCGCCCCACCCTGACCCTGCGCGACGGCATCCGCGACGCCTTGCGCTGGATCGAGGCCCGCCCCTCCGTCCTGGGAGATTGAAGCCGTCTCGGGAGATTGCAGCTGTCCCGGGGGATCGAAGCCGTCCTGGGGGATTGCAGCCGGCGCAGCGTCTCCTGCCGGGCGCCGGGACGGTCAGCTCTGCCGCAGCGGCGGCATCGGGATCTGGATCTGGTACGCGGTGGCGCCGGCACCCGTGCCGCCCTCGCACGTGTTCGGCGGGACGGTGCCGATGCCGCGGGTCGCGGGCCGCTCGGCCGCCCAGAACATGTACCCGAGCAGGCCGGCCGTGGTGCCCGCGCCCTTCGGTGCCGCGGACTGCACGAACGTGCCGGTCGAGCGCTGCAGCGAGGTGGCGTAGTCGGTGCACTCGGGCAGGGCGCGGTTGCCGTAGGCGATGTACAGCCCGCCGGTGAACTTCGCCGGCGCGAGGGGCGGCACGGGCGGCGCGTACGTCGGCTTGCCGTCGATGTGCTCCTGCCAGTTGGCCACGGCCGCGCTCGCCGACGGCTGCCGGGCCGGCACCATCGCGTTGGCGTAGTCGAGGACGGGGCGGTCGGTGCGCAGCCAGTCGGCGGTCGCCTTGCGGTTCAGCGCGATGAGCCAGCGGTCGCCGGCGGCCACGTCGATGGTGAGCCGCGCCGCCGGGTCGGCCCCGGTCGCGTCGTACGGCAGGACCGCCCGGTACGCGTCGATGAACGCCTGCAACCCGGCCAGGTTCGGCGAGGTGTTCTCCTCGTAGTCGATCTCGATGCCCACGCCGAGCCGCCGGGCGACGCCGGCGGCGTTGCGGCCGAGCTGGGCGGCGTTCTCGGCGAGTGCCGCGTTCCAGGCGTCGGTGTACGTGATGCCGCCGATCGACAGCATCACCCGGATGCCGCGGCTGGTGAAGTAGCCGACGATCTCCGGGGTGATGCCGCGCGGGACGCCGTCGACGGTGGTGGCGTCGTCGGTGAGGTGCAGCAGCTTCGCCGGGTCGACGAAGCTGAGCACGACGACGTTGACCGACGGGCGGCCGTCGCCGCGGTCGACGAGCCAGTGGTTCTGCGCGTCGAACTCGGCGACCGTCCGGGTCGTGCCCCAGGTGCAGAAGTCGTTGCCGCAGTGCCAGGCGCCGTAGATCTGCACCGGGGTGACCGCGGCCGCGGCCGGCGCGGCGGGGACGGTCAGGAGACCGGCGATCAGGGCGAGTGCTGTCAGGATCCGGCGCATGGGGGCTCCCTCGACCGCATGGACATCGATCTGGAAAGAAGCCTAACCATAGCGCCGGACGGCTGTACATCACCGCGGCACGGAGCGATCTGGGGCCTGATTCCGTTACACGGGCGCGGGCAGGATCGCGAGCAGCTGGGTCGGCGGCTCCAGGGCGTCGACGATCGTGTCGCCCTCCAGCCACAGCCCGCCGGCGCGGCAGACCAGCGCGGCGGCCGCCTCCACGGGGCAGGGCAGCAGGGCGCCGCAGGCGCCGCAGCGGGCCGGGTCGTCGGGGTCGCGTGCCAGGTGGCGGGTCTGCAGTTCGGCGGCGGTCGTGACGAGGACGCTGTCAGGGTCGAGGTGCAACATGCCGACGATCGTGCCGCCGCCACCGCCGCCGCCCGCTGTACAAAACGGGTGAAATCCCTGCTCGCAACGGATCACCCGGCGGCCGTCAGCGGGACGGCCGGCCGGTGCCGTCGCACGGGGTCGCGGCGCCCGTGACGCCGTCGGGCTGGTGCGCCGGGGTCGGGGTGCCGGCGTTGACGTGGACCCGCGCACCGCACACCGGGCAGCGGCTCATGGCCTCCGACGATGCCATCTCGTTTCACCTCACACATGACGAAGGACCGGACGAGGGTATGGTTCCCCTCGTCCGGCCCGTTCGAACATCCGGCGCCGGTGCTCAGCCGCTGACCAGCACCAGCATCTGCCGGATCTGCTGGGTGCGGGACAGCTCGACGCGCTCGGCGAACTGTTTCACGGTCGCGTTCTGGCCGTTGGTCTTGAGCTGCTGCGCCATCTCGACCGCGTTGTGCTGGTGGGCGATGAGCAGGTTCAGGAACTTCGTCTCGAAGTCGGCGCCGGACGCGTCGCGCAGGGCCTTGATCTGCTCCTCGCCGGTGGCCGGCCGCCCGCCGTGCGTGGCGTGGCCGCTGTGGTCGTCGGTGCCGGTGGCCGGCTCGTTCCAGCCGGTCAGCCAGCCGGTCATCCGCTCGACCTCCTCGGCCTCGGTGACGTCGATCGCGCCGGCGAGGTTGACGACGTCCTCGCGGACGCCCTTGGTCCTGCCGAGCCGCAGCATCTCCAGGCCCTGCCGCTGATGGCCGATCATCATCTGCAGGAACAGCACGTCGTACGCGTTGTGCGGGCCCTCCGCGACGGCGGCGACGCCCTGCGCGGCGGGGGCGGCCGCCGGCCGGTTGACGTCCTTGCAGCCGGCGAGCAGCACGACCGCGGCGAGCAGCACGGCGCCCGCGGTACGCAAGCGGGTCACGGCGTTCACACCGGCAGCCAGAGCGCGAGCGTGTAGATCGGCTCCCACGTATAGATGGTCGTGTGGGACTGGCGGCACTGGTACCGGCGGCCGTCGTAGGTGACGATGTCGCCGGTGCGGTACGTGACGCCGGCGGCCCAGGCGGCGCCGCTCGGCACGGGCGGCTTCGTGGTGGCCGGCGCCTTCGTGGGGCTGGCCGTGGCGGTCGCGGCCGGCCGGGTGGTCGCCGTGGCCGTCGGCTTCGGCGAGGTCGTGGTGGCGCTCGGCTTCGGCGCCGGCGTGCCCGTCCCGCCGCCGCCGCTGCCGATCTGCAGGTCGACACAGTTGTAGAAGGCGTTGACCGTGTCCGCGATGTTCCACACCGCGAGGACCGTCTGCCGGCCCGAGTAGCCGGCGAGGCTCACCTGGTGCGACACGGTCGCGTTCGGCTGCTTGCCGCCGTCGCTGAACTGCGCGATGCGGGTGTTGCCGATGAAGTACTCCCACGTGCTGGTCGCGTGCCGCGCGGTCAGCACCCAGTTGAACGTCACCGAGGTGCCGACCTGCGTGGCGGGCCAGTTGCGGCCGTTGTCGTTCAGCACCGCGAACTCGGGCCGGTTCGCGTGACACGACCTGAGCCCTTTCGGGCCCTCGACGCTTTGCGGCTCGTACTGGATGGGACCGCAGTCGGCCACCTTCCCCTGCGCGCACAGCGCCTGCCGGCTCGCCGGGGACGACACGTATCCGTGCGCCGAGGCGGGCGAGCCGAACCACAGGGATCCCGCCGCCGCACCCAGGGCGACCAGCGGATAGACCACGGACCTACGCATTCGCAGACACCTTCCACACCATTGTTCGCGGGTGCGGAAAACGTATCGGAGCGGCGCTTAACGAGCCCTTCTGCGTTTTGCAAATCCGGCCTAACGCGTATTTATGGTGGTGTTAAGTCGGCACCGAGATCCGTTCCGGGGCGGCGGAGTCGAGGGGCACGCCCGCACCGGGCACCAGCCCGAGCTCGACCGCCGGCCGCCCGGCCACGGCGTCCAGCACCCAGTCGGCCATGATCCGCCGGCGGTTGCCCGGCAGCGACAGCAGGTGGAAGCCCCGCGTGACGGCCTTGGCCGGCCACCCGGACAGCGGCACGCCGAGCGGGTTCGCCGCGGCGTCACGTCCGCCGAGGTCCACCAGGAACCCGAGGTCGCGGTGCTTGTACCGGCGCCGCCGCCCGACGCCGAGCGACGCGGCCACGTTGTGCGCCACGGCGGTGCCCTGCCGCACGGCGTGCTGCGCCGTCATCGGGGTCAGCCGCCCGGCCCGGGTCAGGTCGGGCACGGCGGCGGCGTCGCCGCAGGCGAACACGCCCGGGTACCCGGGCACCGACAGGTACTCGTCGACGACGAGCCGGCCCTGCTCGGTGCGCAGCCCGAGGTCCTCGATCAGCGGGTCCGGGCGCACCCCGACGCACCAGATGAGGGTGCGCGCCGGCACCGTCCGGCCGTCGGTGAGGCGGACCCCGTCGGCGAGCGCCTCGGCCACCGAACAGCCGGTGAGCACCTCGATGCCCCGCTCGCGCAGCACCCGGTCCGCGATGCGCGACAGCCGCGGCGACAGCTCCGGCAGCACCCGCGGCGCGACGTCCAGCAGCATCCAGCGGACCCGCTCGTGGGCCAGCGCCGGCTGGTGGCGCAGCAGGTCGCGGACGGCCAGCTGGCAGTGCGCGGCGACCTCCGTGCCCGTGTAGCCGGCGCCGACCACCACGAACGTGAGCCGGGCCGCGCGCTCCGCCGGGTCGTCGGTGGCCGCGGCCAGCTCGACCTGCCGGATCAGGTGGTCGCGCAGGTACAGCGCCTCCGGTATCCCGCGGAAGCCGTGCGCGTGCTCCGCCAGCCCGGGGATGGGCAGCAGCTTGTTGACGCTGCCCGCGGCGAGCACGACCCGGTCGTAGCCGAGCCGCCGCGGGTCGCCGTCCGGGTCGCGGTAGCCCACCTCGTGCCGCTCCGGGTCGACGTGCTCCGCCTCGCCGAGCACCAGCCGGACCCCGGGCAGCGTCGCCGGCAGCGACACCGCCACCCGCCTGGGCTCCAGGACGCCCGCTGCCACCTCCGGCAGCAGCGGCAGGTACAGGAAGTAATCGGTCGGGTTGAGCAGCGTGATCCGCGCGCGCCCGCGGGACATGCGGGCCAGCCGCCGGGCCGCGTGGAACCCCGCGAACCCGCCGCCGACCACCACGATGTGCGGTGCCATCCTCGCCTCCAGCTTCACGTCATGAGCATCACGCCGCCGGTACCCGTGTCGACGCGGCTCACGCCCGCCGAGCATGATCGCTGCCATGCTCACCGTCGTGCTGCGGACCGCTCAGGTCGCCCGGGTCCTCGCCGCCAGCACGCTCGGCCGGCTGCCGCTGGGTGCGGCGCCCGTCGCGCTGCTGCTCTTCGCCCGCGAGACGCTGTCGATCGGCGCCGCGGGCGCGCTCGTCGGGGTGTACACGGCCGGGATCGCGGTCGGCGGGCCGGTCCTCGCCCGCGTCGCCGACCGGCTGCGCCAGCCGCCCGTGATGCTCGCCGGCGCCGCGCTGTCCACCGCCGGGTTCCTGCTGCTCGCCTCCGGGGTGCCGCTGTGGGCCGCGCTGCTCGCCGCGCTGCTGGCGGGGCTCGGCGCGCCGCCGTTCGAGGCCGGGCTGCGCGTGCTGTGGCGCACGCTGCTCGACGAGAAGCACGTGCCCACCGCGTACACCCTGGACATCGCGGTGCAGGAGCTCATCTTCATCTTCGGTCCGCTCGTCGCCGGCGCCTCGGTCGCGGCCGGGGGTCCCGTGGCCGGCCTGCTGGTGACCGCGGGACTGCAGTTGCTGGGGACGCTGTGGTACGTGAGCACCCCCGTCGTTCGTGGCTGGCGGGGCGAGCATGCCGACCGGCACTGGGCCGGCGCGCTGCGCTCGGGGCGGCTGCGGCTGCTGCTCGTCGCGGTCGTCCTCGTCGGCACCGGGGTCGGCAGCCTGCCCGTCGCCGTGATCGACTACGCCGAGTCCGTCGGCAGCCGCGGCTGGTCGAGCTGGATCCTGGCCGCGCAGGCGACCGGCGCGCTCATCGGCGGCCTGGTCAACACCCGGGTGAAGGTCGACGGGCGCCGGCTGCCGCTGCTGGCCGCGTGCCTCGGCCTCGGGTACGCGCCGCTGCTGCTCACCCCGTCCTCGCCGGGGCTGCTGCTGCTCCTCGCGGTGCTGTCGGGGCTGTTCCTGCCGCCGTTCCTGGCCGCGACGTTCGTCACCGTCGACCGGATCGCCCCGGCCGGCACCGCGGCGGAGGCGTTCGCCTGGGTGGCCACCGCGTTCTCCGTCGGTGCCGCGGCCGGGGCGGCCGTGGACGGCGCCATCCTGGATGCGACCACCGGCCCGAGGATCGGGTTCCTGCTGTCGCCACTGGTCATCGCCCTCGCCGCACCGTTGCTGGTACCGCTGGCCAGATACGTCCGAGCCGCCGTGGACTGATCTGTCCGAGCTGGTGCCGCTCCCGGACGCGTCCGAGCCGGTACCGCCGCTCGGACACGTTCGAGCGGCGGCCACCTTATTTGTCCGAAATAACCGAAAAATCGGGTTTACTGGTTAGTGTCGAAAGCAGCGCGGCGGCCACCGGCAGGAACAACGGGGGACGGTGGACGTCGCGGCAGCGGCGGGTCCGGGGCGGCAACGGTGCCACCCGGGCCCGTTCGGCGTTTCGCGTACAGTTCCGGGGTGACCCCGCACGACCCCACCCTCGTCTCCGCCCCTGCTCCCAGGCCCGGACCGCCCTCCGACGAGCTGACCGGCGCCTTTGACGACGCCCGCGCCGCCGACGCCGCGGGCCCCGAGGACTTCGGGCCGGGCGTCGATCCGGAGCGCCTCGCCATCTGCCTCGCCGTGTTCGAGGAGCTGCAGGACCTGCCGCCCGACCACCCCGACGTGCAGCGGGTCAGGCGGGCGACGTCCCACCTGTACAAGACGGTCAAACGGCAACGGCGCAGCGAGCGGCGGGCCGCGATCACCGAGGCCGACCGCGTCGTGACCGCGGCCACCGCCACCGGGGCGCCCGGCCGGATCGACGACGAGACGCAGGGCATCGCCCTGGTGTCACCGACCGCCGGCGCGACCGCGGGCCGCCTGCTGCGGGCGCGCTCCTGCTACACGTGCAAGGAGCGCTACGTCGACGTCGACGCGTTCTACCACCAGCTGTGCCCCTCGTGCGCCCGGCTCAACCGGCAGCGCCGCGACGCCCGCACCGACCTGACCGGCCGGCGTGCCCTGCTCACCGGCGGCCGCGCGAAGATCGGCATGTACATCGCGCTGCGCCTGCTGCGTGACGGCGCCCACACGACGATCACGACCCGCTTCCCGAACGACGCCGTGCGCCGCTTCGCGGCCATGCCCGACAGCGCCGACTGGCTGCACCGGCTGCGCATCATCGGCATCGACCTGCGCGACCCGGCCCAGGTCGTGGCCCTCGCCGACGACGTCGCCGCGCAGGGCCCGCTCGACATCCTCATCAACAATGCGGCGCAGACGGTGAAGCGGGCCCCGGGCTCCTACTCGCACCTGGTCGCCGCCGAGTCGGTGCCGGTCGAGCTCGACGGCCCGATGCCGGAGACGCTGACGTTCCACAAGGCCGACCCGCACGCCGAGCTGACCCTCGAGGCCGGCTCGTCGCCGCTGATCCCGCCGGACGCGCTGACCGCGCTCGCCCTGACCAGCCGGTCGGCCACCCCCGAGCGGATCGCCGCGCTCACCGCCATCGACGCGGGCGGGCTCGTCCCGGACCTCGCCGAGATCAACAGCTGGACCCAGCGGGTGCACGAGGTCGACCCCCTGGAGCTGCTCGAGGTCCAGCTCTGCAACGTGACCGCCCCGTTCATCCTCGTCAGCCGCCTGCGCCCGGCCCTGGCCGCCGCCCCGGCCCGCCGCAAGTACGTGGTCAACGTCTCCGCCATGGAGGGCCAGTTCAGCCGCCGGTACAAGGGCCCCGGCCACCCCCACACCAACATGGCCAAGGCCGCCCTGAACATGCTGACCCGCACCAGCGCCGAGGAGATGCTCACCGAAGGCATCCTCATGACGGCCGTCGACACCGGCTGGATCACCGACGAACGCCCGCACCCCACGAAGATGCGCCTGCACGAGGAGGGCTTCCACGCCCCCTTGGACCTCACCGACGGCGCGGCGCGGGTCTACGACCCCATCGTCCGCGGCGAGCAGGGCGAGGACCTCTACGGCTGCTTCCTGAAGGACTACAGCCCCTCCGCCTGGTGAGCACTGCGGCCCGCGGCGGTCCTGCCTGATCGGGTGCCGCCGCGCCCGGAGCGGTCAGCGCAGCTGGTAGGACAAGGTGAACTTGCCGACCTGGACCTCGTCGCCGTCCTTCAGGGTGGCGCTCTTGACGCGCTCGCCGTTGACATAGGTGCCGTTGAGGCTGCCCAGGTCGAGCGTGGAATAGCCGAAGCCGCTCGGGTTGCGGTGGAACTCGACGTGCTTGCGGGACACGGTGTTGTCGTCCAGGACGATCTGGTTGGCGGCGTCGCGGCCGCAGCGGCAGATCTCGCCGTCGAGGGCGAACTCGGCGCCGGCCTCGGCGCCCTTGCGGATGAGCAGGGTGGCGCGGCCGGAGGGGAGCTTCTCCATGTGCGCGGTCAGGTCGAGGGGCTGGGTCGCGCCCTCGGGGGCGGCGACGGAGGCCTGGGCCAGCAGCTCCTCGCTGGTGACGATCGGAACCCGCCAGTGGCGGGCGAGGGCGATCGCCTCCAGCGGCGCGGCGGGCACCCGGATGCTGTCACCGAGGACGAGCTGGAACGGGCCGTGCGCGGTGACGACCTCGATCGCGCGCAGCGGGGCGCCCAGTGCGGTCAGCGCGCGCTGGAACAGCTCGGCGCTGACCGGCTCCACGAGGTCACGCGGGCCGCCCTCGACCGCGAACTGCAGGTGGCGGCCGGTCTGCTCGTCCTTGAGCAGCACCATCGGACGGCTCTGCCAGGTCTGAGCCCGCACACCAACGACGACGAGCTCTCGCATCCCCGGGCCTCCCGTGTCCGACGGTCAACTTTGATGCCGCTAACGGTACCGGGCGGGGCCGGGCTTTCAGAAATGCCAGCCCCGCCGCTGCGTCGCCTGGCGCACCCAGTCGTCGACCTGGGCGGGCCAGTTGATGCCCGCGGCCTGGGCATGACCGACCTGGAAGCGGCTGATCGTGTCGTGCCCCTCGGTGATGAACCCGCCACGCTTGTCGAACTCGATGATGACCTGCGTGCCGTGCGGGTCGGTGACGAAGGTGAGCTCGACCTCGTTGATGCGGCCGGCGTACTGCTGCGCGGCGTAGAACTCGATCTCCTGGTAGAACGGCAGCGTCTGGTGCACGCCGTGGATGTGGCCGCGCTCCAGGTCGGCGGCCTTGAACCGGAAACCGATCTGGCCGAACGCGTCGAGGATGGCGCCCTGCACCGGCAGCGGGTGCACGTTGATCGGGTCGAGGTCGCCCTTGTCGAGCGCCCGGGCGACCTCCAGCTCGGTGCGCACGCCCATGGTCATGCCGTGCAGGCGCTGCCCGTACATGTGCGTGATCGGGGTCTCCCACGGCACGGGCAGCTGGAACGGCACCGCGTGCTGCTGGCCGGGGCCGAGGCGGAACCCGCCGGTCAGCTGCTGGCGCTGGAACTCCACGGTCGCGTCGTATTCGCTGTCGGCACCCTCGACCTCGACGCGGGTCTGCAGCGCGACGACGATCCGCTCGACCTCGACCTCATGGTCGCCGCCGGCGAAGCGGACCTGGCCGGAGACGTAACCGCCCGGCTGCACGTCGGGACTGTCCAGGACGGTGTCCACGGTCGGACCGCCGACACCGAACGCCCGACGCAGGCTCTTGAAAACCATCCGCGGAGACTAACACGCAACGCTGTAGGGTTGGCTGATGTCCAGACTGCTGCGGATCGGGGAGCTCGCGAACCTTGCGGGCGTGTCGACCCGTACGGTCGACTTCTACACCGGGCTCGGCCTGCTCGAGCCCGCCGAGCGCACCGCCGGCAACTTCCGCCTCTACAGCGCCGACTGCGTCGACCGGATCATCGCCATCAGGGCGCTGGAGGCCAACGGGATCAGCCTCGCCGACATGGTGGTGGCCCTCGGCCCCGGCAAGGGCGACCTGCCGGGCCAGCTGTCGCAGCTGCAGGTCGATCTGGAGACGCTGCGGGAGGCGGCCGCGCACTCCGGCCCGGCCGCCCACCAGCTGCTGCTCGCCCTCACCGCCCGCCTGCAGTCGCTGATCACGACCGCCATCGAGGTCACCGGAAGCCTGCCGCCGATGTAGCGGTGCCGTCCGGCGCGGCGGTGGCCGTACCGCGGCGGCCTTTGTCAGACCCGGATCAGCTCGGCGACCCGCTGGCCGTGCTCGGCGGCCTTCTCGTGCCCGGTCCGCAGCGACTCGGCGGCGAGCCCGCGCAGCGGCTCCATCGCGGGCGTGACGTCGGCGAGGGTCAGCTCGGCCTCGGCGACGTGCAGGTCCAGGCCGAGCACCTCGCCCAGCACCCGGCGCAGGTACGGCGTGACGTGGTCCCAGCCCTCCTTCGGGGTGCCCGGCCCGTAGCCGCCGCCCCGGCTCAGCGTGAGGACCGCGGGCTTGCCGGCGAGCGGCTGGTCACCGTTCAGGCCCAGCCGCGGGTGCATGAACACCAGGTCGATCCAGGTCTTGACGTGCGCCGGCAGGTTCCAGTTGTACAGCGGCACCGCGAACAGGAACGCGTCGGCGGCCAGCAGCTCGGCGCCGAGCCGGTCGACCAGCTCGCGAGCCTCGTCGGCCGGCGGCGCGGCCGGGTCGACGGCGGCGCGCGCCAGGGCGCTCCACGCGTCCGACGGCAGCGGCTGCAGGCCCAGGTCGCGGCGGGTGACGACGGCGTCGTGGTGCTCGGCGAGCCAGGCCTGCTCGGCGGTGTCCGCGAGTGCGCGGCTCACGGATCCGGCGGTACGGACGCTCGCGTCGAGTCGGAACAGGTGCATGATGCGGTACCCCCACGGAGTTCGGCTGTTACGCAGAAAGTCTGCAATGCAGAACATCTTTCCGCAAGAGTGAGTGAGCCGCTTATCATTGCGGCATGACGCAGGAGCAGGAGGCCCACGACGAGCTCCAGTCGGACCTCGGCTGGGCGCTCGGCGTCGTCCTGCGCGCCTACGCCAAAGGCGCCGGCAACGTCATCGCCGGGGTCCCCGGCGGCGCCCGCGGCTACCAGGTCCTCACCGCCGCCGTCGCCGGCGCCGAGGGCACCCAGCTCGCCCTGGCCAACAAGCTCGGCGTCGACCGGACCGTCATGACCTACCTGCTCGACGACCTGGAGCAGGCCGGCCTCATCGAGCGCCGGCCCGACCCCGCCGACCGCCGCGCCCGGCGCATCGTCGCCACCGACGCCGGCCGCGCCACCATGTGTGAGCTGCAGGGCAAGCTCGCCCACGTGGAGACCCGGGTGCTGAGCGCCCTCGCCGAGCCCGAGCGCGCCCTCTTCCGCGACCTGCTGCGCAAGGTCGCCACCCGAGTCGACGAGCACGACCCCCTCGCCGACGCCTGCACCGTCGTCGACCAGTTCACCGACGACCCGCCGACCGCCCGCGCCCGGCGCCGCAAGCCGTAGATGCCACGGTCCGGGCGCAGTGACAACGTTCTGGTCTCATTGCCGCGTCTGACGTCGTGAGGTCGGCATACTTGGAGCGGACCACTGGTCGAGCAGTGAGGAATCTTCGGTCGCGATGATGCTGCAACGCCGGTATCGGCTCGAGCGGCTGATCGGTGCCGGAGCCACCAGTGAGGTCTGGCAGGGCCACGACGAGCTCCTGCGCCGCCACGTCGCGGTCCGCCTCCTGCGCGCCGACCGTGCCGAGCTCGCCGACCGCTTCCTCGCCGAGGGCCGCGCCGCCGCCCGGCTCACCCACGCCAACGTCGCCGCCGTGTACGACGTCGGCACCGTCGAGCTGCCCGGCCGCGGCGACGTGCCGTACGTCGTCATGGAACACGTCGCCAGCGGCACCGTCGCCGACCGGCTCTGCCACGGCCCCCTCACGCCCGACGAGGCCGCCCGGATCGGCGCGGAGACCGGCGCCGCCCTCGCCCACGCCCACGGCCAATGGGTCACCCACGGCGCGCTCACCGCCGCGAAGGTCGCCCTCACCGACGTCGGCGTGAAGGTCTTCGGTTTCACCGACCGCCGCGGCGACGACCCGCACGACGTCAGCATCGACGTGTACGACCTGGGCAACCTCCTGCACACCGCCCTCACCGCAGCGCAGCCCGACGCGCTCGGGGCGGCCTCGGGGCCCGACACCGCCGTGCCCGCCGACCTGGCCGCCCTCATCGACCGGTGCCTGCACCACGACCCCGTGCTGCGGCCCGGCAGCGACGAGGCGGCCCTGGCGTTCGCCCGCATCGCCGGCACCCGGGTCGACCTGCCCGCCTGGTACACGCTGTCCGCCGCCCTCGACGACGAGACGGTCCCTGCCGCGCGGTCCACGTCCGGCGGCCGGCCGTTCTCGCCACGGCGGCCGTCGGTGCTGCCGCGGGCGTTCCCGCCGATGCGGCTGCGCCGGGCCGACGGCTCCGGCTTCGGCTTCGGCGCCGTCGGTGGCGCTCTCGGCGGCGCCGGCGCGGCGGCTGTCGGCGGCGTGCTGCGGCCGTGGATCAGGCCCGCGACCGAGTTCGGCGCCCGGTCCGCGGCGCACACCAGGGTCGTGCTGGGCCGGCTGCCGTTCGGGGCGCAGTCCCGCGCCGGCGGGCGGTCCCGCTCCGCGGCGTCGCTCAACGACGTGACCCTCGTCGACCTGCGCTCGGCCCGGGTCGCCCCGCCGCCTGCTGCTGCCGCGGCGGTGGGCCGGCGCGGTGCCGGCTCCTTGCGCCGGGGTGTCGGCGCGTTCCGCCGGGGCACGGCGCCGGCTGACGGCTCGGCATCAGGCGCTGTTGGTTCGGCGTCCGGAGCTGGCGGTTCGGCGTCCGGAGCTCGCGGCGTTGTTTATGGCGCTCGCGGCGCGGCGCCGGGTGCGCGGGGGCGGCGGTGGGCGGTGCGGGCCGTCGTCGGGGCCGCCGTCGCCGGGATCGTGTCGTTCGCCACGGTCGCGGCCCTCGGCCAGCACCAGGCGGAGGGGCGGCCCCCGTCGGGCGGATCGGTGCAGACCGGGGCGGCCGCCGCCAGCGGCGCGCCGTCCGCCACGGCCACGCCTCAGCCACCGGCGCCACCGCCGGTGGTGACCACGACGGACCCGCAGACCCAGCCGACGACCCGCCCGCCGGCGACCCGGCCGAGCTCGGGCCGGCCGTCGACGTCGCCGTCGGGGTCGACGTCCCCGTCGCCGTCTGGGTCCGCGTCGGCCTCGCCGTCGGCGTCCGCGTCCCCGTCGGCCTCGGCGTCGCCGTCAGGGTCACCGTCCCCGTCGGCGTCCGCCTCCGTGTCGCCGTCGGTGTCCCCGGACGGCGAGTAGCTCCGGCTCCGCCCGTTGCGGGGCTTTGCGGGGCGATTGCTGCGTCAGGGGCTTTGCGGGGCTTTCAGGGCTTTGCAGGGCTTTGCGGGCGGCTGCCGCGTCCGGGGGTCCAGGACGGGTCGCGGCCGCTGAGGCACAGCACCCTGGCCAGCGGCGGCGCCGTGGCGGGCACGGGCACCTCGGCGGCGTACACACCCATCTGGCGGCCCATGTCGGCGGAGCGGGCGACCTCGTCGTACACCCGCAGCAGCAGCGCATCGTCCCAGTGCGGGTCGACGTCCGACGCGCGGGCCAGATCCCAGCCGTGCAGGACCAGCTCGCCGAGGACCATGCCACCGACCAGGTCCGCGGGCAGCTCCGTCGGCCCGCCCATCCGGGTGGTGCCCTCCCACGCCGCCGGGTCGCCCCACGCGGCGGCGATCTCGTCGACCTGGGCGTGCAGCCGGGCCCGCCAGTCGCCGCGCGTACGGTCGACGTCCTCCCCTGGCGCGAGCGCCTCCTTGCAGGCCGCCGCCGCCAGCGACGGCCCCCAGTGCAGCAGGTGGTTGACCAGCGCCCGCACGTCCCACCCCGAACACGGCGTCGGCGCGTCCAGCGAACCGACCTCGTCCACGATCTTCCCGGTCACCGCGGCGGCGGCACCGATGAGCTGATGTCCGTCCATCACGCCGACGGTAGGCCCCGCGCCGCATCCGGTCTTGGACAAACGCGACGTTTCGTGATGTGTGACGGTGGTGGGGGTCGGGGTGCGCCAGATGGCCGGACCATCGTGGATCGAAGTCGCGTCCCGTCGTCTGGGTGACCACGACGGACTTCGATCAAGCGGGCAAGATCACAAGTGGGCCGGTCGCGGTCGGGTACGCGGTCGGCCACTCGCCACGTTGGTGGTCAGAGCAGTGGCTAGGGTGGGAACCCGTGCGCGACCCGAGGGAACTGGCCGGCGCGTGGTCGGCCTTCCAGCAGCACGGCGCCGCCCCGCCGGCCCCAGCGCTGACCGGTGTCGTCGCCCGCTACTGGTGGGCCCGCTGGGACCTGCGTGGCCAGCCCGCGTACCGGCAGCTGCTCCCGCCGGCCCCGGCCGTCCACCTGACGTTCCCCACCGACGGCGAACCCGTGCTGCGCGGCGTCCACCGCCGTCACTTCCACCGTGTCCTGTCCGGCGCCGGCGGCGTGCTCGGCGTCGCGTTCGTGCCGGGCGCGTTCCGCCGGTTCCTCGGCGCCCCGGTCAGCACCCTGACCGACCGCACCGTCCCCGCAGCCGCCGTGTTCGGCCCCGACCTGCCCAGCCTGGGCGCTGAGGGGCCGGCCGGCCTGCCCGGTCCGGGCGCTGACAGGCCCGCTGCTGACCTGGTCGGCCTGGGTGGTGACGGGTCCGCCGCAGCGGTCCTGGACGGTGCGGTGTTCACGGCCGGGATGGCCGCCGTGGACGCGTTCCTGGCCGGCCGGGTCCCCGCCGACCCGGCGGGCGACGAGGTGGCCGCCTGGG
This sequence comes from Dactylosporangium sp. NPDC050688, assembly GCF_040654515.1. Lineage (NCBI taxonomy): Bacteria > Bacillati > Actinomycetota > Actinomycetes > Micromonosporales > Micromonosporaceae > Dactylosporangium > Dactylosporangium sp. NPDC050688. The sequence continues at coordinate 168,296 of NZ_JBFAIC010000015.1, forward strand.
TACGGCGCGCGTCGGCCACCCCTGACTTGCGCCGCGTCGACGATCTCGCGGTGGTTTGCGGTGTCGGCGTACGCCGGCTGCAACGCCTCTTCGCCGAACACGTCGGGGTGAGCCCGAAGTGGCTGCTGCGCCGCCTCCGCCTGCAGGAGATCACCGACACGCTCGCCGCGGCGCCGGGTGCCCCCGTCGACTGGGCGGGTCTCGCCGCCGACCTCGGGTATGTCGACCAGGCCCACCTGAGCAGGGACTTCGCCGCGATGTTCGGCGAGCCCCCGACCGCGTACGCCGCCCGCTACTGACAGTCCCGGAGCACCTGCGGCGGGTACGAGCATGAGCGGCGAGGCCTCGCGGTGCGGGTGGTGGCTCCGGGGGCGTAGGGTGGCGGACGATGTTTTCGCTGCGCACCAGGCTTGCCGGTGCCGTCGTGCTGGTGGCGTTCGGCGTCACCGGCTGTGGCGGCGACCCTGACCCGACCAGCATCTCGACGACGCCCGGCGCGTCCGCCTCGCCGGGGCGGCAGGTCGCCGACAGTGCGTCGGGGCTCCCGCCGTCGCCGGGCGCCAGCGGCACGGCAGCCGGGGCGGCGCCCGGGGGGCAGGCGGTCAAGCACGCGTTCCCCGTGCAGGGCAAGGCGTCCTACAGCCGGACCCACCACGACTACCCGGCCAGCGACATCATCGCCGCCTGCGGCCTGACCGCGGTGTCGCCCGTGGACGGCACGGTGCTCGAGGTGGCGCGGACCGACACGTACAAGCCGAAGGTCAACGACGGCGCGACCCGTGGCGGCCTGTCCGTGTCGATCCTCGGCGGCGACGGGGTGCGCTACTACATGTCCCACTTCTCCTCGATCGACCAGGGCATCGAGGCGGGCACCCCGGTCACTGCCGGCCAGCCGGTGGCGAGGGTCGGCCGCACCGGCGACGCCAGTGCCTGCCACATCCACTTCGGCCTGTCACCGGCGTGCCAGAAGACCGGCGACTGGTGGACCCGGCGCGGGGTCATCTGGCCGTGGGCGTACCTCGACGCGTGGAAGGCGGGCACCGCGAAGTCCCCGGTCGCCGACGTCGACCAGTGGCAGCGCCAGCACGGCTGCCCGACCAAGCCGCTGGTGAACCCGTGACCCCGCCCCGGCGGTAGCCCGGCCGCACGCCGACCCGGCCGCACGCCGACCCGGCCGCACGCCGACCCGGCCGCACGCCGACCCGGCCGCCGCCGCACGCCGACCCGGCCGCCGCCGCACGCCGACCCGGCCGCCGCCGCACGTCGACCCGCGGCCTGGGCTGCTGCAGCCGCGGCCTGGGCCATTCGGGTGCGCCGTGCGGCACCGCGCACCCGTCGGCGACAGGTGACGGCCAAGCCCGCAGCGGTGCCCGGCCGTGGTGCAGGCCGGCCACCGGCTCGCAGGGCTCAGTCGTAGCAGAGGCAGAACGGGTGGCCGGTCGGGTCGCTATACACCCGGAAGCCCGCCTCCTTCGTCGACAGCAGCGTCGCGCCCAGCTGCAGGGCCTTGGCCTCGGCGGCGTCGATGTCGTCGACCTGGATGTCGAGGTGGATCTGCTGCGGGCGGTCGGGGTCGGGCCACTGCGGCGGGCGCAGGCCGGGGGCGTGCTGGAAGCTGAGCTTGGTGGTGCCGTCGCCGATGTCGACCCAGTCGCCGTCGACGCGGGTGATGGGCAGGTCGAGCAGCTCGGAATAGAACCGGGCGAGGGCCTGCGGGTCAGGTGAGTCGAGCACCACCGAGGTGAGTTTCGCCGTCATGCCTTCATCGTGCCCGAGGGGTCTGACAAAAAACCCTGGGCCTGGATGGCGGTGATCGCGACCGTGTTCACGATGTCCTTGACGGTGGCGCCGCGGGACAGGTCGTTGACGGGTTTGCGCAGGCCCTGCATGACGGGGCCGACGGCGACCGCGCCGGCGGAGCGCTGCACGGCCTTGTACGTGTTGTTGCCCGTGTTCAGGTCGGGGAACACGAACACCGTGGCCTGCCCGGCGACGGTGCTGCCCGGCAGCTTCGTGGCGGCCACGGCGGGGTCGACGGCGGCGTCGTACTGGATGGGGCCCTCCACCGGCAGCTCGGGGCGGCGGGAACGCACCAGCGACGTGGCCGAGGCGACCTTCGTGACGTCGGCGCCGGCACCGGACGTACCGGTGGAATAGGACAACATCGCGACGCGCGGGTCGATGCCGAACTGCGCGGCGGTCGTCGCCGAGGACAGGGCGATGTCGGCGAGCTGCTCGGCGTCGGGGTCGGGGTTGACGGCGCAGTCGCCGTAGACGAGGACCCGGTCGGGCAGCAGCATGAAGAAGACACTGGAGGCGACGCTCAGCCCCGGCACCGTCTTGATGATCTCGAACGCGGGACGGATCGTCGCGGCGGTCGTGTGGGTGGCGCCGGAGACCATCCCGTCGGCGAGGCCGAGGTGCACCATCATCGTGCCGAAGTAGCTGACGTCGCGGACCACGTCGCGGGCCAGGTCCAGCGTCACGCCCTTGTGCGCGCGCAGCTGGGCGTACACGGGAGCGAACCGCTCCAGCAGGTCCGACGTCGACGGGTCGATCACCGCGGCGGCCGAGATGTCCAGGCCGAGGTCGCGTGCCTTGGCGGCGATCACCGCGGGGTCCCCGAGCAGCGTCAGCGCGGCCACGCCACGGCGCAGCAGGATGTCCGCCGCGCGCAGGATCCGCTCCTCGGTGCCTTCCGGCAGGACCAGGTGCCGGCGGGCGGCGCGGGCGCGGTCGATCAGGTCGTACTCGAACATCAGCGGCGTGACCCGGGTCGTGGCCGTCAGCTCGAGCGCGTCGGCGAGGGCCGCCGTGTCGACGTGCGACTCGAACGCCCCGAGCGCCGCCGCCACCTTCCGCGGGTTGTCGGGGCTCAGCCGGTGCTCCATCTGCGTCGAGGCGGCGATCGTGTCGTAGCTCGCCGCCGGTACCGACAGCACCGCCAGACCCGTGTTCAGCCGTTCGAACAACGCCAGCGCCGTCTTGTCCGGGGCGATCCCGAGCGTGAACACGATCCCGGCGAGCGGCACGGTGCCCGAGGCGTGCGCGGCGGCCGCGGCGATGAGCAGGTCGGCCCGGTCGCCGGGGGTGATCAGCAGGCAGTTGTCGGTCAGGTGCGACAGCAGCGCCGGTACCTGCGCGGCACCGACGACGTAGTCGAGCACGTCGCGCTCCAAGGAGGCGGGCCCGGCGCTGAGCACGCTCGCGCCCAGCGCGGCGGCGACCTCGGCGACCGTCGGCGCCGCGACCGTCGGCACGTTGGGGATCGTGTAGCACGGCACCGGCAGCTCCGGCGGCGGCAGCGACGACTTGTTGACCACGACGGCGGCGACGGTCGTGTCGTGGTCGACGAGCGCGTGATACGCCTGCCGCGCCACCGACCCGATCGACCCGGCGTCCAGGTCGGCGCCGTTGACGACGACCACCACGACCGCGCCGAACTCGTTGGCGAGCCGGGCGTTGAGCGCCAGGGTCGGGGACTGCTCGTCGTCCAGGTCGCTGCCGATGACCACCACCGCGTCGTGGTCGCGGGCGATCGGCCGGAAGCGCTCAACGATCCGCCCGACGAGGCCCTCCCCGTCGCCCGCGGACAGCATCCCGGCCGCCTCCGCCGCGGTCACCCCGAAAAGCTCCTGCTGCTCGAGGCTGATGTGGTACCGCGACCGCAGCAGCGCCAGCGTCGGATCCGGTGCGGCACCGTTCACGAACGGCCGGAACACGCCGATCCTCGGCACCTTCCGCGACAACAGCTCGGCCAACCCGAGCGCGACGGCGGACTTGCCGGATCCGGGTCCGTGTTCGACCAGGTACACGATGCGTGCCACACCAGTAGTCTGCCTGTCATGATCCTCGTGCTCAACAGCGGCTCGTCCTCGGTGAAGTTCCGGGTGGTCGACCTAGCTGCCCCTGAGGGCTCCGCCGCGGCGCGGGGTTCGGTGGAGCGCATCGGTGAGCCGGGGGGTGTACCGGACCACGCGGCGGCGCTCGCCCAGATCCTCGGCGGGCTGGACACCGCCGGCATCACCGCCATCGGGCACCGCATCGTGCACGGCGGCGCCACGTTCACCGGGCCTGCGATCGTCGACGACGCGATGCTGGCGGTACTGCGGAAGCTGACCCCCCTCGCGCCCCTGCACAACCCGGGCGGCATCACCGGCATCGAGGCCGCCCGCGCCGCGCTTCCCGGCGTGCCGCACGTCGCCGTGTTCGACACCGCGTTCCACGCGCCGCTGCCTGCGGCGGCCCGCACGTACGCCCTCGACCGCGATCTCGCCGCCCGGCACGGCATCCGCCGGTACGGCTTCCACGGCACCTCCTGCGACATCGTGTCCCGCCGCACCGCCGACCTGCTGGGCCGCCCCCTCGCCGAGCTCAACATGATCGTGCTGCACCTGGGCAACGGCGCCAGCGCCACCGCCATCGCGGGCGGCCGCAGCGTCGAGACGTCCATGGGCCTGACCCCGCTGGAAGGCCTGGTCATGGGCACCCGGTCCGGCGACATCGACCCCGCCGTCCTCAGCTACCTGCACCGCGCCGCCGGCCTCGACCCCGCCGCCGCCGAGGAGCAACTGCAACGCCACGGCGGCCTGAAGGGCCTCGCCGGCGCCAACGACATGCGCACCGTCCTGGACCGGCGCGCCGCGGGCGACCCCGACGCGTCGCTCGCCTTCGACGTGTACTGCCACAGGATCCGCAAGTACGTCGGCGCGTACCACGCCGTGCTCGGCCGCCTCGACGCGATCGTGTTCACCGCCGGCGTCGGCGAACACGCGGCGCCCGTCCGCGCGGCGGCGCTGGACGGGCTGCAGGGCTGGGGGATCGCCGTGGACCCGGACCGCAACGCGGCACATGCTCCGGTGATCTCGCCGGAGGGTTCGCGGGTGGCGGTGTGCGTCGTGCCGACGGACGAGGAGCTCGCCATCGCCGAACAGGTCCAGGCCACGGTCGGATGATCGCGACGATCTGGTGCACGGACGCAGGGTAAACTGCGGAGGGTAGCGACGTCGGAGATCAATTTCCTATGGTGGTCTAGGGTTGCTTCAAGCGGCGCGTGCACCCAGCCCGGTCCGTCTTGTGTACGAGGTGGCGCACGGACGCGCGGTCCGGTCCTACGCGGGCGTGGGGCGTGGTGAGGGCTGGCCGCGGTTTGGTGCGGCAGGGTCGGCCGGGTGTGGTCGGCCGGGTGTGGTCAGATCGAGCTGGCCGGGTGCGGTTGGGTCGGGTAGGTCGGGTCAGGTAGGTCGAGTCGGGCAGGTGCGGCCGGGCTTGCCGGCCAGTGGGACGAGACGACCAGGACCCGCCCACGAAGATGCGGCGCGCCAGCGCACAAGATGCCGCGCGCCAGCGCACCCTAGTGCGACCGCGCAGCGGTCGCACTAGGGTGCGGGTGGGAACCCCCGCCGCCACCAGAACGGAAGAGCGTCGGGGAGGGAAAGAGGGT
>NZ_JBFAIC010000016.1:0-161900 GCF_040654515.1 Dactylosporangium sp. NPDC050688
GGGTAGCTCGCCCTGCAGGATGATCCGCTCACGGCTGCGCTGGATCCGGGGATCCGGAATCGGGGCGGCCGAGATCAGCGCCCGGGTCCGGCACGGCGGCTGTACGGCAGTGACGAGGTGCGCCAGCATGGACGGTATGCCGCACGTACCACGTCCGGCTGAATCGTTCATTCCTCGCCGCTGCGCTTGCGCCAGTCGCGCATCGCGTCGCGGATCTTGTCGAACACCGCGATCGGCGGGCCGACCATCACGTTGACGGCTCCGGATTCCCCAGCCGCCGGATGTGGACGCGTCGGCACGACCGCCTCGGCCGCCTCGAACGTGCTCGCCATCCGGCGCAGCCGGTCACGGTCGGCATGCGTGCGCAGTTGCGAGAACTCTTGCTGCTCCTCCTCCGTGGCATGGGTCACCACTGATTCGGCCAGGACGCTCAGGTGCTGGTCGAACTCCGGGTGGTCGATCCCCATGTCGTAGAGGTCGGCGAGCGCCCGCTTGGCATCCGACTCCTCTTGAAGCCGTTCGCCGACGATCGTGTCGCCGTTGGGAATCATGTCGCGCGCCGCCGGATGCACGACGACTTCCTCGGCGTTCTCGTGCACCGCCAGCATCCTGACCAGATCGTGGAACAGCTCCTCCTTCTGCTTTCCCTGAGCGGAGCTGACGCGGGTGAACATCTGCTTGATCTCGTTGTGCCGGGCGAGCAGGATCTCCACGATGTCGCGCTGCTTCGACGGTTCGCCGATGGCCTGCGTGACATCGTTCGGCGAGGCGAACCGGTCACGGGGAAGTTCCCGCAGGGTCCGCATGACGTTGTCGTCGGCACCGTGGTCGCGAGCCTGCTCGACGAGGTGCTGTTTGTCCGTCGGATAGTCCACGTCGCCGAGGTAGCGCTGGACCTCGATCGCGCTAGCAGTCATGGCGGGGTGCTACCCACCGGTGCGTCGTCCAAGCCGCTCAACAGGCGGTATCGGACCGCGTTCATCCCGTCCGTACGCACATGGAGTGGCGATGCCGGCCGACGGCGTGCCGTGGGCCGAGTGCGACCTCGCCGGCACCCTGGCCGCGCAGGAAACCACCCGCCGGCCGCCGCCCAGTTGGGTGGCCATGTGGCACGGCGACACCTCCGAGCCCGGCGACACCCCACCCGGCGCTGCAGGCAGCGGCCTCAACAGGGCCGGGGCACCGCCCTCTCCTGCCGGCCGGCGGCGACGTGAATTGCTTCACCAAACCACCCTGCGACGTGCCCCGCACGCTCCGGCACATGCAACATATCCGGACCGAAGGCGTGTTTCGGGCAAACGCCGCCCTGTCTCGCCTTGACGTGTCGCCGAAGGCCGGTGGCCCATACGGACGTCGCGAGCAGGGTGGCTGCTGTCGTCCAACCGAGCAGAAGTGGACGACAGCGTGCGCAAGGTCTTCATAGCGCTGCACGAGCGCGACTTCCGGATCTGGATGGGCGCCGGCTTCGTGTCGGTCAGCGGCACCTGGATGCAGTCGCTCGCCGTCAACTGGTACGTGCTGCAGACCACGGGATCCGCAGGCTTGATGGGCCTGACCGTGCTGCTGCAGTCGCTGCCGGTGCTGCTGCTCAGCTCCTGGGCCGGTGCGCTCGCCGACCGCCTGCCCGGCCGGCCGCTACTGCTGTGCACCCAGCTGCTCCATGCCTTATTGGCGGTCTTCCTGGCCGTCATCACCTGGAGCCAGCTGGGTGGCCTCGCAACGGTGTACGCCATCTGCGCCATGGGCGGTGTGGTCAGCGCCATCGAAGGCCCCGCGATGGGCCGGTTCGGCTCCACGCTCGTCAAACCGGCCGCGCTGACCAACGCGCTGTCGCTCGGCTCGCTGGTCAACTCGTGCGGCCGGATTCTGGGCATGGCGCTGGGTGGCATCGCGGCCGCGATGATGGCTCCAGCGCTCCTCTTCGCCGCAAACGCGGCAAGCTTCCTCGGGGTCGTCATAGCGCTGCTGGCCATCCGGCCCCGCCACGGTGCCGCTGCGACGACGGCCGCACGGCCGCACGGCGAATCGCCGCCGTCACCCGCCCACGACGTCGAGACGATCGCGCACGGGGTCAGGGCCGGTCTGCGGTACCTGCTCCGGCAACCCGTCATCCTGATCACCCTCGGACTCGCCACGGTGCTCGGCAGCCTGGGACGCAACTACCAGGTGACCATGGCGGCGATGAGCAACGGCCCGCTGGACATCGGGCCGTCCGGCTACGGTCTGTTGTCCATGTTCTTCGCGGCCGGCACGGTGATCGGCTCACTCATCGCGGCCTGCCAATCGAACCTGGGCTATCAGACGCTGATCGGCGCCGGGCTGATCACCAGCCTGCTGCAACTCTTCTCCGGGCTGTCGATCGGACTGTGGAGCTTCGCCACCGTCATGCTGCTGATCGGCGCCGGCGCCGTACTGATCGACACGACAGTGTCGGCTCGCGTGCAGTTGGACACGCACACCGAGATGCGCGGCCGGATGCTGGCCGCCATGTCGATGACCGGCTCGCTCGCCGGAGCCGTCGGTGCACCACTGCTGGGCTGGCTCTCCGAGTGGGTCGGACCGCGCCAGACCCTCGTCCTGGCCGGCACGCTGACCGCGGCGGCGTGCGTTGCCGCAGGCATGGCCCTGGGCGGTGCACGGCGCCGGTGGTCCCCACCTGTCCACCCCGAGCCGGTGCCGGTGACCCCCTGAGCGCTCCAGACCGTCACCAGTCGTGTCGAGCGGCCGCCAGACGGGCATCGCTGACGAGCGCGGTACACCCCGGCGTTCGGAGTGCGGCAGCCGTTCCCGTACTCCACGAACGCCGCCCCGGCGGAACGTGGCCAGGGCGCGGGGACCGCCGACGGTCCCCGCGCCCGGCCTTCACATCAGCTGTACACCTCGAACTCCAGCAGCGAGTAGCCCCACGCCGTGGCGCGCGTGGTGCCGTTGATCCGCACATAACGGCCGGTGGCGTTCAGCGCCGTGTTGTCGTCCACGCCGCCGTCGCCGCCGGTCACCGAACGCACCGTCGTCCAGGTATTACCGTCCGCCGACGTCTGGATCTGGTACGCCGAACCGTACGCCGCCTCCCAGGTCAGCTTGACCCGGCCGATGGCGTAGGACTGGCCGAGGTCGACCCGGATCCACTGCGGATCCGCGAACGCGCTCGCCCACCGGGTGGTCAGCGAACCGTCCACGGCCGCCGACGCCGGGTAGACGGCCGCCTCGGTGCTGGATGCGGTGGCCGGCTTGTTCAGCGCCAGGTTGCCGCTGACCGGGGGCGTGCTGCCGCCGTACACCTCGAACTCCAGCAGCGAGTAGCCCCACGCCGTGGCGCGCGTGGTGCCGTTGATCCGCACATAACGCCCTGATGCGTTGAGCGCGGTGTTGTCGTCCACGCCGCCGTCGCCGCCGGTCACCGAACGCACCGTCGTCCAGGTGGTGCCGTCCGCCGACGTCTGGATCTGGTACGCCGAACCGTACGCCGCCTCCCACGACAGTTTGACCCGGTCGATGGCGTAGGACTGGCCGAGGTCGACCCGGATCCACTGCGGATCGGCGAACGCGCTCGCCCACCGGGTGGTCAGCGAACCGTCGACGGCCGCCGAGGCCGGGTAGGACGCGTTCTCGGTGCTCGACGCGGTCGCCGGCTTGTTCAGCGCCAGGTTCGCCGACGGCGGCTGGGTGGTGCCGGCGGTGAACGTGAAGTCGTCGATGTCGAACAGGGCGCCCGCGCCGCCGGTGAACACCAGGTACAGCTGGTGCGTGCCGGACGGCGGGGAGATGGTGCCGGTGACGTCGACGAACGTCTCCCAGCCGCCGGTCGGCGTGACCTGCACCGTGCCGGCCACCGGGCCGGTCGGCGAGTCGGTCCGCACGCTGATGGTGCCGCCGACGCCGGCGGAGGCGACCCGCGCGGTGAAGGTGGTGGCGCCGGCCAGGTTGTAGGTCGGGAACGAGATCCAGTCGTTGTTCTCGATGTAGCCGACGGCGTTGCCGCCGTGCGCGGTCGCCTTCGCGGCGATCTGCACGCCGTTCATCGTCTGGTAGTGCTCCGCCTGGCGGGTCCGCGGCTGCAGCACGTGCTGGTCCTGCACCGCCGCCCCGCTGACCGGGGTGTACTGCGCGTTGATCACGCCGAAGATGTTCGCGGCCGCGTCGTGCTCGCCGTCGACCGTGGTCTGCAGCGTGCCGGTGCACCCGGTCTTGCTGGTGATCGGGTGGCCGTGGCTGTCGTGGCCGAGGATGTAGCTGACCGTGACCCGGCCGCAGTCGACGGTGCCCGCGTTGGGGTCGGTCACCTGCACCTGGAACGGGATCGCGTCGCCGAACTTGAACAACGTCCCGTCCGCCGGGGTGACCAGCGTGACGCTGGGTCTGCCGACGCCGACGACGACGCTGGCGGTGGAGGTCCGGCCGGTGCTGTCGCGCACCGTCAGGGTCGCGGTGTATTCGCCGTTCGCGGTGTACGTGAACGTCGGGTTGGCCGCGGTCGAGTCGGTGCTGCCGTTGGTGGTGAAGTCCCACGCGTACGTGATGGCGTCGCCGTCCGGGTCGTTGCTGCCGGCCGAGCTGAACTGCACGGTCAGCGGTGCCGCGCCGGCGCTCGGGGTGGCCGAGGCCTGGGCGACCGGGGCCCGGTTGCCGCCGCTGTTGTACTCGATGCGGTACAGGGCCGAGTTGGCGTCGCCGCCGAACCAGCCGGTGCCGTAGTCCAGCACGTACAGGGCGCCGTCCGGCCCGAACTCCATGTCCATGATCGCGGTCCCGGACCACGGGATCTGCTCGATCGCGCCGGCCGTGCCGTTGGTGTTCAGCGTGGCCGCCTTGATCCAGCGGCTGGTGAACTCGCCGAGGAAGGCCTTGCCGTTGTACGAGGCCGGGAACTTCACGTCGGAGACCAGCGAGGGGTTGAAGTTGTAGACCGGGCCACCCATCGGCCCGCCGCCGCCGAGCTCGGGTCGCCAGGGTCCCGCGCCACCGTACGGCAGCCAGGCGGCCTGCGACGGCGGGAGGTTGGTGATGCCCGTGTTGTTCGGCGAGTTGTTCGTCGGGCCGCCCGCGCAGTTGTACAGGCCGAGCGACGGACCGGTCGGGAAGACGTACTCGTTGTACGGGGTGTTGTAGTTGGAGCAGTACGGCCAGCCGTAGAAGCCCGGCTGGGCGATCCGCTCGAACGAGACGGTGCCGGCGGGGCCGCGGTTCGGGTCGGCGGTGCCGGCGTCGGGGCCGTAGTCACCGAGGTACACGACCCCGGTGGCCTTGTCCACGCTCATCCGGAACGGGTTGCGGAAGCCCATGGCGTAGATCTCGGGCCGGGTCTTCGCGGTGCCCGGGGCGAACATGTTGCCGGCCGGGATGGTGTAGCCGCCGGTCGCGCCCGGCTTGATGCGCAGCACCTTGCCACGCAGGTCGTTGCTGTTGCCCGCGGTGCGCTGCGCGTCGTAGGCGGGGTTGCGGTCGGCCCGCTCGTCCAGCGGCGCGTAGCCGGCCGAGTCGAACGGGTTGGTGTCGTCGCCGGTGGACAGGTACAGGTTCCCGGCGGCGTCGAAGTCGATGTCGCCGCCGACGTGGCAGCACATGCCCCGGCTGGTCGGCACGTCAAGGATGGTCACCAGCGAGTTCGGGTCGATGGTGTAGTCGTCCCGGACGGTGAACCGGCCCAGCTTGTTGACCCCGTTGAACGGCGCGAACTGGGCCGCGGTGCCGGTCGTCGGGGCGTCGCCGCCGGGCGTGGACAGCGGCGGCGCGTAGTAGATGTAGACCCACTTGTTCGACGCGAAGTTCGGGTCCGCCTTGATGCTCTGCATGCCCTCCTCGTCGTGGCTGTACACCGGCAGGGTCATGGCGACCTTGGTGTTGCCGTTGACGTCGGTGTACCGCACGACGCCGTCGCGGGAGGTGTGCAGCACGCCGCGGTTGGGCAGGACGGTGAGGCCCATCGGCTCGCCGGTCTCCGCCGCCCCCTTGGCGAGGTTCACCTGGCTGAACGTGCCCGCGGCGGCCGGCACCGTGCAGTTGCCGAGGTTCTGCGCGGCGTACCTGATGCCGCCGAGCAGGTGGGTGCGGAAGTTCGCCTCGCTGTAGCTCTCGATGGTGTGGCCCAGGCCGGTGTACCAGGAGCGACCGCCGTCGTAGGGGCGGCACCAGGAGATCGGGTGGTCGCCGTTCATGGTGCCGCCGCTGTAGGTGGCCTCGTTGAGGTTGGCCAGCACGTGCACCTGCGAGCGGGGGTTGGTGCGGTAGTTGTACAGCTCGTCGGTGCGGTTCCAGTTCGCCGGGATGCCGGCGTTGGACGGGTGGGCGGTGTCCTCGATGCGCACCGTGACCGGCTGGATCGCGGGGTGGCTGGCGAAGTAGGCGCCGACGAGGTTGCCGTACCACGGCCAGTCGTACTCGGTGTCCGCGGCGGCGTGCACGCCGACGTAGCCGCCGCCGGCGCGGATGTACCGCTCGAACGCGGCCTGCTGGTTGGCGTCGAGGACGTCGGCGGTGGTGGACAGCCAGATGACCGCCTTGAACCTGGCGAGGTTGGTGTCGGTGAACTGGCCGGCGTCCTCGGTCGCCTCGACCGTGAAGTTGTTCTGCGCGCCCAGTTGCTGGATCGCGGCGATGCCCGCCGGGATCGCGTCGTGCCGGAACCCCGCGGTCTTGCTGAAGATCAGCACCGAGAAGTCGGCCGCGAACGCCGGAGCGATGTTGAAGCCCGCTCCGGCCAGCACGAGGGCGACGCAGAGCAGCACTCTGCGGAACATGATCGGTTGCACCTCTCTAACGCAGAAAGCAGCGAACGACGTGCGCCGATCACGTCAGATCTCTGGGCCGCGGTCGGGTGACCCCGCGGTCGGGCCCCGGCGTGCGGGCACGGCGTCGCCGCCGCCCGCGCCGGCGGGTGGATGGGGATGTGTCGGTGATGTCGCGCGGGCGTCGCTGCCACGCGGGTGGACGGCACGCCGAGGTCGCGGCAGGCCACGCCGCCTCGCCGAAGGCCGCGGGTGCCGCTGGGTGCCGCTGTCGGGGGTTGGTGACGGGCCCGGTGCCGTTGGCGGCGGCGGCCGGACCGGGGCGGGGGTTTACTCCTTCCACCTCGTCAGAGAGCGCTCTCTCATCGAGGTGCCGACCAGTTAAGCAGACTCCCCACCACCTGGCAACGGTTCATCGACTTCCGTGCACATCTCGATGGGTACGGCGGCGGCGGAGGCCGCCTGCACCGCCCCCGGGGCGGCGGCACAGGCGGCCCGGGATCAACGCAGTACGGCGCGGGCGCGCAGCAGCTCGGCGACCGACCATGCCTGGAACGGGCAGCCGGTGGCGGCGTGCGGGGCGTCGCCGTCCAGCGTCTCGGACACCGAGCCCAGGCCCCACTCCGACAGGTGCAGCTCCAGGCCGTCCAGCACGCCGTCGGTGTCGGCGCCCACCCGCCGGGCCGCGTCGACGAACGGGCCGATCAGCCACGGCCAGACGGTGCCCTGATGGTAGGCGCGGTCACGCTCGGCCGGCCCGCCCCGGTGCGTGCCCTGGTACCCGGGCGAGCCGGGTGCGAGGGAGCGCGGGCCGACCGAGGTCAGCAGCGCCGCCCGGCAGGCCTCGACGGTGCGCCGGTCCGCCGCCGGTACATGCGGCAACGCCACAGCCAGGAGCTGGTTCGGGCGCACGGACGGGTCGTCGCCGCCCGGGCCGTCCACGACGTCGTACAGGCCGCCGCCGTCGGGGCGGGGGAAGCGCCGCTCGAACGAGGTGGCGGCGCGGGCGGCTGCGGCGGCCCAGTCGTTGCGCCGGCCGATCCGGTCGAACAGGGCCCCGGTCGTGGCCAGACCCTCGATCCACAGAGCGTTGATCTCGACGGCCTTGCCCTGCCGCTCGGTGACCGGCTCCCCGCCGACCCGCGCGTCCATCCAGGTCAGCGCGTAGCCGGGCTTGCCCTGGGTGAGCAGGCCGTCGGCCGGGTCCGCGGCGATGCCGTACCGGGTGCCACGCTGGTGGCAGCGCAGGATGTCGGCCATCGCACCGGCCAGCCCGGCGACGGTGTCCAGGTCGTCGGTCGCGGCGGCGTACCGGTCGATCGCGCGCAGGAACCACAGCGCGGCGTCGGCGGTGTTGTACTCCAGGGTGCCGGTGTCGGCGGTGTTGGCGAGCATCCCCTCCGACACGGTCGCGCCGGCGCGCAGCAGGACCTGCCGCGCGTCGTCGTGCCGGTTGGTGGTGAGCAGCAGCCCCTCGAAGGACGTCATCAGGTCGCGGGACCACTCGCCGAACCACGGATAGCCGGCCATCGCGGACGGGCCCGTGGGCGTGTCGACGATGAACTGGTCGGCGGCGACGGCCAACTGCCGGCCGGTGTCGTCGGTGGCGCCGGCGAGCCGGGCGAGCGCGCGGGCCCGGTCCCGGGCAGCGGCAACGATCCCGGTCGCGCCCGGCAGCACACCGCCGAGGTCACCGCCGGGGTGCGTCCCGCCGGCGGCGGCCGCGGTGATCGAGGCACTCTCGCCGGGCGCCAGCTCGGCGGTGAACCAGCCGGCGGCCCACAGGTCCTCGACGGCGTTCAGGCCGCGGGCGGCCTCCTGCCGGGTGTGCACGCCGCGGTACCACTCGCCGCCGGGCCGCCAGTCCGGCCCGCTCACCCGGTACGCCCCCTCGAACTCGAACCCGTCGGCGACCGGGGTCACCCGCGGCTCGCCGTCGCCATGGCGTTCGCCGTGCGCGTCGCGCCACGTGCACAGCGGGGTCAGCTCCAGGATGACCGGGCGCGGGGCGCGCAGGACGCGGAACACGACGCCGACCGCGGGCCGGCCGTGCGCCATCGCGAGCTCCCGCTGCAGCACCACGTCGCCGAGGTCCCAGCGCCACGACGGTACGCCGTCCTCGAGCCGGAACTCCGCGAGGTGGACGTGCCCGGCGGGGTCGACGGCGCCGCCGGCCCACTCGTCGGCCGCGAGCCGGAACACCCGATCCCCGGCGCGGACCACCGGGTCGACGGCGGCCAGGCCGAGCATCCGGGAGGCCCCGCCGGGCGCCGCGACGACGAGCAGGCCGTGGTACCGGCGGGTGCGCAGGCCGGCGACGGTGCCCATCGCGTAGCCGCCCAGCCCGTCGGTGACCAGCCACTCGCGGGTGGAGGCCGCCTCGAGGTCGCCGCACAGCTGGCGGCCGAAGCTGATCATCGCCGTGCCCCCGGCAGCGCCGACGGGCGCGCGACGAGCTCGGCGAGCAGCCCCGTCCAGCCGGTCTGGTGCATCGCGCCGAGGCCGGCGCCGTTGTCGGCGTGGAAGTACTCGTAGAACAGCAGGTTGTCGCGCCAGTTCGGGTCGTGCTGCAGGCGGTCCACCCAGCCGAAGGCGGGCCGGCGACCGTCGGGGCCGCGCCGGTACAGCGACAGCATCCGCTGCCGGAGATCCTCGGCGATCTCGCCCGCGGTGTACTGCCGCCCCGAACCGGTCGGGTACTCGATCTTCACCGAGTCGCCGATGTTGGCGTGGTAGTCCTCGAGGGTGCGCAGCACCAGGTAGTTCAGCGGCATCCACAGCGGGCCGCGCCAGTTGGAGTTGCCGCCGAACATGCCGGTGCTGGACTCCGCCGGCTCGTAGCTGACGGTCGCCGTCCAGCCGGGCAGCTCGACGCTGAACGGGTGCTCGGCGTGCCAGCGGGACAGGGCCCGCAGCCCGTACGGCGACAGGAAACTGTCCTCGTCGAACAGGTGCGGCAGGATCCGCCGGGCCCGGCCGTGCGCGGCGACGCCCACGGCGACCAGGTCCTCCTCGCCGCCGGCGCCGCCCAGCACGTGATGCTCGGGCATCTCGGCGAAGCCCTTGGACAGCCGGCGTACCCGTGCGAACTCCTCCTGGCGCAGCGCCTTGGTGGCGAACAGCGGGATGACGCCGACCATCGAACGGACCCGCAGCGGCATGCTGGAGCCGTCGGCGGCGCGCAGCACGTCGTAGTAGAAGCCGTCCTGCTCGTCCCACAGGTCGTTGGTGCGCATCGCCTCGGAGATGAGCGCGAAGTGCTCCAGGAACTTCACCACGAGGTCGTCCAGCGCCGGGTCGTGCTTCGCCAGCTCCCGCGCCATCTCCAGCAGGTTCAGGCAGTAGAACGCCATCCAGGCCGTCGCGTCGGACTGCTCCAGCCGGTACCCCGGCGGCAGGTGCGACCGGTCGATCGGGCCGATGTTGTCCAGGCCGAGGAAGCCGCCCTGGAACAGGTTGCGGCCTTCGGCGTCCTCCCGGTTGACCCACCAGGTGAAGTTCAGGACCAGCTTGGAGAACACCCGCATCAGGAACGCCGTGTCGCGCCGGCCGTCGATCTGGTACACCTGCATGGCCGCCCACGCCTGCACCGGCGGGTTGAGGTCCTCGAACGCCCACTCGTAGGCGGGGATCGCGCCGTTGGGATGCTGGAACCATTCCCGGCACAGCAGCACCAGCTGGTATTTCGCGAACGCGGGGTCGAGGTGGGCCAGGGCGACGGCGTGGAACGCGGAGTCCCACGCGGCGAACCACGGGTACTCCCACGGGTCCGGCATCGACATGATGTCGGAGGCGTCCAGGTGCCGCCAGCGGGCGTTCCGGCCCTGCTGCCGGCCGGGCGGCGGCGGGGGCTGCGCCGGGTCGCCGTTGAGCCAGCGGGCGACGTCGTAGTTGTAGAACTGCTTGCCCCAGATCATGCCGGCGAACCCCTGCCGCATGATCATGGCGTCCTCGGCGCTGGTCCCCGCCGGGGTCAGCGCCGCGTAGAAGGCGTCGGCCTCGGTGCGCCGCTTGCGCAGCACCCGCTCGAACGACGGGCCGAACGCCTTCGGGTCGGCCTGCGGCGCGAGGCGCAGCGACAGCTCGGCCGTCTCGCCGGGCTGGACCGTGACCTCGTACCAGAACGCGGCCTTCGTGCCCTCCCGCTCCGGGTTGACGGTGGCGGCGCCGTGCACCACGTGGTCGTTGATGCCGTCCTTCGGAAACGGCGTGGCCGGCTGGCTGCCGAACAGCCGCGGCGCGTTGGTCTCGTTCTCGCAGTACACCTGCCGCGGCATCGCGCCGTCGGGGCCGGGCGCGGCCTGCAGCACCATCGGTCCGAGGCTTTCGTGCTCCACGGCGATCGCGGCGTCGCCGGCGGCGGCCAGGCGGGGCTTGGGCCGGCCCGCCTCCCACGACCACGTGTTGCGGAACCAGACGGTCGGCAGCACGTGCAGCGTCGCCGCGTCCGGGCCGGGGTTGGTCAGTCGTACCCGGATGCGCAGGTCGTCGGGGTCGGCCTTGGCGTAGTCGGCCTCGACGATCCAGTACCGGTCGCCGTCGAACACGCCGGTGTCCAGCAGCTCGAACTCCGGCTCCTCGCGGGAGCGGCGGCGGTTCTCGTTCACCAGGTGCTCGTAGGGGAACGCCTGCTGCGGGTAGTGGTACCGCCAGCGCAGCCACGCGTGGCTGGGCACGGCGTCGAGGTACCACCAGTACTCCTTGGCGTCCTCGCCGTGGTTGCCCTCGTTGCCGGTCAGCCCGAAGATGCGTTCCTTGAGGATCGGGTCCTGCCCGTTCCACAGGCCGAGGGCGAAGCAGAGGCGCTGCTCGGCGTCGCAGATGCCGCCCAGGCCGTCCTCGCTCCACCGGTACGCCCTGGACCGCGCGTGCTCGTGCGGGAACGCCTCCCAGGCCGTGCCGGCGCCGCTGTAGTCCTCGCGGACGGTGCCCCAGGCCCGCTCGCTGAGGTACGGGCCCCACCGGTACCAGGGGCTGGCGTCGGCGAGCCCGTCCTCGGGCCGCCCGAACGCCGCCACCCGCTCCCGCTCCGGATTACTCATGCCGTCCCCTCCGCTGCGCTCCGGCGCCGGCCTGAGCCCCACCCTGCACCCATGACTCGCAGCCCTCCGCTCCGCTCCGGCCCGCTCATGCCGTCCCCTCCGCTGCGCTCCGGCGCCGGCCTGAGCCCCACCCTGCACCCATGACTCGCAGCCCTCCGCTCCGCTCCGGCCCGCTCATGCCGCCAGCGCATCATCTGCCGGTGTGCCGGGGCGTCACCTGCCCCGCATGACTCGGCCGCGGTCACTCGACCCGGGCGCTGGCCCGGAACACGCGCGGGACGGCGATGGTCGGCGCGGCGCCCCGGGACTCGACGGCCCGCGGACCGAGGCTGACGCCACCGTGCCGGATCGCGTACTGGTGGGCGGGTTCAGGGGGCTGGTATCCCTCGTACGGGTCGGATCCGGGAATCTGCACCAGGGGCCACTCGGCGGTCTCTGCCGCCCAGGAGGGGGCGGCCTGGCGCCGGGTCGCACGGTGCCAGCCGTCGCCGACGGTGGCCACCCCGCGGTCGGGCCGCCGCTCACCGGGCGCGCCGGCGGGCGAACTGGTGGGGCTGGGAGCGACCACGGGCAGCAGGATGGTGTCGCCGGTCCAGAGGAACGTGTCGCCGTGCCAGCGGCGGCCGCCGCGGCTGTCCGCGGCCACGGGCTGGCCCGCCGACGCCTGCACCGCGGTCGCCCGGCTCAGCGCGGCCGGCGGCAGCGCGACCACGGCGGCGAGGACCACGAACGCGGCCGCGACGAGGATGAGGAACAGCGCGCCGACGCCGGTGCCGTACGCGCCGGCGGCGATCTGGCCCAGCCGGTCCGGCAGCTGGCCCGGGTCCAGGATGCCGCCCTGGTCCAGCCGCGCGTTGAGGACGAGCCGCTGCGCCGACGGCAGCGTGGCCGCGTCGTGGCGGACCCGCTCGGCCACCCCGGTCTGGATGAACGCGCCGAGCGCCGCGATGCCGATCGCCCCGCCGAGACTGCGGAAGAACGTGACGGCCGCGGTCGCGGCGCCGATGTTCGCGGGTGACACCGCGTTCTGGGTGATGACGACGAGGTTCTGCAGCAGTGCCCCGACGCCCGCGCCGAGCAGGAGCATGCCGGCGGCGACCGTGGCGTACGGGGTGTCGGCGCGCAGCTGGGCGAGCCACCCGACGCCGACGACGAGCAGCACGCCACCGCCGATGAGGTACGGCTTCCAGGTGCCGGACCGGGTGATCAGCCGCCCGACCACGGTCGTGGACACCATCAGCCCGAGCATCACCGGGATCGTCATCAGCCCGGACATGACGGCGGAGGCGCCGCGGGCGAACTGGAAGTACTGCGGCAGGTACACCAGCGAGCTGAACATGACCGCGCCGGTGGCGAGGCTCGCGACGACGGACAGGCTCACCGTCGTGTCGCGGAAGATCGCCGGCGGGATGAGCGGGAACGGTGCGCGCAGCTCCACCCGGACCGCCCAGCCGAGGCAGGCACCGGCGGCGGCGAGCAGCAGCCAGCCGACGGTGGACGTGCGGCCGAACTCGGCGCCGCCGGCGGTGAGCCAGATGAGGAACAGGCCGATGCCGGCGCTGATCAGGGTGGCGCCGGCGTAGTCGACGGTGACCGCCTTGCGCTCCCGGGCCGGCAGGTGCAGCGAGCGGCGGACCATGATCAGCGCGGCCACGGCGACCGGCAGCACGAGATAGAAGTTCCAGCGCCAGCCGGCGGTGTCGGTGATCAGCCCGCCGACCAGCGGGCCGAGGATGTTGGCGCTGGTCAGGGCGGCGCCGATGCGACCGGCGTAGCGGCCGCGCTCGCGGGGGCTGATGATGTCGGCCAGGATGATCTGGCTGAGCGCGGCCAGGCCGCCGGCGCCGACGCCCTGCACGACCCGCATCGCGATGAGCAGGTTGAGGTTGTCGGCGAGCCCGGCCACGAGCGACGCGATGACCAGCAGCGCGATGCCGGCCTCGAAGAGCTGCCGGCGGTCGAAGAGGTCGGCGAGCTTGCCCCAGATCGGGGTCGAGACCGTCATGGCGAGCAGCGTGGCGGTGGCGATCCAGGTGTAGGAGGCCTGGCCGCCGCCGAGCTCGGGGACGATCACCGGCAGCGAGGTCACCACGACCGTGGAGGAGATCGCGGCGACGAACATGCCCGTCAGCAGCCCGCTCAGGGCCACGGTGACGTTGGTGCCCGGGTTGCCGGGCGGGTTCTGGTCGGACATGGCTCCTCGCTCTGCTGCGGTGACCGGCACGGGCGGGTGATGGGCTGCGTGGGGGGCCTCGCTGGACCGCTTGGAATCCCGGCCCACCGGCGAGTCGGGCTCAGCCGGTGGGCCGGGGTGTCAGGGGGCGTCAGGGGGTGACGGGCGGCTCGGTGACGCGCGGCTGTGTGGCGGCCGGGCGTCAGAAGGCGACGATGCCTTCGCTACCCGGCGGCAGGCCGCCCTTGCTCTCGGTGATCACGCCGGGCGTGACGACGGTCGGCACGTCGTCGGCGACGCCGTAGCCGGGCAGCGGGGTGAGGGCGCCGCTCTTCTCGACCCGCCAGGCGCTGATCGACATCTTGTTGGAGAACTGCGCGCCCTCGACGTGGGTGGACAGCCGCGGGTCGGCGAGCTTCTCGTCGAAGCCGACCGTCAGCACGTACAGGAAGCGGCCGTCGGCGCTCAGGGCCATGTCCTGCGTCGCCCGCTGGTCACGGGTCACGGCGAGGTGGCCGTCGTCCGGGAAGACCGACGCCTTGCCGTCCTTGTCGAAGCGGATGCCGGAGATGGTGCCGCTCTGCGCGTTGCCGAGGTAGAGCACGTTCGGGTCCAGCAGGCTGTCGACCGTCCAGCACGCGGCGATCTCCACCGTGCTCAGCGACGCGGTCATGACCTCGAGGGTGTTGTCGTCCTTGAGCTTGTACGTCGACAGCGCGCCGTACTTGTACTCAGCCCCGACGACCTCGCTGGAGACCAGGGTGTCCTTGCCGCGGAACGTCGCGGTGAACGGGCCCGGGCCGCTGGACTTGTTGGACACGCCGGTGCCGAGCTTGCCGTCCTCACCGATCGGGAACACGTCGATCTTGTTCGCCTGCCGCTCGGTGACCACGAGCTTGGTGCCGGCGGGGTTGAACGACACCTGCGACGGCGCCGCGGTCGGGCCGCCCGGCAGGTTCGTCACCGCGCCCTCGATGGCGGTCAGCTTGCCCTCGCCGTCGACCTTGAAGCCGGCGACCGACGCCGACGGGCCGTTGGTGTTCGGGGCGAGGCCGCCGGCGTTGGCGACGTAGAGCAGGTCCTCGTGCAGCGCGACGGAGACGGGCCGGCTGCCCCCGGACGGCACCCGGCTGACCAGCTCGACCTTGCCGCCGTCGACGGACAGCGAGGACACCTCGTTGCTGCCGGCGTCCACGGCGAACAGGAACTTGCGGTCGGGGCTGGCGATCAGCGCGCCCTGGGAGACCAGCGCGTCGCTGGCGTCCTCCAGGTCGTGGCCGCGGCCGGCGCCGAGGCCGCCGGTGGGGACGATGCCCTTGCGGACCAGGCCGCCGTAGGCGTCGCGCTGGAAGATGACGATCGAGTTGCCGGACTCCTGGTTGCTCATCACGTACACCCAGCCGGTGGTGCCGGCGATCGGCCCGCCGGACGGGACGATCTCGTCGTTGTCCGCCACGCTGACCGCCGGTCCGGCGCCGAGGAACCCGCCGAGTGCCGCCGGCCCACCGACCAGCACCGCGGGCACCGCCATGACGGCGATCGCCGCGCTGACCCAGTGCCGAGTTTTCATGACTGTTTCCCTCCACGTTTGTACTCATTTATCGATGTCGATGCCGTTGGGTGCGGGCCGGGCACTGGGCCTGGCGGGGATGGGCTCAACCTACGGGGTACGCGGACCGCCGTCGATGCGTTCAGCGTTGCCGCGCGACCACCGCGTCCACAGTGGACAGTTCAGGTGTGCGACCGCGGCGCGGGCACAGTCGAACGCCGCACGGTCCTGCCGCGCTCCGGTGCGCGCCGGTCACTTGGCCGCGGTGGTCAGGACCGGTTCCGGCGTGACCGCCGCCAGGTCCCGCTCGACCATCCGGCGCGGGTAGAACCGGTGCAGCAGCGGGCCGGCCATCGCCGTCGTCACGATCGCCATCACGACCATGAGGGAGAACAGGTCCCGGTCGATGATCGAGTGCTGCAGGCCGACGGTCAGGAACACGATCTCGGTCAGACCGCGGGTGTTCATCAGCGACGCGAGCGTGCCCGACTGCCGCCCGCCGAGGCCCGCGGAGCGGGCGCAGAGGTACGCGCCGCCGAACTTCCCGCCGACCGCGACCGCGAGGATCACCGCCAGCTCGACCAGGCCGCGGGTACCGACGGTGGACAGGTCGACCCGCATGCCGGAGATGACGAAGAAGACCGGCAGCAGGATCGTGCCGCTCACCGGTTCGATGCGCTCCACGAGCACCCGGCGGAACTCGGCGAAGCCCTGCTTGGGCATCATCGCCCCGTACAGGAACGCGCCGAAGATGAAGTGGATGCCGATCCGCTCGGTGGCGTAGCTGGACACCAGCAGCCCGGCGAGCACCAGCGACAGCAGCCCCGGGGTGAGCGGCCGCGGCCGGCCGTCCACGGTGCAGGCCTTGCGCAGCAGCGGCCGCACGACCAGCACCATCAGCAGCACGTAGGGCACCACGAGGGTGACCTCCCACTGCCCGCCGGCGGCGTACCCGCCGATGGCCGTCACGAACGCCAGCATCCCCCACGCGACGACGTCGTCGACCGCGGCGCTGGCCAGCGCCAGCCCGCCGATCTCCAGGCGGTTCATCTTCCGGTCGGTCAGGATCCGGGCCAGCACGGGGAATGCGGTCACCGACATTGCCGCCCCGATGAACAGCACGAACGGCAACCGGTCCGACACGCCGTGGTTGCCGGCCATCCACAGCGCGGGACCGACGGCGAGCGCGAAGGGCACAGCGATCGAGCCGACCGACACCGCCACCGCGACCCGGCCCCTGCCCTTCAGCAGCGTCTGGTCGAGCTCGAGGCCGACGCAGAACATGAACAGCACCAGGGCCACGTTCGCCAGGGCCGCCAGGGCGGTGCCGATCGACGCCGGGAAGAGCATGCCGCGGATGTCGGCGCTGAGCAGCGTCGGACCGGCGAGGATGCCGGCGGTGAGCTCCCCCAGGACCGCGGGCTGCCCGAGCCGGCGGGCCACGGCGCCGAACACTCTGGCGAGGACGATGATGATGGCCAGGGTCAAGAACAGCTGTGCGAGCTGGTACGTGGTCACGAAAGGCCTTTCTCGGTGCCGGGTGGCGGGCTCAGAGGTGACGGTTGGACTCGTACCGCAGCCAGCGGTCGCCCATCCAGATCACCGTGCCGGGCCCGATCGGGGTCAACGTGTTCGCCGCGATGTGGGTGGGCTGGACACCCGGTCGCTGCAGCCGGGTGCCGTTCTTCGAGTCGAGGTCCTCGACGTAGACGTCCCAGTCGATGAGGCTGATCCGCGCGTGCTGCCGGGACACGGTCAGCGCCGGCTCGTCCAGCACGAGCGGCTGCGCGATCCCGGCGACCACGTCCCGGTCGGCCTGCGGCTCCCGGCCGACCACGAGGTCGCCGTTCAGGACGAACGTGCCGCCCCGGTCCAGCACCAGCACGCCGAGCGGGGGGCGCAGGCCGTCCTGCTCGACGGAGGTCGCCTGGGTCATCGACATGCCGCAGACGCCGCAGTACTTGAGCCGCGGGTCGTTGAAGTGCCCCTCCGGGCAGTGCAGCCCGCTCACCAGCGGGGCGTGCGGCTGCACGGCCGGCGGCGGCTCCGGGTGCCCGTCGCCGGGGTCCCGGCGGCCCGGCGCCACGACGGGGACCGCCACGGTGGCGCGGTGCTCGACCTGCGGCCGCTGCCCCACCGCCACGTGCGACGCGGTGTCGTGCAGCGCCGGCGCGGGCGGGGCTACGGATGCCGACGCGGGTGCGGGTGCCTGCGCGGGTGTGGCGGCGTGCGGGGGCGCGGTGGGCATGGGTGCCGGTGTCAGCGCCGGTGCAGGGGCGGCCACCGCCATCGAGTGGGTCGCGGGCGCCGCCACCGGGGCGGGTGCCGGGGTGGGTTCCATCATCGGGGCCGGTGCCGGTGCCGGTGCCGGTGCCGTGGCCGGCGCTGGGGCTGCGGCGGGTGCCGGGGCGGTGGGTGCCAGCCTGGGTATGCCGCCGGCGAACGCGATGCTCACCCCGGCCGCCACGACCACGCCGACGTCGAGGCGGGTCCGCGGGTCGGCGTCCGCCGCGCCGGGCAGCTCCAGGCGGACGGCGTCGACCGGTGCCGGCAGGACCCGGGCCACCGCGGCGATGTCGTGCTCTCCCGACAGGGTCGTCGACTGCCCGGCCGCGTCGATGTGGGCGCGGGCACCGGCGTACACCAGCACGGCGAGGCGACCGTCGCGCGTCGGCCCGCAGGCGGCGCACGCGGCGACCGCACCGGCGTAGTCGGCGGCGAGGACCGCGGCGATGCGGCGCACCAGCAGCACCCCGTCCCCGCCGGCCGCGACGACCTCGGCGAACGCCTTGACCACCGCTCCGATGCCGGCCTCCGCCCCGGCGAGGACCAGATCACCCTGGCGCATCACCAGCCCGTTGCCCGGCAACGGCCGCACGGTCATCCCGGACATCGTGTCCGCCATGCCGCCGGCGGCACCACTCATCGGGTCCGCGGCCATCGCATCGACGGCACCGCCCCGCATGCCGTCATCCATCACGCCGCCCATCACGTCGCCCATGGCGTCGTGCATAGCGTCGTGCATAGCGTCGTGCATGGCGTCGTGCATGGCGTCGGGCATGGCGTCGGGCAGTTCCTCGGCCTCGGTCATCCCGGGGGCATCGGTCACGGCCGGGGTGGGCGCGGCAACGGTGAGGACCGAGGCCGCCCGGCTCGCCGCGGCCCGGGCGGCGGCCGCCCGGGCCGCCGCCGCGCGCCCCGTGGCCGTCCGCATCGTCGTCACCCGCGTCGTCACGGTCCTGACCGGCGCGGCCGCCACGACGTGCGGTGCCACCGGATGCGGCGCCACAGGACGCGGCGGGACCGGATGCGGTGCGGCGGCGGGCGCCTGCGGCGCAGCGGTGTGCGGCGCCACGTTCGCGGTGGCGGTGCGGCGCGGCTTGGTCTTCGCCGCCGCCACGGTCACCGCCTTGACCGCCTTCGCCGCCTTCGCGGGCGGCGCCTCGGTCGCATCGGCGCCCGCGGTCCGGGACTTGCCTGCCGTCGCCTTCGCCACTGCTGGCTTCGCTACTGCCGGCTTCGCCGCCCGTGTCCCGGCGGCGGCACGTTTCCGGGTCGCCGGTGCGGGCTCAGGCGCCTCAGACTCCGGCTGCGCCGCCGGGGACGGTGGCTGCGGCTCGGGGGTCGTGGCGCGCCGGCGCCGGGCAGGGCGGGGCGGCGGGGACGAGCCCTCGCCGGCCGGTCCGGTCGCGGCGCCGCCGGTCACCGTAGGCATCGTCATAGCAGCCGACCTCCATGAAATCTCCAGCGTGGAAAGGGAACCCGCATCGGCCCGTTCGCGATCAGCCACACGCACAGCCACACCACGAGGAAGTGGATGCTGAAGGCCGCGAACGACGGGGCGTGCAGCCCCGGCACCGACCCCCGCTGGGCCAGGAACCACACCAGCGCGCCCTCCGGGGCGAAGGTCAGCAGCCCGAACAGCGTCGGCCAGTCCTTCTCCCAGCGGAACTGCATGAGGACGTGGTAGACGAACTCCCAGCCGACCCCGAGCACGGTGACGGCGGCCAGCAGCAGGTACGTCGTGCCGTACCGGGGCTGCAGCGGGCCGCCGCCCGGCAGGAACGGGGTGAGCAGGGCAGTGACCAGCGCGCCGACCGTGGCCAGCAGCGCGATACGGGTCTGGATGCGGCCCGTCAGGGTGGGAACCATGTGTGTCTCCTCAGACCGGCCGGTTGAGCAGCCAGTTGAACCACTGCCGCGTCGAGCGGGCCACGGTCAGCGGCTGGGCGAAGCCGCGGCGCGCCAGGTCCTCGGCGATCTCCTGCGCGGCGATCTGCAGGCCGAGGAACGTGTCGACGCCCGGGAAGTACCCGCCGCGGGTGGCGACCCCGGACGCGTAGAGGGCGCCGTTGCCGCTCGCCGTGCCCTTGACCTCGAAGTGCCGCTCGACCTCGAGGCCGCCGAGCGGGTTGCGGCCGGCGCCGCCGTGGTCGAGCAGGTCCTTGAGGACCCGGTGGTGGTTGATGTCGGGCTGCAGGCCGGTGCAGTCGATGATGTACTCGGCGTGGATCTCCCGGGCGCCGTTCTCCCCGACGATCCGGCAGCGCAGCCCGCCGGCCGGGTCGACGGCGACGTGCTCGATCGCTCCTTGCAGCGCCGTGTAGTAACCGCCGGCGCGGCCCGCCGCCAGCTGCCGCTTCCAGGTGCGCCGGCTGGGCGTGGACGTGCCGCCCATCTGGTGGTACTTACGGGCCCGGGCCTCACCGTCCAGCTTGCGGATTTCGGCCTTGAGCTGGCCGCCCCACACCGACTTCGGGTAGTTGAAGCCCTGGTACGCCCAGCCGTCGCCGCCGGGCTGGCGCAGCCACGGGTGCGGGCCCTGCGCGCCGCGGACGAACGTGCGGAACACGTGCACCACGTTGGTCTGCGCCCCGTTGCGCTCGCGGTCGTCCATGATGCGCTGCAGCACCCGGGACGCCACGATGCCGCCGCCGCGCACGACGACCGTGCCGGGCGCGGTCATCAGGTGCTGGTACACGTGCTCGTGCGGCTCGTAGGCGTTGACGACGTGGTGGTAGTCGCCGGCGCCGAGCCGCAGCGCCTGCAGGTCCGGCAGGAACCGCAGCCCCGGGTACCCGACGGCGATGTGCACGAACTGGGACCGGAACGCGGTCGGCTGGGTCGTGGTGTCCCCCGGGCGGGGCGTGAGGATGGTGAAGTAGCCGCCGTCCATCCGGCGACGCACCGTGCGGACCAGGCCGCGGGTGAGCATGTCGGCGTATCCGATGCGCTTGGCCTCGCGCTCGAGGCCGCGGAACACGGCGCCGACCCGCGGCGTCCAGTAGTCGGCGATGAGCGGCTCGGTGAACACCTCGGCCAGTGGCTTCAGTGTGCGCTCCCGCCACGCCTCGCCCACCGCGTACGAGGGAAACCCCCAGATGTTGTCGGGGCGCGACGAGGAGTCCGAGCGGATGCGTTCCGGGCCGGGGATCTGCGAGACCCGGGTGAGATACTCATATGTCTGCCACGGGTAGTCCAGGTTGGACAGCACCCGGATCTCGTCCGCCGGCACGCCGGCGATGCGCAGGTAGTCGACGGTGACGAACGAGCCGAGGCCACCGCCGACGGTCACGAACGGCACGTCCACGATCGGGATGCCGGCGGCGCGGACCATCCCGTCGGACCAGAAGTCCGTGTCGCGCAGCAGCGTGGTGAGTTCGTCGGGCGGGGCGGGTGGCCCGACCGGGCCGGACGGGCCGGCCGGCACGGGCACGGCAGCGTCGTGCACCGTGTCCGTGCGGCCGGGTTGGTCGAAAGCGTGAGGATCGGGCATAGCGGCGCCTCCCAAGGTTTCGCGACGGGCATATGCCGTCTGGAAGGTAGAGCGGAGGCGATCGGAGGGTCCAGCGGCGCCGGGAGCAGTTGAACGACGCTGATTACAAGACGCGGAAGGATTTCCCGTCGCGGCCGTCACATTCCTCGGGCGGGGCCGGTCATATGAGTGACACCCGGTCCGCAACGGTCCGCTGAGCATTGAGGAGGTGGTCCGGCATGACAGCACCAGTGCTCGTGACCGGCGGCACCGGCACACTCGGACGGCGCGTCGTCGAGCGGCTGACCGCGGCAGGGGTACCGGTGCGCGTGCTGAGCCGCACTCCGCGGGAGCCCTCCGGCGGTGCCGAGTTCGTCGTCGGTGACCTGTCCACCGGTGCCGGCGTCGCCGAGGCCGTGGCCGGCGCGCCGACGATCGTGCACCTGGCCAGCGCGCAGAAGGGTGACGCCGCGACGACGGCGACCCTGGTCCGCGCGGCCGAGCAGGCCGGCACCAGGCACCTGATCTTCATGTCGATCGTCGGCGTCGACCGGGTGCCGTTCGGCTACTTCAAGCAGAAGCTCGCCGCCGAGCAGGTCGTCTGCGCGTCGAGCGTGCCGTGGACGGTCCTGCGGGCCACCCAGTTCTACGACATGATCTACAGCGGCGCCAGCAAGCTCGCGAAGCTGCCGGTCGTGCCGGTGCCGCGCGGGTTCCCGGTCGAGCCGGTCGACGCAGGCGACGTCGCGGACCGGCTCGTCGAGCTGGCCCTCGCGCCGCCCGCCGGGCGGGTGCCGGACCTCACCGGACCGCACCGCACCACGTTCGCCGGCACGCTGCGCGACCTGCTGCGCGTGACCGGCAAGCGCCGGCCCGTCCTCCAGCTGTGGTTCCCGGGCATGGCGAAGATCAACGCGGGCGGGCTGCTCGCGCCGGACCGCACCGAGGCCGGCCCACCGCAGCGCGGGAAGCGCTCGTGGGAGGACTTCGTCCGCTCCAGCGCCGCGCCCCCGGCGAGCAAGACCGCCGGGCGGTAACCCGCACACCCCCGTCCCACCACCGCACCTCCGGCCGCCGCGCCGCGAGGTGATTCCAGACTGGCCGGCATCCGGTCGCCCAGAGCACCAGGCAACTGGTGATTCGTGCTGCCCGCAGAAGGAGGTGATTCCGCATGGACAAGATCGAGGTTCGCAAGCTGGAGCCGGTCACCACCAGCACCACGGCTGGCTGCTCGGTGTCGGCCTGATCGCCGCATCAGCGCCGCGTTCGACGGGTCCCGGGCGGTCCTTGGCCGTCCCGGGGCCCGTCGCACCATGCCCGTTGCAGTTCTACCTCAGGCCCCTCGGAAAGGAGGAGTCATGCCGACCATGTACGCACCAGACACCGTCCTGCACGTGCCCCCGTTCCAGCACCGGCTGGAGGGCGACACGGTCTCCATCGGCGACACCAACCGCAACGTCTTCCTGTCCCTGCCGCAGAGCGGCCTGGGCATCCTGCAGGACCTCGCCGCCGGGCACACGATCGGCGAGACCACCCGCCGGTACGAGGAGCGCACCGGCCGCCAGGTCGACATCGACGGCTTCGTCGGCGCGCTGGAGGCCGAGGGCTTCGTCCGGCAGGCGGGCGCCGCGCCCGCCGAGGCGGCCCCCGCCGAGCCGGACCGCTTCGTCGGTCACCTCAGCTGGATCAGCACCAAGACCGCCCGGCGCATCGTCGGCCCACCCGTCGTCATCCTCGCCCTCGCCCTGCTGGCCGGCATGGTCGCCCTCGTCGCGACCGACCCCGGGGTGGTGCCGGGCTTCCAGGCCCTGATCTACCCGCACCACCTGGCGATGCTCACCTGGGTCACCTTCGCCATCGGGTTCACCGCCACGATGCTGCACGAGTTCGCGCACGTCATCGCGGCGCGCGCCGCCGGCGTACCGTCACGGATCCGGCTGTCGAACCGCATGTTCATCCCGGTCATCGAGACCGACATGACCGGCATCTGGCTCGCCCCGAAGCGCGCCCGCTACCTGGCGTTCCTCGCCGGCGCGCTGCTGGACTCGGCGTCGCTGGCGCTGTTCATCGCGGTGCTGTGGGCCGAGCGCCGCGGCTGGGTCAGCTTCTCCCCCACCACGCTGCTGCTGCTCAACGGCGTCGCGGTCACGTACATCGGCCGCATCTACTGGCAGGGCTTCCTGTTCGTGCGCACCGACCTGTACTACACGGTCGCGACCGCGTTCGGCTGCAAGGACCTCATGACCGACACCCAGCACTTCATCGAGAACGCGCTGCGCCGCGTCACCGGCCGCAAGGCCCTGTGGGACCAGAGCGGCCTGCCGCGCCGGGAGCGCCGCGTCGTCTGGGGCTTCTCGCTGTTCTGGCTCATCGGCCGGGCGATGGCGCTGCTGCTGCTGGTGTCGGTGACGATCCCGGTCCTGTGGCACTACCTGTCCACCATCTACGACTTCCTGACCAACCCGTCGACGATCTGGACGTCGTTCGACTTCGTCACCTCCGTGCTGCTCAGCATCGCGGTCACCGGCACCGGCCTGGTGCTGTGGGGCCGGGCCCTGGCCCGCGGCATCGCGACCCGGGTCGCGGCGCGCCGCAGCACCCGCCCACAGCCCAGCCCTGCCTGATCCGACCACCTCGGGCCCGGCGGACCTGCGACCTGCCGGGCCCCGGCCATCGCGTGCCGCGACCCTGCCGGGCCGCGACCGGTTCCCCCACCGGCCGCGACCCGGCGCCGTCGTCTCCCCACCGCCGCAGCCACCTGCGCCACCGCACCCGCGTGACCACCGGCGGCCCGGGCACCAGCGCAGCCGGCCTCGCGATAGCGTTCACAGTCGCCTCGTCGAACGCCGCACGCAGGGGGACGCAGCGTGACCACGCCCACCGCAGTCACCTCACCAGGCACCCCGGTCCGCCCTGAGAAACCGGCGATGCTGCTTACCATGACCGGCGGCGCCGGAGCGGGCAAGACCACCCTGGCCGACACCCTCGCTGACGCCCTGGCCGTCCAAGGTGAGGCGGTCACCGTCCTGCACCTGGACGACTACTACCACTTCACCGACCCCACCCGCGGAAGCTGGATCCCGGACGAAACCGGCACGCCCCGGCTGGACGTCGGCGATCCCCGCTCGATCGACTTCGCCGGACTCGACAGCGGCGTCCCACAGGCTGCGTTCCCGATGCGGGTCGTCGCCGACGACGGCGAACGGGTCGTGGCCTGGCTCGCGCCCGGCACGCAGATCATGTACTGGGCGCTCCCCGACGGCTCCGACCCGCGGAGCCTGCCGCTCGGCTCGCGGTTCTCAGCTCCGCTCACCACTGCGCCGCGCTTGTTCACCCCGCCGGCGCAGTGGGGACCGCTGCCGCTGCCACCGGACTGGGCCTCGTAGCCCCCCACCTCCGCCGTAAGGCGAGGGAGGCGCCCACCGGGTGGTGGACGCCTCCGTTGCGGTGCGGGTGAGGGTCAGAGCCGGGCGTCGAGGGCGGCGACGATGCCGTCCCACAGCCCGACCCGGGCGCGCAGCGCCTCGATGACGGTCGCGCCGCACTCGTCCCACTTCGTGCGGTCGTCGCCGCACAGGTCAGCGAGCATCGCCATCGCCATCGGGGTGTGCTGCTCGCCGTCGACCTCGATGTGGCGGGCCAGGTAATCCTTGAAGGTGGCCAGCCGCCCCTCCTGGTCGTCGATCTTCACGACCTGCTCGAACATCTCGGGGATGAGGTCCTCGCGGCCGAAGGCGAACGCCGCCGCCTGGCAGTGCAGCGGCGCCGCTTCGATGTACCGCCAGGTGGTGCGCACGAAGTCGGCCGCGGCGGCCGGCACCGGGGCGGCCACGAGCGCCTGGCGCACCGGCAGCCCGGAGCGCACGTTGGCGATGAACCCGTCGATAGCTCCGGTCCGGGCGCCGGCCTGACGCATGCCGGCGACGTACAGCTCGAAGTGGCTGATGAAGCCGTCACCGAGCTCGTCGCTCTCCTCGACCAGCACGATGTCGTTGATGAGCCGGCGGCTCTCGTTCGAGCCGCGCGGCACCCACGGCACGTCGACGCAGGTGAGGTTGCGCTGCAGGTTCTTCAGCAGCGACATGAAGTCCCAGACCGCGAACACGTGGTGCTCGGTGAAGACGTTGACGTCCTCGAGCGTGTTCAGCCGGTGGTAGATCGGGTGCTTGAGCACCGCGGCGCGGGCGTTGCCGATGACCTGGCGCAGCTCCTCGATCGCGGGGTTGGCTTTACCCCAGTCGTAGCGCGACATGCGGGCCTTCCTTCCTGGTCCGGCTGAGACCGGTTAACGGGTGGGTACCGGGGACACGGCCGGGTCGAGCACCCAGGCCGAGTCGTGCGGCGTGAAGCCGATGTGCGGGTAGTAGCGGGTGGCCGCCGGTGCGGACAGCAGGATGATCTTCGCGGTCGGCGCCTCCGCCTGGGTGGCGGCGATGAGCGCGCGACCGACCCCGGCCCGCTGGTGCCGCTGTACCACCGCGATGTCGGACAGGTAGGTGGCGTAGGCGAAGTCGGAGATGCTGCGGGCGATGCCGATGAGCTCGCCGTCCAGCCGGGCGGTGATCACGAGGTTGGCGTTGAAGAGCATGGTGGCGAAGCGACCACGCTCGTGGATCGGCCGGCGCTGCCCGAGCCCGGAGGCCCGGTACACGGCCAGCACCTCGTCCAGGTCGAGGCTTCCGCCGTCAACGCGCTGCGTCACTGCTTGCATCGAGCTCCTTCAGTCGGTCGAGCACTGCGTGGTGGTTGCGCAGGTACCACTCGGGTTCCCACGCCTCGGGGTCGACGGTGGCGTCGAACGCGTCGCGCAGGGTGCCGCCGGTCTCGGCGGCCAGGTCCGACGCGCGCTGCACGGCGCGGTAGGCCTGCTCCCGCTCCATGCCGGAGCGCAGCAGCTCGGCGAGGACCGCCGAGCTCGACGCCAGTCCGCGGGTGTGGCCGACGGCGGCCCGCATCCGCTCCGGGCGCACGGTGAGGGTGCGTACCACGTCGGTGGCCAGGGTCACCTGGTAGTGCGCCAGGGTCAGCGCGTCGGGCAGGACGATCCGCTCCACGGACTGGTGCGCCAGGTCGCGCTCGTGCCAGACCGCGACGTCCTCCAGCGCCGTGGTGGCGTAGCCGCGCAGGACCCGGGCCAGGCCGCACAGCCGCTCGGTCTTCGTCGGGTTGCGCTTGTGCGGCATGGCGCTGGAGCCCTGGTACGCGACGCTGCGCGACTCCTCGACCTCGGCGACCTCGGTGCGCTGCAGCAGCCGCAGCTCCAGTCCGAGCTGCTCCACACACGCGCCGAGCAGGGCGACGGCCTGGATGAGCTGCGCGTGCCGGTCGCGGGCGACGATCTGGCTCGGCGCGGGTTCGATGCCGAGGCCCAGCGCGGCGCACACGTGCCGTTCCACGGCCGGGTCGACGAGCGCGTACGTGCCGACCGCGCCGGAGATCGTGCCGACGGCGACCGCCTCGCGGGCCGCGGCGAGCCGCTCGACGCTGCGCCGGATCGCGAAGGCGAAACCGGCCAGCTTGTGCCCGAACGTGGTCGGTTCGGCGTGCATGCCGTGGGTACGGCCGATGCACACCGTGTCCCAGTGCGCGACGGCGAGGTCGGTGAGCGCCTGCCCGAGCTCCCCGGCGGCGCCGGTGAGCAGGTCCGTCGCGCGGGCCAGGGTGTGGCCCAGCGCGGTGTCGACCACGTCGTAGCTGGTCATGCCGAGGTGCACCCAGCGGGCCGAGGCGGCGGGCAGCCGCTCGCAGAACGCGGCGAGGAACGACAGTATCTCGTGGTCGCGGACCTGCTCCCAGGCGCTGACCTCCTGCTGCGTGGGCACCGGCGCCCGCCGGATGTCCTCCAGCGCCGCGGCCGGCACGATGCCCAGCCCGGCCATCGCCTCGGCGGCGAGCACCTCGATGCGCACCCAGGTGGCGAGGCGGGTCTCCGCCGACCAGAGCTCGGCCATCTCGGGCCGGCTGTATCTCGGGATCATCGGTCATCACACCCCGTCAGAAGACTTCGAAGTACTCGCGGTGCTCCCACGCCGTCACGCCGGCGGGGAGGGCCGGCTGCTGCGCCGACCAGGCGGCGAAGCGGGCGGCCTCGCTCTGCTTGAGCCGCGTGAGGCAGGCGGCCAGCGGCGCGCCGAGCAGGTCGGCGGCGCCGCCGTCACCGAACGCGGCGAGGGCCTCGGCCAAGGACGCGGGCACCGTCGCCTCCTCGCCCGGTGCCGGGCCGGCGGTGCCCTGCAGCCCGGTCAGCCCCGCGTACAGCTGCGAACCGATGGCCAGGTACGGGTTCGCCGACGGCTCGGCGAGCCGGTTCTCCAGGTGGGTGCTGCTGCCGCCGCCGAGGGCGCGCACGAGCACGGTGCGGTCCTCGAAGCTCCAGCCGATCCGCGTCGGCGACAACGAGAAGTCCTTGCCGAGGCGGCGGTACCCGTTGACGGTCGGCACGGACAGCAGGCACAGCGCCCGCGCCTGGGTGAGCAGCCCGGCGACGTAGGACCGGCCCGCCTCCGACAGCGCGTCGGGGTCGGTGGCGTCGGCGAAGAGGTTGCGCCCGGAGCGGTCCGCCACGGACTGGTGGATGTGCCAGCCGCTGGGGTCGAAGCCGTCCAGGCCGGGCAGCGACATGAAGGAGGCGTGGTACCCGCGCCGCGCGCACGCCTGCTTGACCACGCCGCGCAGCAGCAGCATCGCGTCGGCCGCGTCGAGCGCCCCGAGCGGGTCGAGGGTGGTCTCGACCTGGCCGGGGCCGGACTCGTGCTCCATCGAGCGCAGCGGCAGGCCGAGCCCGGCCAGCTGCAGCGCCAGCGGGTCGGTGACGCCGGCGACGGAGTCGTACCGGGCGTCGAGGTTGAACTGGTAGCCGGCGTTGACCGCCTCGACCCGCGGCGCGTCGGCCTGGGTGCCGAAGCCGTTGGTCTCCTGCCCCGGCGGGCCGGCAAGGCGGCGGGTCAGGTACCACTCGACCTCGATGCCGACGATCGGGGTGAGGCCGGCGTCGGCGTACGACCGGACCACCCGGCGCAGGACGTGCCGGGTCGACAGCGGGTGCGGCCGGCCGTCGCGCAGGTACTCGTCGCCGAGGATCCATCCGGTGCGGGCGGCGCCGCCCGGCAACACCTGGAACGTCAGGGGGTCGGGCACGAGCACGAAGTCGCCGGCGCCGCGCAGCTCGGGCACGCCGACGCCCGGGTCGGTCTGGAAGTCCACGGCGACGGCGTGGCCGGTGTCGAAGATGAACGGGCCGGGGCTGAAGTCCATGCCGTTGCGCAGCGCGGCGCGGAACGCCGGCACGCTCAGCGTCTTGGACCGGGTCAGCCCGTGCGGGTCGCAGAAGACCAGCCGGACCAGGTCGACGTCGTCCAGCGACGCCTCCAGCCGCTCGGCGGCGGCGTGCTGCTCGGCGCTCCACAGGCCGAACTCCTGGACGAACCCGGGCCGGCCGACCCCGTTGGGCAGCGGCGCGGGCCATGAACGGACGTACATCGGGGGCTCCTTACTCGGCTGCGGGGGTGAGTGCGGCCTCGAGCCGGCCGGCCAGGGTCAGCAGCCGCACGTCGCCGCCGACCGGGCCGACGAGCTGGACGCCGACGGGCAGTCCGGCCGCGGTACGACCGGCCGGCAGCGAGATCGCGGGCTGCCCGGTGAGGTTGAACGGGTAGCAGCCCGGCGCCCACGCCAGCCACAGCAGGTCCGCCGGGTCGGCGGCCCACGCCGGGCCGATCGCGTCGGCGGCGAACGGCGCCGTCGGCACCGTGCACATGGCCAGGGCGTCGTAGCGCTGCATGAGCTCGGTGAGCCGGACCCGCAGGCGCAGCCGGGTCTCCTCGGCGTGCACGAGGGCCGCGGCGCCGAGCGTGCGGCCGTGCCGGGCGACCGCCAGCCGCCCCGGGTCGGCGCCGGCCTCGTCGTGCGGTGCGGTCCCGGCCGCCTCGGCCGCCGCGAGCACGGTGACGAGGGCCAGGTACGGGTCGGCGAACGGCGGCGCGACCTGCTCGACGCGGTGCCCGAGACCGCTGAGGGCGAGCATCGCCGGTTCGGCGGCCTGCCGGACCTCGTCGCTGGTGCCGGGGAACTCGATCCAGGCGATGCGCAGCGACCGCCCGGCGACGCGCCGCCCCGGGTGGCGCAGGGCGGAGTCCGGGTCGCCGGTGGCGGCGCCGGCCATCACCCTGGCCAGTTCGGCCGCGTCGGCGACGCGGGCGGTCATCGGGCCGGCGTGGGCGAGCCGGTCGGCGCACGACGGCACGTACGGCACCAGGCCGTGGGACGGCTTGTAGCCGACGATGCCGCAGAACGAGGCCGGGATCCGGATGGAGCCGGCGCCGTCGGTGCCGATCGCGGCGTCGCACAGCCCGGCGGCGACCGCGGCCGCCGAGCCGCCGCTGGAGCCGCCGGCGGAGTGCCGCGGCGACCACGGGTTACGGGTGGCCGGGGCGACCCGGCTCGCGGTGCTGGCGCTCCAGCCGTACTCCGACGTGGTGGTCTTGCCGACGATGATGGCGCCGGCCGAGCGCAGCCGGGCGACCAGCGGCGGGTCGGTCTGCGGGCGGCCGTTGCGCAGCAGCGAGCCGCGGCCGGTCGGCAGCTGCGCGGTCTGGATGAGGTCCTTGACCGCGATGGTGATGCCGAGCAGCGGCTGGTGCCGCCAGGCGTCCCGGCCGAGCCGGCGGATGCGCCGGTCGGCCTCGGCCGCGGCGCGCAGCGCCGGTTCGCCGCCGACGGTGACGTAGGCGCCGAGGTCGCCGTCGACGGCGCGGATCCGCTCGAGGACCGCGCCGACGTGCTCGGTGACGGTGGAGCGGCCCGCGGCGAGCGCGGCCCGGGTGCCGGCGACCCGGCCGCGCAGGGCGGCCGGCCCGTCGTGGGCGATCGGCGCGTAGGACGGCAACACCGCGGTGGCCGCGCCCAGCCCGGCGCTCACCGCCGGCTCCCGGTCGCGGCGGCCGCCAGGATGGTGGTCCAGTGCCACCGGGAGTCGAACGCGGTGACCGCGAACCGGTCACCGGCGGCGGCCAGATCGGCGGCCAGTCCGGTGGCCCGGGCGATGAACCGCGACGCCTGGTGCGCGGCGAGCAGGTCCGCCTCCTCGAACGGCGCGCCGTCGCAGCGCAGCAGGCGCAGGTCGATGAAGCCCTTGAACTGCCGGCCGAGGATCTCCACCGGTTGCGGGCTGCGCACGGTGAAGCGGACCCGGGCGGTGACGTGCCCGTGGTGGTGCTGGTCGGAGAAGTGCGCGAGGTCGGGCATCGTCGGCGGCACGAAGTAGTCGCGGCGCAGGGCGGCCGCCTCCGGCGGCAGGTTGCCCGGCACGAAGTGCCACGAGTTGTACTGCATCCGCGACGACATCGCCCACGCCAGGTCCGCGACCTTCGCCGGGCCGCCCGGGAAGTGCCGGTCGGCGTCGGGGGCGGGCACCACGCAGCAGAAGTACTCCGGCAGCTCCCAGCCCACGATGCGCTGCCACTCCTCGCCGCGCATCGCCTCGATGAGGGCGCCGAGGCGGCGCATGCCGCGGCTCATCGCGAAGTCGGCGCCGAAGACGCCGGTCGCGGCGCGGACGGTCTCGTAGACCAGCGACTCCAGCCCGGTGCCGAACCCGCCGTGCGGGCGGGTCAGCCAGGCCGGGTCGGCCTCGAGGGCGTCGCCGAGCTGGGCGAGGGTGCCGCCGTGCACGGGCAGCCGCTCCCCCAGCCGCTCGACCAGCGCCGCCTCGCGCTCCCAGGCCGCGGCCCCCGGTGCGGCGGCCACCCGCTCGACCTTGTGCAGTAGCGCGCCGTGGATCTCCCGGTACAGCTGTGCCTGCCCGGCCACGGCGGCGCGCTGCGCGGCCAGTTCGCCGGCGAGCGTGTCCAGCGACGCGACCCGGGTGTCCGGGGCGGGGGCGACCGGCCGGCCGGCCCAGACGCTGTCGTACGTGCGGCGGACCCGCTCCAGCAGGTCGCCGATGTTGTCCAGGTTGAGCTCGGTGCCGTTGGCCTCCTCGATGCGCCCGGGGCTGCCGGAGCGCACCAGCAGGGTGAGGCACACGACCATGAGCACGTCCTGGGTCGGCCACAGGTCCGGCGGCAGGTAGCGCAGCGCCGTGTAGGCGCAGTCGGGATGGCCCGGCCACAGCGTCTTGCCGACGATCGTGTTGCGGTCGCGGAAGTTCGTGTACTGCCGGCCCTCCTGGTACAGGATGAACGGCGCGGTGCGCAGGGTCGCCTGCTCGAGCCGGTCGAGGATCGCGGTGCGCCCCTCCTCGCCCTGCTCCACCAGCCAGCGCCGGCAGTCGGCGGCGGCCTCGTCGGCGCGCAGCCGGGCCTGGGCGAGCGTCGCGTGGTAGCGCTCCAGCGCCGTGCGGGACCAGGGGACCCGGCGGGGGCGCCCGACCAGCGCGGCGGGGTCCAGCGGCGGCTCGCCCGGCGTGCGGATCAGCAGCCGGCCGTCGGTGCCGAGGCCGACCTCGCCGGTGTACGCGGTCCGGCCTGCGCCCGGCAGCTGCCGGCACCGGTGCTCGCCCTGCCAGCTCGCGCCCCACAGGGCGGCGACGGCGCACGCGGCCGGCGTGGCCAGCGCGCGCAGCGGCACCTCGGCGGGGACGTGCCCGTCCAGGGTCAGCATCGTGTCGACCGCCTGGTGCAGGTCCGGCGCCTGCGCGGCGCTGCGCCACACCTGCCGGAGCAGGGTCACGAAGCCGGCGTCGCCGCTGCGGTGGTGGTCCGGGCCGGGCGCGGCGCCGGCGGGCGCGCCGAGGCGGCTGGGGCGGCGGCTCTGCCGCGCCAGGTCCAGCGCCTCGCGGCGGGACCGGCCCGCGCTGACCGCGGTCATCGCGCGACCCCGTACACGGAGAGTAATGATTGAACCGTCATGGAGATGGGCATGTTCGTCACCCGATTCAGAGTCGATGAATACCCGCAGCGACCATACGGGCGGCCCGATAGGCGGCCAAGGCGCGCAATGAACGCCCACGACATTGAAGTCGCTGGATCGGGTTGTTCGACCGTGAACCTGCGCCGGTCGAACGCTTGCGCCGGCACCAGCGGCGGTCGCTCTGCGGCGCCGCGGTCGGGCGCGGACCGCCGCCTGCCGCGGGAGGAAACGGACTCGGCAACTGGCCCGAAATACGCCGGACATGTCGCGGCGGTTGTCACATTCCCGCCCGAACCGTGGTCATACCTAGAAGAGCGAGGCGACGGAGGGGCTCCACGGATGAACGACCACGAGATGCTGGCTCAGCACTTCGAGACCCATCGGGCCCACCTGCGTGCCGTCGCGCTGCGGATCCTCGGCTCGGCCGACGCCGCCGAGGACGCCCTCCACGAGACCCAGCTGCGCATCACGCATGGTGACGGCGATGCCGCCGGCAATGTCCCCGCCTGGCTGACCAACGTGGTGACCCGGATCTGCCTGGACACCCTGCGCGCCCGGCACGCGGCGTCCGCCGCGCTGACCGGCGCCGGACCGTGGCCGGAGCCCTGGCGCGAGCCGTCGGGCACGGTGCCGCCCGCCGGCTGGCGCGAGACCTCCGACCAGCGGTGGGAGGAGCGCTGGGACGACATCCGCAAGGAGCTGCGGGCGGATCTCCCCGACGACCTGGTCGCCCTGCCCGGCAACCCGCCCGCCGACCCGCCGGTCGAGCTGCCGGCCGACCTGCGCGACGGGACCCGGACCACCGGGCCGATGGCGGCGATCGCCGAGTCCGCGACGCTGGCGATGCTGGTCACGCTCGACCGGCTGCCCCCGGCCGAGCGGCTCGCCTTCGTGCTGCACGACCTGCTCGCCGTGCCCTTCGAGGAGGTCGCCGCGGCGATCGGCCGGACGCCGGGCGAGGCGCGGCGGCTGGCCGAGCGGGCCCGGCACACCGTGCAGCGCGGCGAGCCGGCCCCGGGCGAGCACAGCCGCCGCAGCGAGGCGATCCAGGCGTTCCTGAGCGCGGCTCGCACCGCCGGGTTCGGCGACGTGCTGGACCCGCAGGTGGTGCTGCGCTCCGACCGGGCGGCAGCCGCCGGGATGTCCACGATCCGCGGCGCGGTCGAGGTCGCCGTCGCGCTCGCGGGGCCCGCCCGCTCGGCCCGGCCCGCGCTCATCGACGGCGCCCCCGGCGCCGTGTGGGTCACCGGCGGCCGGCCGACGATGGCGTTCCTGTTCACGGTCGTCGGCTCGCGGATCGTCGACATCGAGCTGGTCGCCGACCCGCAGCGGCTGGCCGCCATGCACATCGAGCTGACCGACGAGCTGACCGCCTGACCCCTCTCCATGATCCCGAATGGTTCCGGTGGCCCTGGCTACCAGAACCGTTCGGGATCATGAGCGGCGCCCGGCAGCGCCCGGCCGGGTCGCCAACGGCGACCCGGCCGGGCTTTTCGGGTGGCCGGCTCAGCCGGACCAGGCCGTCGCCGGCAGGCGGGTCGGCGTGGGCGGCGCCGTGCGGATCCGCGCCGGCGCGGCCGGCGTGCCGTTGCTCCCGGCCGGTCGGTGCTCCACCGCGGACCCGAACCAGGTCCCCAGCGCCTCGCGCAGCCCGGCGCTGTCCGCGCCGGCCCACGCCACGATCCCGTCGGGCCGGACCAGGACGGCGGCGGCGCCGTCGTACGCCGGGGTGGGCTCGGCCGTGCCGAACTCGACCCGGTGGTCCCAGCCCTGCCACGCCGCCCGCAGCCAGCCACCGGCGCCGCCCAGGTCGAGCAGCAGTCCCCGGCCCGAGCGCAGCATCCGCGTCGTGGTCGTGGGCAGACCGGTCTGGCGGGCCGGAAGCTCCGGCGCCCGCCGGCCGACGAGCGGGTGCGGGCCGCGCGCGTAGCACACGTCCAGGCCGCTGATGCCGGCCGCGAGCAGGTCCCGCACCGTCGGCTGCTCGATCAGCTCGGCCATCAGCTCCCGGGCGCCGCTGGGGCGGTTACCGTCGAACAGCAGCCGGGCCTGGGCCTGGACGTTGGCCAGGACCCGCCGCCCGGCGGGGTGCCGCTCGGCGTGGTACGTGTCCAGCAGCCCTGCCGGAGCATCCCCGCGCAGCTGTGCGGCGAGCTTCCAGCCGAGGTTGACCGCGTCCTGCAGGCCGAGGTTGAGCGCCTGCCCGCCGGCCGGCAGCTGCTGGTGCGCGGCGTCGCCGGCGAGCAGGACCCGGCGCTCGCGGTACCGCTCGGCCTGCCGGCTGGCGTCGCCGAAGGCGTTGACCCACAACGGCTCGGCGCCGCTGACGTCCTCGCCGGTGACCCGCTTCCAGACCAGCGCGATCTCCTCGAACGTCGCCGGCCGCGCCACGTCGGCGTCGGCGCCGGTCTCGGCGACCATGATCCGGGTGACCCCGTCGGGGCTGCGGGCCGAGATCGCCAGCCCGCCCGGCAGCAGCTCGAAGCGGCGCCGGGGCAGCTGCACCCCGCGCAGGTCGGCGCGCAGGATCCGGTGCTCGGCGGCGGGCCCGGTGAAGGCGATCCCGGCCAGCCGGCGCACCGTGCTGTCCTCGCCGTCGCAGCCGGCCACGTACGCCGCCCGTACCGTCACCGCACCGGACGCACCGGTCAGCCGCGCGTGCACGGTGTCGCCGGTCTGGGTCAGCCCGACCAGTTCGTGGCCGCGC
The DNA here is from genome assembly GCF_040654515.1 of Dactylosporangium sp. NPDC050688. Classification (NCBI taxonomy): domain Bacteria; kingdom Bacillati; phylum Actinomycetota; class Actinomycetes; order Micromonosporales; family Micromonosporaceae; genus Dactylosporangium; species Dactylosporangium sp. NPDC050688. The sequence continues at coordinate 34,800 of NZ_JBFAIC010000016.1, forward strand.
TGCACCCGGGCGCCGGCCCGCTCGGCCGCGTCGGCGAGGATGCGCTCCAGGACCGGCTGCGGCACCTTCCACTGCCCGGCGTAGCGGCTCGGCTGGGCGCTGAGGTCCAGCGGGATCCCGCCGAAGTGGCCGGCCGGCTCGCGGGGCGGGTCGCCGAGGCTCGGCACCAGGCCCCGCTCGTCGAGCAGCTCCATGGTCCGGGCGCTGAGCGTCGAGGCCCGCGACTCGGTCCGCGGCTCGGCGAGCCGGTCGACCACCAGCACGTCGACGCCGCCGCGGCGCAGCTCGCCGGCGAGCAGCAGCCCGACCGGGCCGGCGCCGACGACCAGCACGTCGACGTCGACCGAGGCGGGCCTCATGTCGTGCTCTCCGCGTGTTGTTTGGCCAGCAGCAGGGTGGCCTTGCTGTTGGCGCTGAGCGCCTGCTGCACGTAGCGGCGGGCGTCGGCGGCGGTCGCCTGCGGGCCGAGCACGGCGCCGATGTTGGCCTCGTTGACCAGCACGTCGTGGTGCGACGTGACGGACACGCCGCCGCCGTCGGCCGGGGTGATGTGCCAAGCGCCGGTGTGCAGGGTCATCAGCGCCGGCAGGGTGATCTGCTTGTACACGATGCGCTGGTTCGGCACGCACACCCGGATCGACACCGTGGTGTGGGTGGCGCCGTCCTTGGTGCGGGTGTCCATCTCCAGCTCCTGCAGCCCCGGCGTGGTCTCGGTGAGCCGGGCCCGGGCGACGTGCGGCAGCCGGTCCGGCCAGAGGTCGGCGGCGTTGAGGAAGTCGTACACGGCCTGCGGGTCGCCGTCGACGTGCACCGTGTCGGCGAAGGACAGCAGGCCGCGGTCCTGCCCGGCGGTGACCAGCTCGACGTTCTGCTTCAGCGCGGCGAGCTCGGCGACGCTGTTGTGCTCGACCGCGCGGTCGATCCACTCGAGGTGCTCGGGCAGGTCGTCCACGGCCCGGTAGTGGTGGGTGAGGCGCACCTCGCACCGGCCCTCGCCGAGCTCGATGATGCCCCAGGTGCCGCCCATCGCGGCGACCGGCCACGCCGGCACCTCCTGCTCGAAGGTGATCGAGCGGGTCTGCGGGTGCAGGGTGCGCCGCGACGTCCAGGTCTTGGCGCCCTCGTTGGCCCGCGCCCAGATGCGGATGCGCTCCTGCGCGTCGGTGCCCTCGACCCGCACCGCGTGGACGGTCGGCGGGAACAGCTGCGGCCAGTTCGTGACGTCGCTGATCAGGGTGTACACGTCGGCGGCGGACGCCTGCACGGTGATCGTGTGCACGGTGTTTCGGACGGTCATCACGCCTCCTAGAAGTTGCCGAGTCCGCCGCAGACGTTCATCGCCTGCGCGGTGATGGATGCGGCGGCGTCGCCGGCGAGGTAGCCGACCAGGCCGGCGACCTCCTCCGGGGTCGAGTAGCGGCCGAGCGGGATCTTGCGCTGGAACTGGTCGAGGATCTCCGCCTCGGTACGGCCGTACGCGCTGGCGTAGCCCTGCCGGACCCGCTGCGCCATCGGCGTCTCGACGTAGCCGGGGCAGACCGCGTTGACCGTGATGCCGGTCGGGGCGAGCTCGTTGCCGAGCGCCTTGGTGAAGCCGACGACGCCGTGCTTGGACGCCGAGTAGGGCGCGCCGAGCACGACGCCCTGCTTGCCGGCGGTCGAGGCGATGTTGATGATCCGCCCGGCGGGCAGCTCGGTCATCCCGCCGACGGTGAGCACGGCCCGGGTGGTGCGGAAGACGCTGTGCAGGTTGGTGTCCACGACGTCGAGCCACAGCTCGTCGCTGATGTCGGCGGTGACCCCGCCGCCGCTGCGCCCGGCGTTGTTCACCAGGACGCCGATCGGCCCGAACGCGGCGCGGGCGGCGACGACGAGCGCGGTGACCTCGTCGGTGTACCGCACGTCGCAGCGCATCCCCTCGACGGTGAGCCCTTCGGCGCGCAGATCCTCCACGGTCGACTTGACCGCGTCGGCGTCGCGGGCGCAGATGAACACGTGGTCACCGGCGGCGGCGAGGGTCCGCGCGACGGCCAGGCCGATGCCGCTGGTGGCACCGGTCACGAGTGCGGAACGGGGTGCTTTCGTGCCCATCGTGGGGCTCCTTCCTCGGGTCGGGTGGCCGCCGGTCCCGCCGGACGGCCGGCGAGGTCGTGCAGGATGTGCCCGACGAGCGTGGTGGTGTGGGTGCCGTCGCGGAACGTGTGCTCGGCGAGCACCTGGCGCAGGAACCCGGCGGTGGTGTGGATCGCCCGCCCGGTGGCCCGGAACTCGGCGAGGGCCCGGTCCATCCGGGCGATGGCGGCGGCCCGGTCCGGCGCCCAAACGATGATCTTGGCGATCAGCGAGTCGTAGATCGCCGGCATCCGGTACCCGGGGTAGCCGTGCGTGTCGACCCGCACGAACGGGCCGCCGGGCACCACGAACTCGTCGAAGACCCCGGGCGCCGGCGCGAAGTCCCGGTCGGGGTTCTCCACGTTGATCCGGCACTCGATCGCGGCGCCCCGGGGCACCACGTCGGCCTGGCGCAGCGCGAGCCGCTCCCCGGCCGCGACCCGCAGCTGCTGCTGCACCAGGTCGACGCCGGTGACCGCCTCGGTCACCGGGTGCTCCACCTGGATGCGGCAGTTCGCCTCCATGAAGTAGAACCGCTCGTCCTCGTCGACCAGGAACTCGAACGTGCCGGCGCCGACGTAGCCGACGGCGAGGGCCGCCGCGACGGCCGCCTGCCCCATCCGGTCCGCGGTCTGGGCGCTGAGCCCGGGCGCCGGGCTCTCCTCGAGCAGCTTCTGGTGCCGCCGCTGCACCGAGCAGTCCCGCAGCCCCAGGTGTACGCCGTTGCCGTGGCCGTCGCACAGGACCTGCACCTCGATGTGGCGGGCCGCAGCCACGTACCGCTCGACGTAGATCCGGCCGTCGCCGAAGACCGCCAGCGACTCGCTGGTGACGCCCTGGTAGGCGGTCACCACCTCGCGCGGCTCGGTGACGACCGCCATGCCGCGCCCGCCGCCGCCGGCCGCGGCCTTGAAGATCGCCGGGTAGCCGATCTCGGCCAGCAGCGCGGTGGCCTCCTCGGCGGACACGACCGGCCCGTGGCTGCCGGGCAGCACGGGCAGGCCGACCTCGCTCATCACCCGCCGGGCCGCGCACTTGTCGCCGAGCTGGGCGATGACGTGCGCGGGCGGGCCGATGAACACGATGTCGTTCTGCGCGCACACCTCGGCGAAGTCGGCGTCCTCGGACAGGAAGCCGTAGCCGGGGTGGATCGCCTGCGCGCCGGTCTGCCGGGCCGCCTCGACCACGGCGGCGATGTTGCGGTAGCTGGCCCGCGCCGCGCCCGGCCCGATGTGGACCGCCTCGTCGGCGTAGCGCACGACCGGCGAGTCGCGGTCCTCGGTGGAGTACACGGCGACGGTCGCCACGCCGAGCTCCCGGCAGGCCCGGGCGACGCGCAGGGCGATCTCGCCGCGGTTGGCGATGAGTACCTTGTCGAACACGCTGACCTCTCAGACCTGCTCGGCGAGCGCGAACAGGGGCTCGTCGTACTCGACGGGGGTGCCGTCGGGCTTGAGCACGGCGGTGATCGTGCCGGCCCGGTCGGCGAAGATCGGGATCATCAGCTTCATCGCCTCGACGATGCCGATCTGCTGCCCGGCCTCCACCACGGTGCCGACGGTGACGAACGGTTCACTGCCGGGCGACGGCGCCTGGTAGAAGACGCCGACGCTCGGCGCGACCAGCACCGGCCCCGGCTCCGGCTCCGCCGCGGGCGCCGGCTGGGGTGCCGGTGCGGCGGCGCCGGCCGCCGGGACCGCCGCGGCCGGGGCCGGGTCCCGCACAGGACGGGCGGGCCCCGGCTCCTCCTCCCAGCGGATGTCGATGCCGACGTCGGCGGCCTGGATGCGCAGCCGGCTCGGCGGCCGCGGCAGCGAGGTCAGCACCTCGACGATCGCGTCGCGCAGGTCGCTGAGCTCGGCGACCGCCGGCCGGTCCCGCTCTGGTGTGGTGTCCATCAGTCCACTCGCCTTCCTGGCGCGCCGAACCGCCGGAACTTGGCCCGGCGGCGCCGTACCAGCTCCGCCGGGGGGATCCGGTCGAGCATCTGCAACGCCGCCGCGACCGTGCTGCGCAAGGTCTCCGCGGCGGCCACGGGGTCCTGGTCGGTGCCGCCCGGCGGCTCGCGCAGGACGCCGTCGACGACGCCGAGCCGCAGCAGGCTCGCCGCGTCGCCGCGCAGCGCCCTGGCCGCTGTCGGCGCCTGCGCCGCGTCGCCCCACAGGATCGCCGCGCAGCCCTCCGGGGTGATCACCGAGTACACGGCCCGTTCGAACATCAGCACCTGGTCGGCGACCGCGAGCGCCAGCGCACCGCCGCTGCCGCCCTCGCCGATGATGACGGTGACGACCGGCACGGGCAGCGCCGTCATGAGCCGGATCGACTCGGCGATGGCCATCGCCTGGCCGCGCTCCTCGGCGGCCGCGCCGGGGAACGCCCCCGGCGTGTCCACCAGGGTCACCACGGGGATGCGCAGCTTCGCGGCCAGCCGCATGAGGCGCATCGCCTTGCGGTACCCCGCCGGCGTCGGCATCCCGTAGTTGTGCGCCTTCAGCTGCGCGGCGGTGTGCCCGCGCTGGTGGCCGATCACCATGACCGGCCGCCCGGCCAGCTGCGCGACGCCGCCGACGATCGCGGAGCACTCCCCGCCGACCCGGTCGCCGTGCAGCTGCTGGAAGTCGCCGCAGATCCGCCCGATGTAGTCCGTGGTCGTCGGGCGGTCCAGGCCGCGGGCCTGCTGCACCGCCTCCCACGCGTCGATCGGGTCCAGCCGGTCCGGGTTGCGCACGACCTCGGCCCGGTACATGCGGCGCGGCCGGCGCGACTGCCCGGTGCGGCCGGCCGCGAGCAGCCGGCGCAGCACCCCGCGCAGCGCCGAGCGGGGCGCAATCACGTCGATGAAGCCGCGGTCGCGCAGGAACTCCGCGGTCTGGAAGTTGGCCGGCAGCCGGTCGCCGATGGTCTGCTCGATCACCCGCCGCCCGGCGAAGCCGAGCCGCGCGCCCGGCTCGGCGACCAGCACGTCGCACTGGGTCGCGAACGACGCCGCGACACCGCCGAACGTCGGGTCCGTGACCAGCGCGACGGTCAGCACGCCCTGCTCGTCGAGCTGGGCGAGCGCCTGGCTGGTCTTGGCCATCTGCATCAGCGAGATCGGGCCCTCCTGCATCCGGGCACCGCCGGACGCGGTGACCAGCAGCAGCGGCACCCGCCGCTGCAGGGCCACCTCCGCCGCCACGGTGATGGCCTCGCCGACGGCGGCGCCGAGGCTGCCGCCGAGGAAACCGAAGTCCATGACGGCGGCGACCACCGGGTAGCCGTCGACGGTGCCCTCCACCGCGATGACGGCGTCGTCGAGACCGGTGCGCCGGCGCGAGCGGTCCAGGCGCTCGGCGTAGGGCACCGTGTCCACGAACCCGAGCACGTCGGCGGTCTCGACGGGCACGTCGAGCCCGACCGGGTCGTCGATGAGCTGCGCGATCCGCTCGGCGGCGGTCAGCCGGTGGTGGTGGCCGCAGTCGGGGCAGACCTTCAGCCCGCGTTCCAGCCGCGGCCGGTACAGGGCGGTGCGGCAGCTGTCGCACAGCACGAACTGGGCCTCGTCGGTGACCAGCTCGGTGGCGGGGACGGCGAGCGTGCTCACGAGAGGCTGTCCGCGGTGCTGACCAGGTCCAGCAGCTGCCGCGGGCTCTTCGCGTCGAGCAACGCGTCGTCGTCCAGGCGCACCCCGAACTCGCGCAGGATCTGCGCGGCGGCCTCCAGCAGCGCCAGCGAGTCGTAGCCGAGGTCGCTGAACGACGTGTCGAGGATGTCGGCGTCGAGGTCGACGCCCTGCTCGGTGCCGGCGACGATCCGCAGGATGCGCCGCAGTTCGGCAAGATCGAGCACGGAGCCGGTCATGGTGTCCTCCAGAAGGGTGTGGTTACGTGCCCGGTGCCGCTCAGGCCGCGGACCGGACGATCAGGGCGGAGTTGAACCCGCCGTGGCCGCGGGCGATGACCAGCGCCGCGCGGATGCGCCGCCGGACCGGCTCGCCGACGACCAGGTCGATCGGGTAGTCGGCCGACGGCTCGACGTGCACCGTCGCCGGGATGACCCCGTCGCGGATCGCCAGCAGCGCGGTGGCGACGTCCAGGGCCGCCGAGCCCGCGTCGAGCCGGCCGAACATGGTCTTCGGCACGGTGACCGGCACCGTGCGCGGCCCGAACACCGTGGCGATCTGGGTCGCCTCCTGCCAGTCCAGCTCCGGCACCGCGGCGCCGTCGGCGAACACGACGTCGATGTCGCCGGGCTCCATGCCCGCGTCGGTAAGGGCGGCGGTCACCGCCCGGTGCAGCGTCGATGCGAGGCCGGACTCCGGCGCCGGGTCGAAGCTCGCCCCGTAGCCGGCGATCTCGCCGTACACGCGCGGCGCGCCGCGGCCGCGGGCGGCGTCGGCGTCCTCGATGACGAGGATCGCGCCGCCCTCCCCCGGCACGTGCCCGGCGGCCCGGGCGTCGAACGGCAGGTACGCGCGGGCCGGGTCGTCGGACTCGCTGAGCCGGCCGCCGGCCTGCTTGGCGACCCAGCCCCACGAGCACAGCGACCCGTCCACGCCGCCGCCGACGATGAGCCGGCTGCCGCGGCGCAGCTGCCGGCGCGCCTGCGCGATGGCGTCCAGCCCGCCGGCGGCGTCGGTGACGATCACGCCGCTGGGCCCCTTCAGCCCGTGCCGGATCGAGATCTGGCCGGTGTTGACCGCGTAGAACCAGGCGAAGGACTGGTACGCGCTGACGAACTCGTTGCCGCTGCGCCACAGCTTCTCCAGCTCGCGGTGGCCGAAGTCGAAGCCGCCGGCCGAGCTGGCGGTGACGACGCCCTGGTCGAACGGGTCGTACGTGCCGGGGGCGACGGCGGCGTCGGCCAGTGCCGCCTCCGCCGCCACCAGCGCCAGTCGGGTCATGTGGTCGGTCTGCGGCAGCAGCCGGCTCGGCAGGTGCGCCGCGGCGTCGGGGTCGACCTCGGCGGCGAGGCGGCTGGGGTAACCGGAGGCGTCGAACCGGCGGACCGGGCCGATCGCCGGTACCCCGGCCAGCACCGCCGACCAGTACGCCTCGACCCCGACCCCGTTCGGCGCCACGACTCCCATCCCCGTGACGAGCGGCCCGGTCATGACGTCACCTCCGCTGCGCTCCGGGGCCGCCCTGACCTCGAAACTGCGCCCATGATGCCCAGCTCCTCGCTCCGCTGCGGGCCGGTCATGACGTCACCTCCGCTGCGCTCCGGCGCCGCCCTGACCTCGAAACTGCGCCCATGATGCCCAGCTCCTCGCTCCGCTGCGGGCCGGTCATGACGTCACCTCCGCTGCGCTCCGGCGCCGCCCTGACCTCGAAACTGCGCCCATGATGCCCAGCTCCTCGCTCCGCTGCGGGCCGGTCATGACGTCACCTCCGCTGCGCTCCCGGCCGGTCATGCCGGCACCGCCTCGGCGTCGCGCAGGACCATGGCGCTCTGGAAGCCGCCGAAGCCGCTGCCGACGGTGAGCACCGCGTCGGTGCGCCGCTCCCGGGCCACCCTGGGCACGAAGTCCAGGTCGCACTCCGGGTCCGGGGTGGTGAGGTTCGCCGTCGGCGGGATTACGTTGTGCCGCATGGCCAGCAACGACGCGGCGATCTCCAGGGAGCCGATCGCGCCGAGCGAGTGCCCGATCATGGACTTGATCGAGCTGACCGGGGTGCGGTACGCGTGCTCGCCGAGGCTGTGCTTGAACGCGGCGGTCTCGTGCCGGTCGTTCTGCCGGGTGCCCGAGCCGTGGGCGTTGATGTAGTCGATGCGGTCGGGGGTCATGCCGGCGTCGGCCAGCGCGACCGTGATCGCCTCGGCCATCTCGCGGCCGTCCGGGCGCAGGCCGGTCATGTGGAAGGCGTTGCAGCGCGCCCCGAAGCCGGCGATCTCGCCCAGCACCTGCGCCGAGCGGCGGCGGGCGTGCTCCCACTCCTCCAGCACGAACACCGCCGCGCCCTCGCCGAGGACGAACCCGTTGCGGGTCGCGTCGAACGGCCGGGAGGCGTGCTCCGGGTCGTCGTTGCGCGGGGTGGTGGCCTTGATCGCGTCGAAGCAGGCCAGGGTGATGGGCGAGATCGGGGCGTCGGTCGCGCCGGTGATCATGACGTCGGCGGAGCCCTCGCGGATCAGCTCGTACGCGTGCCCGACGGAGTCCAGCCCCGACGTGCAGCCGGTGGAGACCACCGCGACCGGGCCCTGCGCCCCGCTGGCCCACGCGATCTCGCTCGCGAACGAGCTGGGCACGAGGTAGTTGTACAGGTGCGGCACGGTGTAGCGGTGGTCCACGACGTGCAGCCGGCCGTCGTCGCTGACGACCCGGTACTCCTCCTCCAGGCCCATCGTGGCGCCGACGGCGGTGCCGATGGTGACGCCGATGCGGCCCGGGTCCAGGCTGGACAGGTCCAGCCCGGACTCGGCGGTGGCCTCGCGCATCGCCACCAGGGCCAGCTGCGTGGCCCGGTCGGTGCGCCGCACCAGCTGCGGCGCCAGCCCGTGCTCGGCCGGGTCGAAGTCGATCTCGGCCGCGACCCGCGAGCGGAAGCGTGAGGCGTCGAAGGAGCGGATGGTGCGGGTCGCGGTCCGCCCCGAGCTCAGCAGGTCCCAGAACGCGGCCCCGCCGATCGCGCCGGGCGCGACGACACCGATGCCGGTGACCGCGACCCGGCGGCGCCGGTGCGGGCTGGGCCTGCTCACCGCTGCCCCACCTCGGCCGTGGTGTCCGCGGACCAGTGGTAGAACCGGGTCGCCATCGCGTCCGCCGGTGACCGCCAGGTGGCCGGGTCGTAGGCGGCGATGAACTCCTTGAGGTCCTCGCTGATCCCGACGAACGCCGGGTCGTCGCGCACCGCGTCGATCGCGGCCGGGCCGTGGTCGGCGGTGAAGTCCTGCAGGTGGAAGTAGAGGCCGCGGTACTGGAACAGCTGCCGGCGACGGGTGCCCATGCGCTGCGGCATGTCACTGGCGTCGAACTCGGCGAAGCGGCGGGCGACCGACGGCCCGGACTCGGGGGCCATCCGCGCCACGATGAGCGTGCTGAACATGTTCTCTGCTCCAGTTCAGTCGTGCCGGCCGGACGGGCGTCCGGCGTCGTCGGCGCCGAACCAGGCGGTCAGCGCCTGGGAGAGTTCACCGGCGCCCGGAACCCACGCGATGTAGCCGTCCGGGCGCAGCAGGACCGCCTTCGGGGCGGGCTCGACACCGTCGGGCGCGGGAGCCCAGTCGCCGTGGACCAGGTCGACCCGGCCGGCCCAGCGGGCCGCCGCGGCGGCGACCGCGTCGTCGCCGGTGGTGTCGATGAGGACGCCACGGCCGTGCCGCAGCAGCTCCGGGACCCGGACCTGGCCGTCGGCCTGGCCGTCTGCATGGCCGATCGTGCGGTGCGGCATCCGCCGGCCGAGCCAGACCGGCTCGTCGCCGCCCGTCTCGTAGGGCATGTCGTAGCGGATGTCGAGGCCGCTGACCATGCCCGACAGCAGGCGCACGACGCTCGGCTGCGCGATGAGCTCGCGCATGATCTCGCGCATCGGCTCCATGTGCGCGCCGGTGAGGTACAGCGTGCCCTGGGCGAGCGTGTTGCGCAGGACGCGGGCCGCGACCGGGTGCCGCTCGCTGTGGTACGTGTCGAGCAGCCCGTCGGGCGCCCAGCCGCGGATCGTGGCGGCCAGCTTCCAGCCGAGGTTGGCCGCGTCCTGCACGCCGAGGCTGAGGCCCTGGCCGCCGGCGGGCAGGTGCACGTGCGCGGCGTCGCCGGCGATGAGCACCCGGCCGCGGCGGTACTGGCTGACGAGCCGCGTCGTGTCGGTGAAGGCGCTCACCCAGCGGGCGTCGGCGCCGTGCAGCGACTCGCCGGTGATGCGCTGCCAGGCGTCGGCGACCTCGGTCCAGCTCGGCGTGGACCGGCCGGTCGGCCGCCGGCCGTCCTCGCAGACGATGATCCGGTCCAGGCCCTCACCGAGTGGCGCCGACATGACCATGCCGGCGTCCGTGCGCTCGCCGATGAAGCGGGGGCGGATGTTCGCGCCGGCGACGTCGGCGAGGTACATCTCGCGGGTGGCGTCGGTGCCGGGGAAGTCGAACCCGGCCATCCGCCGCAGCGTGCTGCGCCCGCCGTCGCAGCAGACCAGATAGCCGGCGGTGAAGACCTCCAGGTCGCGGGCGTCGGTGACGACCGTGACGCCGGCGTCGTCGGGTTCGATGTCCACGACGTCGCGGCCGCGCAGCAGCGCGACGCCGAGCTCGACGGCCCACTCGGCGAGGGCCCGCTCGATGCGGTGCTGGGGCACGCCCCGCACGCCGAAGTGGCCGCCCTCGATGAGGGTGTAGTCCATCGGCACGCCGCCGAAGTGCCCCATCGGGCTGGTCTCGACCGCGCCGAGCCGGTCCAGCACGCCACGCTGGTCGAAGATCTCGGCGGCGCGGGCGGTGAACCCGAGGCCGCGCGACTCGCCGGAGGGCTGCTCCAGCCGCTCCAGGACGGCGACGGTGGCGCCGCCCAGCCGCAGCTCCGCGGCGAGCATCAGCCCGACCGGCCCGGCGCCGACCACGATCACGTCGTAGTCGACGACGCCGCCGCGGGCCCGCACGGCGCTCACGCGGCGGCGCCGGTGGCGCGGTGCCGCGGCTTGGGGCGGCCCACCACGACGGAGACCGCGGAGGTCGTGCCGACCACTTCCTCCAGCTCGAAGCCGGCCTTGTCCAGCAGCTCCGCGTACTGGCGGGCGGTGCGCTCACGGCCGCCGACCAGCAGCATCAGCATCAGGTCGGTGAGCCGGCCGGGGTGCGGGGCGTTGCCCTCCTCCGGCACGAACTCCATGAGCAGGATCCGGCCGTCGTCGGCGATCGCGTCGCGGACGTTGCGCAGGATCGTCAGCGCCTGCTCCTCCGGCCAGTCGTGGATGATGTGCTTGAGCACGTACGCGTCGGCGCCCGGGGTGACCGGGTCGAACAGGTCGCCGGCGGCGATGGTGCAGCGCTCGGCGACGCCGTGCGCGGCCAGGATGTCGTGGGCGCCGAACGCCTCGGCCCGGGCGTCGAAGAGCACGCCGCGCGAGCCGGTGGCCCGCTGCAGCACCGCGGCCAGCAGGGCGCCGCCACCGCCGCCGACGTCGACGATGGTGCGGAACGCGCTGAAGTCGCAGCCCTCCACGATCGGCTGGGTCTCGACCACCGACATGTTGGCCATGCCCTGGAAGAAGACCGCGCCGTACTCGGGCTCGGACGCCAGGTAGGAGAAGGCGTCCATGCCGCGCAGGGCGGGCACGCAGGGCTGGCCGGTGCGCACCGTGTCGATGAGGTGCGACCAGTCCTCCCAGTGGATCGGGTGGCCCATGAGCACAGCCATGCCGCGCATCGAGTCGGCCACGTCGGAGCGCAGCGCCTGGGCCATCGGGGTCAGGCCGAACGACCCGTCGGGGTACTCGATGAAGACCTCGTTGCTGGCGAGCAGCCGCAGCACGCGGCGCAGCGCGTCGGCGTCGCACTGGACGCGGGAGGCGAGCTCCTGCGCGGACAGCGGCCCGTCGCGCAGCGCGTCGGCCACGCCCAGCTGGGCGGCGACGTACAGGGACTGGGTGATCACGGAGCCGTGGATGAGCTCCAGCAGCATCGCCGACGGGGGCGACAGCCGCTGCTGCAGGCGGCGCAGGTCGGTCCTGGCGCCGTCGGCGAGGCGGGCGAGCTGGGCGGGCGGCAACGTTTCGACGGACATGCGGGCTCCTTCGTCAAGGTGTGCGCCGCAGCGGCGCGGATGTCGCGCCACGGCGGCGGCTGCCCCCAGTGTCGATGCATTCATGGAAGTGCAGTAGTTATCCCGCCACGCAATCCTCATGAGATTCTCACGCCCAAGCGGTGACATCTTCGATTGGCAAACCAGGTGCGGTCCAGCAAACTTCATCTGCACTCATTGCGGCGAATGCGATGACGCCCCTCGCATTCTGACGAGACCCATTCCCTAAGGAGACCGGTCCTCATGCCAGCAAGCAGAACACTATTTGCGGTCCCGGCACTGCCGACCGGTGAGCGTCCCGTAACAGCACCGAAATCCATCGACGTGGACCACGGTTCTGCGCCGGTTCTGGTGCGGCTGGAGGAATTGTTGCCGGCGGATTCGCCGCGGCTTGCGGGCGAGAGCGAGGCGCACGCCCAGGTGCTGGCGGAGTCGGAGGCCAACCTGCCGCCGATCCTCGTGCACCGGGCCACCATGCGGGTCATCGACGGCATGCACCGGCTGCGCGCGGCCAGCCTGCGCGGCGAGGACCGCATCGCGGTGCGCTTCTTCGACGGCCCGGCCGAGCAGGTCTTCGTGCTCGCGGTGGAGACGAACATCCGCCACGGCCTGCCGCTGTCGCGCTCGGACCGCGACCACGCCGCGGCCCGCATCCTGGTGGAGCACCCGGGCTGGTCGGACCGGGCCATCGCGAAGGCGGCCGGGCTGTCGGCGAAGGCGGTCGCGGCGATCCGGCGGCGCATCGACGACGGCACCATGCAGCCGGCCCGCCGGCTGGGCCGCGACGGGCGGGTGCGCCCGGTCAGCGGGGCGGAGGGCCGCCGCTCGGCCAGCGTGTTCATCGCCGCCAACCCCGACGCGTCGCTGCGCACCATCGCCCGGGACGCGGGCATCTCCCTGGGCACGGCCCGCGACGTGCGCGAGCGGATGCGGCTCGGGCTCGACCCGGTGCCCGAGCGGCAGCGGCGCCGCACTGTGGTGCCCGAACCGCGGCGGGAGCGCCCGCGCGGGGCGGCCCAGGCCCGGCTGCGGGAGCTGCTGGAGCAACTGACCCGCGACCCTGCGCTGCGGTTCAACGAGTCGGGGCGGGCGCTGCTGCGCTGGTGCCTGGCCCGGGTGCAGGAGACCGAGACGCGCGACCAGCTCATCGCGCAGGCGCCGACGCACAGCTGGTACACCCTGATCGAGTTCGCGCAGTGCTACGCCGAGGGGCTCACCGACGCGGCGGAGCGGATGCGGACCCGGCTCGACGAGGCGGGATGACCCGCCCGGCCGTGTTCGACCACGCTGGATACGCAGTCGAACACCGGCCGTCATGCCGGGCACCGGCTACGCGTCCGCGCTCCGCGGGTGCCCCTCGGTCCAGACGACCTGCAGCGACAGCCGCCGCAGCCGCCAGCCGGCCGGGGTGAGCCGGGCCTCGCCGGTGGCGATCGTCCCGGCGCTGAACCTGGCCGGCGCCGAGGTCCCGGCGGTGCGGTGCACGTGGATCGACACCACGTGCGCGGAGAAGTCCGCGCCGGTGTCCCCCACCGGGTCGACGACCGGCGGCGAGCTCAGGTGCTGGGTGGCCGCGAACGGCGCCAGCGACTGCGCGTGATACTCCGCGACCCCTTCGATTCCCTCGTGCCGGCTCATCGGAAATTCGATGACGACATCCGGCGTGAACATCCACGACGCCCATTCTGGATCCAGTTTGACGGTGTCCAGTGTCATCAGATAACGGCCGAACAATTCGGCCACGGCGGCCTGCGCTTCGCGTCGATTCATGCCGCCACTATCGCCGTCGGCCGAGGCGCCCGTACAGCCCGTTCAACTGCAGCGCCGACCGCCGTTGTGCACCACTTTCCGGTCGCTACATTTGTGGCCACTCAACGATGGGAGAGCACGGGATGAAAGCAACAGAATCGGAGGTCGTCATTGTTGGCGGCGGCCCGAGCGGCCTCATGCTGGCCGCGGAACTGCGGCTGGCGAACGTCGAGGTGACCGTCCTGGAACAGCACACGGAGCCGACCCGCCAGTCACGCGCGCTCGGCTTCTCCGCCCGCACCATCGAGGAGTTCGACCAGCGCGGCCTGCTGCCCCGTTTCGGCGGGGTGGACACGATCCCGGTCGGCCACTTCGGCGGCCTGCCGCTGGACTTCCGGGTCCTGCCGGGCGGCTCGTACGGCGCCCGGGGCATCCCGCAGTCGCGCACCGAGACGATCCTCGCCGGGCACGCCACCGGGCTCGGCGCGGACCTGCGCCGCCAGCACACCGTGGTCGCCGTGGAGCAGGACGACGACGGCGTGACCGTCACCGCCGACACCCCGGAGCGGCAGGTGCAGTTCCGGGCGAAGTACGTGGTCGGCTGCGACGGCGCCCGCAGCACGGTGCGGCGCCTGGCCGGCATCGACTTCCCCGGCAACGAGGCGACGCTGGAGATGTGGCTCGCCGACGTCGCCGGCGTCGGGCTGCGCCCCCGCTTCTCCGGCGAGCGGGTTCCCGGCGGCATGGTCATGGTGCTGCCGCTGGGCCCGCAGCTGCAGCGGGTCGTGGTCCACGAGCGCGCCACCGGGCTGCGCCGCAGCTCGGAGCCGCCGACCTTCGCCGAGGTCGCCGACGCCTGGCAGCGCCTCACCGGCGAGGACATCCACGGTGGCCGGCCGGCGTGGGTCAGCTGGTTCACCGACGCGAGCCGGCTCGCCGCGCAGTACCGCAAGGGCCGGGTCTTCCTGGCCGGCGACGCCGCGCACATCCACCTGCCGATCGGCGGGCAGGGCATGAGCGCCGGCATCCAGGACGCGGTGAACCTCGGCTGGAAGCTCGCCGCCGCCGTGCACGGCCACGCGCCGGCGGACCTGCTCGACACGTACGAGACCGAGCGGCGGCCCGTCGCGGCGCGGGTCATCGCCAACACCCTGGCGCAGCGCACCCTCTACCTGTCCGGCCCGGAGATGGACCCGCTGCGGGAGGTGTTCGCCGAGCTGATGACCAGTGAGCAGGCCCAGCGCACGCTCGCCGGCATGGTCACCGGCCTGGACATCCGCCACGACGTCGGCCACGACACCGGCCCGGGCGGGCACCCGCTGCTGGGCCGCCGCCTGCCGAACGTGCCGCTGCACCACCGGGCGGGGACCTCGAGCACGACGTTCGAGCACCTGCACGGCGCCCGCGCGGTCCTGCTCGACCTCGCCGACAGCGTCTGGCTGCGCGACGCCGCCGCCGGCTGGTCCGACCGGGTCGACGTGGTCACCGCCGCGGCCGACCCCGACGCCGACGGCGGCCTCGCCGGCCTGCCGGCGGTCCTGGTGCGCCCCGACGGCTACGTCTGCTGGGTCGGCGCGCACAACGCCGGCGCCGAGTCGCTCAAGGCCGTCCTGGGCCGCTGGTTCGGTGCCGCCCGCATCCCCGCCCGTACCGCCTGAACCAACCCGTCACCCGTTGCGAGACAGGAGCTGTCATGCCCGTGATCAACCCCGACAACGGCTACCTCACCGTGGTCAACCTGTTCGGCACCGACACCGAGGAGAAGCAGGAGCGCCTCATCGGCGCGATGCGCGAGATCGTCGACACCGCCGCGTTCCCGGGCTGGATCTCCAGCACCGTGCACGCCGGCATCGAGAAGCCCGGCACGGCGAACTTCATCCAGTGGCGCAGCGGCGTCGACCTGCAGGCCCGCTACGCCGGTGACGAGTTCAAGCACCGCACGCTGCCGCTGTTCGGCGAGATGACGACCTCGATCCGGCTGCTGCAGACGGAGGTCGCCTTCTCGCTGCGCCACCCGGAGCAGGGTGAGGTCACCGAGATCTCGCCCGACCGCGACGACTACACCGTCATCGAGATCATGCGGGTCGCCCCCGAGCACCGCGACGAGGTCGTCGCGCTCCTCGCCGAGGCGCAGGACTGGCTCGTCGAGACGCCCGGCTTCCGCTCGCAGACGGCGCTGCAGGGCGACCGCGCGCAGGGCATGGACGGCTCGTTCGTGCTGAGCTACTCGCAGTGGGCCAGCCGCGCGGCGTACCTGACGTTCCGCGGGACCGACCCCGAGCACCAGTCCCCGCGCCGCCGCGACAGCCACGCCACCCTGGCGAAGCTGGTCACGGCCAGCGACTGGAACGGCTACCGGGTCATCCACACCCGGTCTGCCGCCGCCTGAACCGGACCGCGTCCGGCGCATCCCACCCGCCCCGCCACCCCGTCCGGCCACCCGGCCGGTCGCGGTGGCGGGGCCGGACCCTGCCGGGATCGGCCCGTCCCACCGCCCTGTCCCGTCCGGCGCCGCCGGGCGGCGCCTCCGAGAGGATTCCCATGGCAGTCCTGAACCAGCCGGGCACCGGCCCGGCATCGGCCCGCACCGCCGAATCGGCCCCGGTGATCGGCATCAGCGCGCACAGCGGGCCGATCCACGTCGCGGTGTTCGACATCACCGCCACGTTCGCCGCGAGCCAGTTCGTCGACGGCGTGGCCGCGGCCGGCGGGCGGCCGGTCCTGCTGCCGCCGCTGCCGGGGATCGAGTCGGTGGTACGGCGCCTCGACGGGCTGCTCCTGCTGCCCGGCCCGGACGTCGACCCGGCGCTCTACGCGGCCGACCCGCACCCAAGGTCCCGCGGGATCAATCCCGAGCGGGACCTGGCGGAGCTGGCGCTGCTGGAGGCCGCGCTGAACGCCGGCACGCCGGTGCTGGGCATCTGCCGGGGCGCCCAGCTGCTCAACGTGCTGCGTGGCGGCACCCTGCACCAGCACCTGCCGGAGCTGGTCGGCCACGACCGGCACCTGCCGCCCGGCAACGGCTACGGCGACGAGCCGGTCGTCCTGGACCCGTCCAGCCGGCTGGGCGAGCTGCTGGGCGTCGACGAGCTCACCGTGCCGTGCCACCACCACCAGGGCATCGACAAGGTCGGGTTCGGCATCGAGCCGTCGGCGTGGGCCGCGGACGGCGTCATCGAGGCCATCGAGGTGGCCGGCCAGGACTTCGCGGTCGGCGTGCAGTGGCACGCGGAGCGCGGCGGTGCCGGTAAGGAACTGTTCGGCGCATTTGTCGACGTATGCAGGGTTAATGGGCGTTTTTGACCGAGATAAATTGCACATGACTGGTCCGCATCCAGCCGGATTCGGGCGGTCCCGCGGCGCCGTCCCGGAGCACTCAACTGCCGGGCCAGCCACATTGCAGGTGCTCGCCATAGTGACAGGCATCAACTAGTATTCGTCACGTTCGACATCCCGAACCGGTCGGTACTTTCCTCATGGCACGGGCCCCCGCGAAGCGGTTGCCGCGGAACCAGATAAGACGCCCAGATGGGCGGATTCATTGTCAATCTTCAATGGAGGGGTCAATGATGGAGGGATTGGGTACGTATCACCGTCGATCGCGTGAGGGCTTCCATCGGCCGGGGACCGCGCCTGCGGCGCGGCCGCGACCGGCGTCCCTCAGCCGGTTACGGGCGACCCTCGGTGTCCGGCCCGCAACCCCTTGGATCACCCCGTGGACATCGTGAGGGTACTTGTCGCCGGGGATCTCCATATGGTACGCGGAGCATTCGTGGCGCTGATCGAACAAGAATCCGATCTGTGCGTGGTGGCCGAAGTCGACCGTGGAGATTACATTCTTCCACGAGCCAGGATCTGCCGGCCGGACGTCGCCATCATTGACATCGACCTGCCCGGCCTGGACGGACTAACCGCCGCCGCGCGGCTGCGCCAGGAACTGCCTTCGTGCAAAACCCTCATCCTCACCACCGACGACCGCCCCGCCACCGTGCGGCGGGCGCTCACAGTGGCGGTGTCGGGTTTCCTGCTCAAGGCGGCGCCGTCGACCCGGCTCGCCGAGGCCATCCGCGAAGTGGCCGCCGGCGTGCGGGTCATGGACCCCCACCTGGCCATCTCCGCCTACGAGGTGGGCGAGAACCCGCTCTCGGCGCGGGAGACCCAGGTGCTGCGCCAGATCGCCGACGGCGCCGGCGCCGACGAGATCGCCGAGAAGCTGCGCCTGTCAGTCGGCACCGTGCGCAACTACCTCACCACCATCGTCATCAAGCTCAACGCCCGCAACCGCGTCGATGCGGCCCGCATCGCCCACTCGCAAGGCTGGATTCCCTGACCCGGGCACTGCCCCGCGGCGCACCACCTCCCCCCACCCACCGCTGCAGTCGATGCGGATCCCGTCCCGGCGACGGCACCCCTCCGCCACGGCCCGCCACGCCCCGACGCGTGGCAGCTCCCGGCGTCGAGGCTGTCCCGCCGCCCGGCCCGGTCCCCCTCCCACCCTTCGCGCCGCCGTCCGGCCAAAACCGTGACGGCGGCCGATTTTTTTGTGTCCATAGTGGACTTTTGAGCGTTCGATAGCCGCTATTTGAACGCTTTCCCGCATGTCCTGGGCGCTGCCAGACTCATCGGCGCCACCACGACGCCACAGCCGGCCCCGGCTGTGAGAGCGGGAGTGAACATGCCCTGGCCGAGCGAGATCCCACCCAGGAACCAGGCGCCGAGATCCGAGCGCATCGCCCAGCAGTCACGCCTCGCCTCCTGGCGGAAACCGCCCCGCCGGATCGAGACGACCGAGTGCATCACCTGCGACACCTGCCTGCGGCACTGCCCGCCGGAGTTCGGCGCCATCTTCGACCGCGGCCTCGACGTCGTCATCGTCCCGGAGCTGTGCTCGGGCTGCCCGGCGTGCGTCGTGGTCTGCCCGGTCGACTGCATCTACGTCGACGAGGACTGGCGGCCGTCCACCGACGACGTGTGGTCGCTGGTCGAGCTGACCGACCGCGCCGGCGCCGCGTCAGCGCCGACCCCCCGAGTTCCCTGACCCACGACAGGAGTACACAGTGGACAGTGCCATTGTCATCGCGGGCGCCGGCCCGGTCGGGCTCATGCTCGGCGCGGAGCTGCGGCTGCACGGCATCGATGTGGTCATCTTCGAGCAGCGGCCCGCGCCGGCCGTCGAGTCGCGCGGCATCGGCTTCACCGCCCGCGCCGCCGAGGTCTTCGACACGCGCGGCGTGCTGACCCGCTTCGGCAAGATCGAGCCGGGCGAGCAGGGCCACTTCGGCGGCGTGCGCATCGACTTCACCAAGCTCGCCGACAACCACTTCGGCGTGCGGGCGGTGCCCCAGTACCGCGTCGAGCGCGGCCTCGAGGAGTGGGCGACCGAGCTCGGCGCCCGGATCCGCCGCGGGTACAGCGTGCTGGGCTACACCGAGGACGACGAGGGCGTCACGGTGACCGTCGACGGCCCGCTCGGCCGGTTCCAGCACCGCAGCCGGTACCTGGTCGGCTGCGACGGCGGCCGGAGCCTCATCCGGCGCCTGGCCGGCATCGACTTCCCCGGCACCGCGCCGACCCGCGGCATGTACCTGGCCGACATCATCGGCGCCGACGTGCGCCCCCGATACATCGGCGAGCGGGTCACCAACGGCATGGTGATGGCCGCACGGCTCGACGACGGCGTCGACCGCATCACCATCCACGAGGACATCGCACCGCCGCCGGATGGCCCCACCCCGACGTTCGAGGAGCTCGCCGACACCTGGCTGAAGCTGACCGGCGAGTCCATCCACGCCGGCCGGGCCCGCTGGATCAGCTCCTTCACCGACTCGGCCCGGCAGGCGGCGCAGTACCGCAAGGGCCGCGTGCTGCTCGTCGGCGACAGCGCGCACATCCACCTGCCCGCGGGCGCCCAGGGCCTCAGCGTCGGCGTCCAGGACGCCGTGAACCTGGGCTGGAAGCTGGCCGCCACGGTCGCCGGCTGGGCGCCGCCGCAGCTGCTGGACACCTACCACACCGAGCGGCACCCGGTCGGGCAGCGGCTGCTGCGCAACACCCGCGCCCAGGGCCTGCTCTATCTGGCCGCCACCGAGATGGACCCGCTGCGCCAGGTGCTCGGCGAGATCGTCGCCCTGCCCGAGCCGGCGCGGCTGCTCGCCGGCATGGTCAGCGGCCTGGACGTGCGCTACGACGTCGGCGACGACGACCCGCTCGCCGGCCTGCGCCTGGCCGACAGTCCCGTGGTCACCGCCGACGGGCAGCCGACCCGGGTGTTCGAGCTGCTGCGCCGCGGCCGGGGCGTGCTCGTCGTCACCGGCGCCGACCTGACGCCGGCCACGGCCGCCGCCGCCTGGGGCGACCGGGTCGACGTCGTCACCGGCCGCTGGGGCGCCACCGGCGCCGACCTGCCCGCCGCGGTGCTGCTGCGCCCCGACGGCCACGTGGTGTGGACCTCGCGCAGCACGCAGCCCGTCCAGGCGGCACTGGGCCGCTGGTTCGGCGAATCCGCCGCCACGGCCGTCGAGACGCCCGCCGCGGCCGAGGCCGCGCAGCCGGCCGCCGTCGCCGTGCCGCCGCAGAAGATCACCACCTTCCTGGCGTACCGGCACGACGCCGAGGAGGCCATGAACCTGTACCTGTCCGCGTTCGACGACTCCCACGTCGTCAAGGTGATCCGCGCCCGCGAAGGCGAGCCCGGCTGGACCGAGGGCACCCTGCAGCACGCGCTGTTCTCCCTCGGCGGCCAGCAGGTCATGTGCATCAACATGCCGCCCGCCGGCGCCCGCGGCCACGACCACGCCAACTGGGCGGAGCTCACGTTCAACCCGGCGATGGCCATGTACGTGCAGTGCCAGAGCGAGGCGGAGATCGACCGGCTCTTCACCGCCCTGGCCGAGGGCGGCGAGGTCCTCATGCCGCCCGGCACGTACGGCTTCAGCGCCCGCTTCGCCTGGGTGACCGACCGCTTCGGCGTCTCGTGGCGGCTGAACCTGTCCCGCGAACCCGCCCTGCGCTGACCACCGCCCGTCCGACCGTCACATCGAGCACATCCGGTCCCGGCGGACAGCGCCGGGACCGGCCCGACACGCCTTTGGAGACGACATGCAACGACGCACCAAGCTCACCCTCGCCGGCCTCGGCGTCACCGCCCTCGCCGCCGCGCTGCTGCCGGCCGCCCCCGCCGCCGCGACCGGCACCACGACCGGCACCGCCGGCCCGACGGTCGTGGTGAAGGGGCTCAACAACCCGCGGCAGATCTCCGTCACCGACACCGGCGGCCTGCTCGTCGCCGAGGCCGGCCGCGGCGGCGCCCAGTGCGTGGCCGCGCCCGGCGGCGAGACCGCCAACGAGACCTGCATCGGCTACACCGGCTCGGTCAGCTGGGTGCCGTTCCCGGCGGTGCAGCAGGGCAGCACGCCGATCCGCGTGCTGACGGGCCTGCTGTCCGGCGCCAACCCGAAGGGCGCCTCGGCCACCGGCTCGCAGGCCGTCGCCGGCAACCTGCTCGACATCCAGGTCGCGGTCGTCGACGAGCCGCACGTGGCCGTGCCCGAGTCGATCGACAAGTCGACCTACGGCACCCTGCTGCAGTCGCGGCTGCTGGGCAAGCCCCGCATCGTCGCCGACATCGCCGCCTACGAGTACGCCCAGGACCCCGACGGCCAGCTGCCGGAGTCCAACCCGTACGCGCTGCTGGAGCTGCCGGGCCGCACGCTCATCGCCGACGCCGCCGCCAACGATGTGCTGCAGTGGCGCAACGGCCGGCTCAGCACGTTCGCGGTGCTGCCGAACATCCAGGACGGGCTGTGCGCCGGCAAGCCCAACGACAACGGCACCACCGGCTGCGACCCGGTGCCGACCGGCCTGACCGTGGACCGCGCCGGCGCGATCTACGTCAGCGCCCTGGGCAACTTCAGCCCCAACAGCGGCCGGATCTACAAGCTCGACGGCCGCACCGGGAAGGTCCTGCAGGTCTGGGGCGACCTCACCGGCGTCACCAGCGTCGCGATCGACCGGCACGGCGCCCTCTACGCCAGCCAGCTCTTCGCCGGCAAGGTGACGAAGATCGGCCGCGACGGCACCCGCACCGACCTCAGCGTGCCGTTCCCGGCGGGCCTGGCGATCAGCGGTGACACGCTCTACGTCGCGGCGTACTCCACCGCGCCGGAGACCGGCCTCGGCCTGCCCGACGTGGACAGCAGCGGCCAGGTCTGGCGCTTCCGGATCTGACGACCGATGACCCGCGGTGCCCCGGCCTGCCGGCCGGGGCACCGCCGGTTTCACTCCCAGACGCCGGCGACCTGCCGGGTCGCCACGTTCAGCTGGTTCCACAGCGTGATGGTGGAGATGGCCAGCAGCAGACCGGCGAGGTTGACCTGGTCGTAGTGGCGGGTCGCCTCGGCCCAGATCTCGTCGGGCACCGGGTCGTCCGTGTCGGCGAGCCGGGTGACCGCCTCGGTCAGCGCCAGCGCCGAACGCTCGGCCGGGGTGAACAGCCCCGTGGAGCGCCAGCCGGCCACCGCGTCGAGCCGCTCCTGCGCCTCACCGCTGGCCTGCAGCAGCTTCGGATGGCTGTCCATGGTCACGACGCAGCCGTTGATCTGGCTCGCGCGCAGCTGGACGAGCCCGATCAGCCGCGGGGGCAGGCCGCAGTTGCGGGTCGCCACGCCGAGGGCGTACAGCGCGTCGAGCGCACCCGGCACCAGGGCGGCCGGATGCTGCATACGGGGATTCATGAACCGTCGCCTCCATGTCCTGCGTTGGCGGGCCGGCTGCGCCGGCCGCCGGGCACGCGGGCCGCACGGCGGTCGCCCCGGTGCCAGGTCTGTGCGGTGCCGCGCCCGGCCCGGGCCCGTGTGTGCGGCACGGGGCTCCGGGTGGCTGCCCGGCACCCCGGCGGATCACGGTCGGCGACGCCGTCGCCGGCGGCGTGACCCGCAGCAGGGTGCCGGGTACGCGAGACGCCGCCGGCCACGACTGTCGTCGCGGCGGACCGGCGGCGTCCACACGGCACGAGGGCTACTTCTTCCAGAAGAAGACGAGGTTGTACCCGTCCGGGTCCGGCAGCTCGAACTCCAGCATGCCGGACTTCTTCGTCGGCTCGGTGGTGGGCTTCAGGCCCAACGCCTGCACGCCCTCGTAGAACTCCTGGATGTCCTCGACCTTGATGTACAGGTAGGTGCCGGAGCCGCGGTTGGCGCGGTACGCCTCGGACTCGCCGCCGGGCCGCTCCTCCGCGTCCTGCTCCCGGAAGATGATCCAGAACCAGTTGACGTAGGCCGTGAGCTGGTTCGCCTCGCGCTTGAGCCGGAAGCCCAGCTTCTCGTAGAAGGCCGCGGTCTCGTCGAGGTCTTTGACGTAGCAGACCACGCCCGAGATGCTGCTCATCTTCATCGTCGTTCTCCTTCGCACCGTCGGGCGCACCGCCCGATAAATTCGCTGCTCCTCCTGTATTGACTGATGGGAGGGGCATGATGTGACGGGACCGGGGGCAGGCGGCGGCCCCGGCCCGGGGCAGGGTGCCGCGCACGGGCCGGACTCCGCTGCGTCGGTGCAGCTCAGGGCCGGTTTTCCGCCGGTACGGCGGGGGCTCGGCCCGACCGGTGCCGGGCCGGCTCAATCAGACCTCTGACCAGGCCCGCCGGGGCTCGATCAGGGCTCGATCAGGCGTCGACCAGCTCCACGTCGAACGCCGACAGCCGGCCCGGGTCCGCGACCAGGTCGATCGCCACGATGCGGTCGTCGGCGACGGTGAACAGGAAGGCGACCTTCAGCGTGTCGCCATGGGACCACACGGCGCCGGCGTGCCCGTCGATGAGAGCGGCCTTGGCGGCCTTGGCCCGGCCGGAGAAGAACTCGGCGACAGCGTCCGCGCCGTGCACCCGGTCGAGGGAGCCCATGCTGACGGCGGCGGCGTCGCTGCGCGCCTCGGCCATCGGATCGAGCAGGTCCAGCAGCGCCTGGAAGTCCCCGGCGCGGGACGCGGCCAGGAACGCCTGCACGACCGTGGCCCGCCGCAGCGGGTCGGCCGGCGCCTCGTGCTCGGCGCCGCGCACCCGCCGCCTGGCCCGGCTGGCCAGCTGCCGGGTCGCCGCGGGCGACCGCCCGACGATCGGCGCGACCTCGTTGAACGGCAGGCCGAACACGTCGTGCAGGACGAACGCGAGGCGCTCCGGCGGGGTCAGGGTCTCCAGGACCACCAGCAGCGCCACCCCGACGAGGTCGGCCTCGACGGCCCGCTGCTCCGGGTCGGCCTCGGTCGGGTCCGCGACCGGCTCCGGGTCGCCGCTCGGCGCGTACTGCCACGACCGGCGCGCGCGGAGCATGTCGAAACAGACGCGTGCCACGACCGTGGTCATCCATCCGGCCGGATTCTCCACGCCACTGGTATCGGCGCGACTGATGCGGATCCACGCGTCCTGGATGGCGTCGTCGGCGTCGCTGCCCGATCCGAGCAGGCGGCGGGCGGCTGACAGCAGCTGCGGCCGGTGGCTCTCGAAGTGCTCCGCCAACCATTCGTCGTGATTCATCGCGTCACATTCTCCCGTCTCGACCTGTCGTATCTGTTGACCGATCTGTCACTGCACATGTGACACGTACGCAAGGAGCGACGGCATGTCCGAAGGCATCAAGACCGTGATCTACCCGGTCCGGGACCTCGAGAAGGCCAAGGCGGTGTTCTCCGCGCTGCTCGAGACGGACCCGATCATGGACCAGCCCTACTACGTGCAGTTCGACGCCAAGGGCCAGGATCTCGGCCTGGACCCCAACGGCCACAGCAAGGGCATGACCGGCCCGGTCAGCTACTGGCACGTGAGCGACATCCACGGGCGGGTCGACGCCCTCAAGGCGGCCGGCGCGACGGTCACCGAGGACGTCAAGGACGTCGGCGGCGGCAAGCTCATCGCCACGCTCGCCGACGCCGACGGCAACGTCATCGGCCTGCTGCAGCCGGCCTAGCCACCGCAGCGAGCGCGCCGGTAGGCACCCCCGGCCGGACGGCCATGCACCACGGCCGTCCGGCCGGACCGTGTCCGGCGCCGGATCCACCGGGCGCCCGCAGCCGCCATGCCGCGCCGTTGCCCCCGCGCCCCGCCCCCGCGTTCAACCGTGGAGACTCCACCGTTGAACACCGCACCCCGCGTCCAGCACCTCCGCCGGGTGCGCCGCACGTGCGTGACATCGACCGGAACATTGCTGCCGCAACCCCTTCACGAATTGACGACAAACGAACGCCGCGTGCGTATGGTTCGTCCTGGACGGCAGCCCGGTCCACCTCCCCACCACCTCGCCCACGTCGGCTGAACTGCGCCTCGACGTGGCGTCCTGCTGTCTGCAGATTCACATTCCGCGATGCGTTTCGCGCATTGTTCTCCGATTCGGAGGATCCCTTGAGCAACGTGCTGCACTACACCGACCCGATCAACGGATGCTCCGGATTTCTCGTGTACGACCGGTCCGACTGCCGGCTGGCCGCCGGCGGCTGCCGCATGCAGCCCGGCCTCACCGCCGACACGCTGCGGTCCCTGGCCGCGCGGATGACCCTCAAGCAGCGGGTCCTCGGCACCAACGTCGACGGCGCGAAGTGCGGCATCGACCACGACCCGCGCGCTGCCGACGCCGACGCGGTGCTGCGCCGGTTCCTGGCCTGGCTGGGCCACGAGCTGCGCCTGCGGTACAGCATGGGCTGCGACATGGGGACCCGCTTCGAGCGGCTCGAGCGGCTCGCCGCCGAGGTCGGCATCCCGTCGGTGAAGTACGCGGTGCGCACCGCGCAGGAGCTCACCGACGAGGAGTTCCAGCGGCGCATGGCCATCCTCGACGCCCCGGTCCGGACCCGGACCGTCGGGCAGCGCCGGGCCGGGCACGCGCTTGCCCACGCCGCCCTCGCCGCGGCCCGCGCGGACGGCCGGCCCGCCCGCGGCCTGCGCGTCGGCCTGCAGGGCTTCGGCAACCTCGGCCGGGCCGCCGCCGAGTCGCTCGCCGAGGCGGGCGCGGCGGTGAGCGCGGTCGCCGACGAGCACGGCTGCGTCGTGCACCCCGGCGGCCTCGACGTGCGGCGCATGCTGGCCACGGAGCAGTCCTCGCCGGTGCCCGCCCTGCTCCCGAACGCCCGCAGCCGCCCCCCGGCGGCGCTGTTCGACCTGCCCGCCGACGTGCTGGTGCTGGCCGCCGGCGCGGACGCGATGACCGGGCAGCAGGCCGCGGCGCTGCCGGTACCGGTCGTCGTCGTGGGCGCCAACTGCGGCCTGAGCGCCGCGGCGGAGCAGATCCTGTACGAGCGGGGGGTGCTGGTGATCCCGGACTTCATCGGCGGCGTGGGCGGGTCCGCCTCGATGGAGGCGCTCTTCGGCCCGGTCCTCACCCCGTCCCCGGCCGAGGTCCTCGACCTCGTCGGCAACCTCGTCACCGAGCTGGTGACGGACATCGTCGAGCACGCCCGCCGCACGGGCCTGCCGACCGGCCGGGTCGCCGCGAACATCGCGGCCGCGGCCCGGGTGTCGCCGGACCACCGGCCCTACGGGCACAGCCCGTACGTCACCACGCGCCGCCGGCCGCGGGGCAACCGCGTCGCCGCCGCCGCGCACCGTCGCACCGCCGACCAGACAGGAGAAGCCCGATGAGCATCACCACCGATCCGTGCGTGCACGAGCGCAGCCACATCGTCGACTCGGCGTTCTACGGCCACCGGTACAGCACGACCGCCACCAAGCGGATCTTCTGCGATCGATGCCGGTTCCAACGCTGGCTGGACATCGAGGCCGCGCTCGCCCTGACGCAGGCCGACCTGGGCATCATCCCCGTCGACGCGGCCAAGCAGATCGCCGGCACCGCCCAGGTGGAGCTGCTGGACCTCGACGCGGTCCGGTTGGAGATCCGCCGGACCGGGCACTCGCTCGTCGGGCTGCTGCGGGTCCTGCAGAGCGCCGTCGGCGACGCCGGGGAGTACATCCACCTCGGCGCGACGACGCAGGACATCCAGGACACCGGCCAGTCGCTGGAGATGCGCGACGTGCTCGACGAGCTCGAGACGGTGCTGCGCGGCACGGTGACCCGCCTGGTGCAGCTGGCGCAGGAGCACGACGGCACCGTGGCCCTCGGCCGCACCCACGCCCAGCCGGCGCTGCCGATCTCGTTCGGCGTGAAGATCGCCAGCTGGATCGACGAGATCCTGCGGCACACGCAGCGCATCGCGCAGATGCGGCCGCGGGTCCAGGCGGCGCAGCTGTTCGGCGGGGTCGGCACCATGGCCGGCTTCGGCGACCAGGCGCTGCCGCTGCTGCAGGGTTTCGCCGACCGGCTCGGCCTCAGCGCGCCGCTGGTCGGCTGGCACGTCGCGCGGGACCGCATCGCCGAGTACGCCTCGACCCTCGCGATGGTCGCCGGCACCATGGGGCGCATCGCCGACGAGCTGCGGCTGCTGTCGCGGCCCGAGTTCGGCGAGGTCGAGGAGGGCTGGCAGCACGGCAAGGTCGGCAGCAGCACCATGCCGCACAAGCGCAACCCGGAGGCGTGCGAGCAGGCCGTCGTCATGGCCCGGCTCACCGCGGGGCTGATGCCGGCCGCGATGTTCGCGATGGCCGGGGACAACGAGCGCGACTCGCGGTCGCTGCGCACCGAGTGGGTGTGCGTGCCGGACGTGTCGCACTACACGCTCGCCGCCGCGGAGATCGTCCGGTCGGTCCTGGACGGCCTGGTCGTGCACACCGACCGGATGCGCGCCAACGCCGACGCGGTGTCCGAGCAGCTGGCCACCGAAGGGCTGATGCTGGCGCTGGGCCGGCACGTCGGCAAGCAGACCGCGCACGAGCACGTGTACGAGCTGAGCCAGGCCTCCCGGCAGGACGGCGTGCCGCTGCGCGAGCTGATCCGCACGCACGAGGCCGGCGAGCTGCTCGACGACGCCGAGCTGGAACGGATCTTCGACCCGGGCGCGTACCTCGGCCAGTCCGGGGCGCTGACCCGGCAGGTGGTGGCCCGGGCGCAGGAGTGGCTCGGCCGGCCCGGGGCAGGGGCGGACTGATGTCGCTCGCCACGCAGCCGAGCGGCACGGCGCAGCGCCTCGATCTGCTCACCGAGATCCTCATGCCGCGCCCGCTGTACGCGACGGTGATGAGCCACGTGGTGCGCAAGCTCACCAGCTACTACGTGACGGGCGAGACCGCCGAGCGCAAGGCCTTCGGCATGCTGGCGGGCCGCCCCCGCGGCGGCGCGTTCGAGGTGACGGCGGTCGCGCCGCTGCTGCTGAACCTGCGCCACGACGGCCAGCACGCCGCCGACATGGACGAGATCGTCGACGCCCACGCGATCCCGTCGCAGACGCCGAACGAGCAGCGCGGCTGGATCGCGCACCCCCAGGAGCTGCTGGCCTTCGCCCGGCTGTGCGACGAGCACGACTGGACGATGTTCGGCAACTACCACACCCACCGGGTGGCCTGGCCGCACGACCCGCGGCGGGACACCTGCACCGCACTGGACCGCGTCCTGGCCGACGGCACCGGCCAGTGGGTCTTCATCGTCTCGGCGGTCGACCTGCACCAGCCGACCCTGCGGGCCTTCTACGAAGGCGACAACCGGCGTGAGGCGAGCGTTCGCCTCCTACCCGAACTGAGGAGCGCAGCACTGTGACCACACTCAACGAACGGTATCCGGAGATCGTCCGGTTCCACGGACACGAATGCCCCGGCGCGAGCGTCGGTGCCCGCGTCGCCGAGGTCGCGCTGGCGCGGTTCGGCCGGCACGACACCGGCAACGAGGTGGTGGCCGTCAGCGAGACCGACGCGTGCGCGATCGACGCCGTGCAGGTGCTGACCGGCTGTACGTACGGCAAGCGCAACCTGGTCCACCAGGACAACGGCAAGAACGTGTTCACGTTCTGGCGGCGCGGCGACGCCACCGGCATCCGGGTCTCCGCGCGGCCGGGCGGCGACGCCTACCGTGACGAGGCGACCTGGGCCCTCGCGGAGAAGATCGAGGCCGGGGTGGCCAGCCCGCAGGAGCGCGCGGCCTTCGCCGTGGCGCAGCAGGCGCGCACCGCCCGGATCCTCGCCGCGCCCGTCGAGGAGCTGCTGCTCGTCGAGGAGATCTCCGGTGACGTGCCGGCGGTCAAGGCGGTCCGGCCGACGGAGCCGTGCGAGGACTGCGGCGACCAGACCAGCGTCGCGACGCTGCACAACCACCGGGGCCGGATGGTCTGCCCCGCCTGCCACCTCGCCGCGCACGGCGGTGTCCTGCCGCCCGACCACGGTCACCACGGACACGACCACGCCCACCCGCGGGCGCACGCCCACGCCCACGCGCACGCCCACCCGCAGTCGCCGCAGGACAACGGACATGCGCACGCCGGCGCCCACCCGCACCCGCACCACCACTGAGCGCGGGCGGGCCGGCGGCGGGCGCGACCGGGACCCCCGATGTCGCCGCCGCCCCGCCGTCCGCCGGCCGGACACCGCGGGACGGCACGAGCCACGGGTCGCGCGGCCATGGCGGTTCACGCCGCTCGGCCGCCGCACCCGGATCGCCGGGCCGCACCCCCGGCCGGTCGCCACTGCCCCGGCCCCGCCCATGACCGGTAGCCCTGCCCTGGACCCGCGGCCGCATCCGGTGGCGCGGTGCGTGGTCGCGTCCCATCCGGACACCGGTCCACCGGCGCGGGATGCCCGCCGCGCCGGCGGGCCGGGCCGCGGGTTCCGCTGTAGACCCTTGCCCGGCGCGCTGAGCGCCGGGCGGCTCCGGCGGCGGGTGCGGCCTTCACGGGCCGCGCCCGCCGTCCTTGACGGTGCGTATCGCCCTCACCATACTGATCGTAACGTTGGCGCTCCGGACAATCAGTGTGCCGACAGATCTCACGGTCGTCGGTGCCCCGTCGTGAGCGGGCGGCATCCCAGCCCTG
This sequence comes from Dactylosporangium sp. NPDC050688, assembly GCF_040654515.1. NCBI lineage: Bacteria > Bacillati > Actinomycetota > Actinomycetes > Micromonosporales > Micromonosporaceae > Dactylosporangium > Dactylosporangium sp. NPDC050688. The sequence goes on from NZ_JBFAIC010000016.1 coordinate 64,259, forward strand.
CCGGATAAGGATCCCGATGCCCAAATCTACCGCCGGAAGCACCGGCCTGGCCGTGCTGTTCGCCGGCTTCTTCCTCATCGACTTCGATCTGGTCGTCATCAACCCGCTGCTGCTGCCGATCGCCGAGGACTTCGGTGTCGGGCTCGGCACGGTCACGTTCGCGCTCACCGCGTACCTGCTGCTGTTCGGCGCGATGCAGCCCGTGCACGGCAGCCTGTCCGACACCGTCGGGCGGGTCAAGGTCATGCGCGTCGCGCTGCTCGGCATCGGCGCCGGCAACCTGCTCGCCGCCGCCGCGCCGAACGTGGGCGTCCTGATCGCGGGCCGGGCGGTGGCCGGCGCGTTCGGCGCGGCGATGATCCCGCTGACGCTGGCCTACATCGGCGACCGGGTCGCCCCCCAGCAGCGGCAGCGCGCGATGGCGGGGCTGCTGGCCAGCGGCGCCATCGGCGGCGGCCTGGCCACGATCCTCGCCGGGCTGCTCACCGACCTGGTCAGCTGGCGGCCCGCCGTGCTGCTCGTCGGCCTGGCCGCCCCGGCCCTCGCCCTGCTCTACGGCCGGCTGCCGGAGCCGGTCACGGCGGGCGCCGGCGGGCCCGGCGCGCTGCGGCGCATCGGCGCCGTGTCCCGCGGCGGCTGGTTCCGGTTCCTGCTGGTGTTCACGTTCGTCGAGGGCGCGGCGATGCTGGGCTTCTTCAACTTCTTCAACGCCGCCCTGCAGGCCGACGGCCGCAGCGTGGTGGTGGCGGGCGTGGTCACCGGCTCCTACGGCCTCGCCGCGCTGGCCGGTGGCGCGCTGGTGGGGATCCTCGAGACCCGGGTCAGCCAGGCGGCGATGTTCGCCCTCGGCGGCACGCTGCTGTTCACCGGTTTCGCCGTCGCCGCGTACAGCCAGAGCCTCGGCGGCATCCTCGCCGCGAGCGTCCTGGCCGGCATGGCGCTGTCGCTGGGGCAGTCCACGATCCAGACCTGGGGCGTCGAGGTGGCCGCGCCGGGCACCCTCGGCACGGTGGCGTCGCTGGTCGCGTGCGCGGTCTTCACCGGCGCCGCGGTCGGCACCGCGGCGGTGACCGGGCTGGCCAACGGCGGCGCCTTCGGCACGCTCTTCGCGATCGCCGCCGCGGTGACGCTGCCGGTGACCGTGGTGGGCGCGCTGGCCCGGGCCCGGTTCGCCCGGTCCACCGCGCGTCCCGGCGCCGAGGTCCTTGACACGGAAGCCGTGGCGCTAGACAGTCAGTAACACTGATAAATGATGCAACTGACGACTTTGAACCGAGGAGGCACCATGGCCCTGTTCGCCGTGATCGCGCGGAAGGCACCAATCGGCATCACCGCCGACGAGTTCCAGGTCCGGCTCAGCGACGGCTTCGCGTACACCAAGGACCTGCTCGACAGGGGCGTGCTCAAGCACCGGTGGATCCTGGTCGGCGCTTCGGCCGGGCTCAACGTCTACGAGGTCGGCTCGCACGAGGAGCTCATGTCGGTGCTCTACGGCAGCCCGGTCGGCCCGCACCTGCAGTTCGAGGTGTACCCGCTGATCGAGCCCGGCAGCTACAACCCGACGGCCTACGCGCAGGACGCGGCGGCGTAACGGCCGGCCGAGGCCACCGGACCCGAGGAGGGCGACGATGCGATTCTCCCCGCCACCGGCGATCGCGGCGATCAGCGCCTGGCTGCCGCCACAGCGCGACGACGCCACCCGCGCCGTCGCGGAGGGCCGGCTCGACGCCGAGACCGCCGAGCGGCTCGGCTACCGGCACCTGGCGGTGAGCACCGAGCACGCCGCACCGGAGATGGCGGTCCTGGCCGCCGGCAAGGCCCTCGCCGAGGCCGGCTGGTCCGGCGCCGACCTCGGCCTCGTCGTGCACTCCTGGACCTACCACCAGGGGCACGACTTCTGGTCCCCGCCGCACTACGTGGCGAGCCAGGTCGGCGCCCACGACGCCATCGCCGTCGGCGTCCAGCAGATGTGCAACGGTGGCGCCGCGGCCCTCGAGGTCGCGGCGTCGCGGCTCGTCGCGGACCCGTCGCTGCGCCGGTGCCTGGTGACGACCGCCGACCGGTTCGCCGAGCCCGGCTTCGACCGGTGGTGCGGCGACTACGACACCGCCTACGGCGACGCCGGCACCGCCCTGGTGCTCGACCGCGAGGACGGCCCCTACCGGCTGCTGTCGGTGGTGTCCGACGGTGCCACCCGGTACGAGGCGATGCACCGCGGCGACGACCTGTTCAGCCCGGCCGCCCGCGAGCACGCCGACCGCGTCGACGTGCGGGGCACCAAGCGCGCCTTCATGGCCACCGGCGCCGGGCCCGCGTTCGAGGCCCGGCTGCGGCAGGCGGTCAAGCACGTGGTGCGCACCGCGCTGGCCGAGGCGGGCCTGAGCGCCGGCGACCCGCGGGTGCGATACCTGACGCTGCCCCGCATCGGCCTGAGCGGGCTGGCCGAGTCCTTCGACGAGCCGGTCGCCGAGCTGGGGCTGCGCCACGCCGAGGTGCTCAACCTCGGCCGGGACACCGGGCACCTCGGCGGCGGGGACTCCCTGGCCAACCTCGCCGACCTGCACGCGGGCCAGCGCCTCGCCCCGGGTGAGGTGGCCCTGCTGCTCAGCGTGGGCGGCGGATTCACCTGGTCGTGTATCGCGGTCCGGGCCGAATAGATCGCCCGGCAGCGATATCTTCCGAGCGTCGCAACACTGTCGGCACTACGCGGTCCTGCACCGCGGATCAAGGAGGAACATGGTGGCACAGCACGGTGACGTCCTGGTCGTGGGCGCGGGGGTGATGGGGCTGACCACGGCCGTGTGCCTGGCCGAGGCCGGCGTGCCGGTCCGGGTCCAGGCCGGCGAGTCGCCGCAGGACACCACGTCCGCGGTTGCCGGCGCGATGATCGCCGGCCCGGTCACCGACGACCCGCAGGACGACGAGTCTCGGTGGCTGCGGGCCACGCTGCGGGAGTTCACGGACCTCGCCGCGGACCCGCGCACCGGGGTGCGGATCGCCCGCGGACGCACGGTCAGCCGCGACGAGGACACCACCCCCGGGTGGGCGCGCCAGATGGCGGACTTCGCCGAGTGCGACGAGGCCGAGCGCGCCGGCTACCCGATGGGGTTCTGGATGAGCTCGCCCGTCGTGGACATGCCGCGCTACCTGCAGTACCTGGCGGGCCGGCTGGAGATTGCCGGCGGCGTGGTGCAGCTGGGCGCGGTCGAGTCCCTGGAGGCGGCGGCCGCGACGGCGCCGCTGGTCGTCAACTGCACCGGCGTCGGCGCGCAGCGCCTCACCGGCGATCCGCAGCTCAAGCCGGTCCGCGGGCAGCACGTGGTGGTCGAGAACCCGGGCCTCACCGAGTTCTTCTACGAGCGCACCAAGGCCGCCGAGATCACCAGCTTCATCCCGCACCTCAAGCGCCTCGTTCTCGGCGGCACGATCGGGCCGGGCGACTGGAGCCTGGAGCCGGACCCGGCGCAGACCGAGGCGATCCTGCGCCGCTGCATCGCGATCGAGCCCCGCATCGCCGGCGCGCCCGTGCTGAGCGTCGAGGTCGGCCTGCGCCCGGCCCGGCCGCAGGCGCGGCTGGAGGAGGAGACGCTCGGCGACGCCCGGGTCATCCACAACTACGGCCACGGCGGCGCCGGCATCGGCATGTCGTGGGGCTGCGCCCGGGAGATCGAGCAGATGGTCACGCAGGCCGTGCGCCGCTGAGCGGCACAGCCGACGAGGCCCGCACCGGACGGTGCGGGCCTCGTTCGTCGTCCTCACGCCGCGAAGAACGCGCGGTCCAGGTTGGACAGTGAGCGGAAGCAGTCGATGCCGGTCGCCTCGACGTCGACCGGGCGGCCGGTGAGCCGCTCGATGAGGGCGAGGAACTCCAGGAAGCCCAGCGAGTCGATGAGCCGGTTCTCGATCAGGTCGTCGTCGGGGTCGATGCCGTTCAGGTCGGGGTGGCGCGCCAGCAACCAGGCGGTGACCTGCTCCAGAGCGCCGGTCACGACGCCACCGCACTGTCCGTGGCGGCCGCCTCGACGGCCTGCAGGGCGGCGCCCCAGTCGCCGAACCGGCCCCGCAGCACCGACAGCCACCGCTCCAGACCGAACGCGGCACACCCGGTGAACACCGGGTCGGCGGCGTCGCCGTGGCGGATGTCGCAGCGCTCGCCGAAGAAGTTGCGGTGCACGTTGAGCGAGGCGATGGCCAGCCCGTCGACCACGAACTCGTGCTTGACCGGGGAGAGCCGCTGCAGCAGCGCCCGCTGGCCGCCGCGGTCGTAGAACGGGTCGGTCGCCGCCTCCTTGGTGAACGGCAGCCCCAGCGCGGTGAGGAACGCCGAGATGCGGGCCTCGAAGCGCGACAGGTGCGCGGTGACGAACTCGCGCGAGCCGAGCGCCACGACCTCGCGCATGTGGAAGCCCAGCAGCCGGCGCAGCTGCTCGTAGTGCTCCTCGCGGCGGAAGCAGCGGCCCAGCACGGTGACCGTGGTGTCCTGGGTCAGCCGCGCGCCCTCCATCGACAGGTACACCGCGAAACAGGCGGCCGACGGCAGGGCCAGCCGCGCCGGCTCCAGGGCGTCGCCGGCGAACGCCACCGGCGGCCCGTCCGCCCCTGGCCGGCCGTTGCGCAGGTCGAGCGCGCTGACGACCACCGCCTGGTGCGGGAAGTTGTCGTAGAAGTCCAGCCGGGCCAGCGACGCGACCGGCAGCAGCGGCGGCATGATCATCGACTGGGCGCCGGCCTGCGTCCCCCAGCCCTCGAACACCCCGTCGAGCCTGCGCAGCAGCGCCGTCTCCGGCGCGGACAGCACGGGCAGGCCGAGCCCTCCCGTGCCGGCAGAGCCCACCGGGCCCGCCGTGGTCAGTGCACTGTCGATGACCGACACGAGTTCCTCCTTCATGCCCGTGAGGGCGTTCTACGAGACGGCGGCGGGCCGGGCGGGGGCCTGCTCGACCAGCCGCTGGACGTCCCGGGCGCAGCCCCACGACATGGCGACGGCGACGCTGCCGTGGCCGTAGTTGTGGATGACCCGGGCGCCGCCGCGGCGCTCCTCCTCCAGCCGGGTCTGCGGGCGGGTGGCCCGCAGACCCGCGTGCACGCCGAGGATCCGCGCGCCGGCGATGCGCGGCTCGACCTCGGCGCAGCGGCGCACGATCTGCTCGGTCTGCGCCGGGTCGGGCGTGCGGCTCCACACGTCGCGGTCGGCGGTGCCGCCGAGCAGCAGCCGGTCGCCGTGCGGCAGGAAGCTGGTGGAGGTGGCGCCGGGGCTGCGTTCGAAGAAGAACTCCTCCAGGCCCGGGTTCTCCACCACGACGTGCTGGCCGCGCACCGGGAAGAGCGTGGGGTCGCCGGCGAGCGCCCGCGCGCCGGCCCCGGTGCAGTTGACCACGACGGGCGCCTCGGCCGCGGCCTCGTCCAGCGAGCCGACCGGTGTGACCAGCAGCTCGCCGCCCGCCGCGAGCAGGCGGTCGGTCAGGTACCCGAGGTAGCGCGGCATGTCGACCAGCGGCACCGACATCTGGAACGCCACCGGGAACCCGGCGTGCTCCTGGGCGGTGCACGGCGCGTACCCGGGCAGGCCGTGCATCCAGGGCTGGTCGTCGGCGCCGAGCCGGCTGACCATCCTGCCCCGGGCGATGCGCACGCCGGCACCGGGGACGGCGGCCAGGGCGCCGAACTCGGCGAGACCGGCGCGGTGCCAGGCGAGGTTGGTGTCCAGCGGCTGCCACTTGGCGGCGGCCTCGACCGGGTCGGCGAAGAGCGGGCCGCCGATGATGGCGCCGGCCACGGCCGACGTGGTGTCCCGCGGCGCCTCACCGGTGCGGACCCGCACCCGGCAGCCGGCCTCGGCGAGGCAGACCGCGGTGGTGAGACCGGCGACGCCGGCCCCGAGCACCAGCACGTCGATTCCCTGTGCCATGCGAGTTCCTCCGTGTCGCGCGATGTCCTCTGTCAACCGTCTGATGTGGACGGTGTGGGTCAGTCGCGCCGCACGGCGACGCACGACCAGGTGTAGCCGTTGCCGGCGCTGAGCAGCAGCGCGACCTCGCCCGGGGCGAGCAGCTGGCCGGCGTCGATGTCCGCGAGGTCGGCGGCCGGGTCACCGGCGCCGAGGTGCCCGGTGTCGCGGCCGGCCACGACGATCTCCGCGTGCCGCACGCCGATGTCGGCGGCCGCCGGGCCGTAGAACTGGGTGATGGCGCCGGTGCCGATGCGCGGCATGTACAGGTAGCGCACGCGCGGGTCGTCGAGGGTCAGGTCGGCGTCGGCGAGCGCCTCGCGGACCGCCCGCTGCACGGCGTTGCGCAGCGTCCCGACGAACTGCAGCCAGCCGCCGCCGGCGCGGAACACCATCTTGGTGCGCCGGGCGTCGACGCGATCGCGCGGGGTGCGCGGTGCCGGGCTGAACGGGTCGTCGCCGCGGTAGAGCACCTCGTACCGCGGGACACAGACCGACGCGACGGACAGCAGCCGGTAGGGCCCGCCGGTGCGGTCCAGCAGCAGCGCCGTGCCCGCGTCGCCGTAGGCGACGTCGATGTCGCCGAACCAACGGTCGAACGCCGGCCCGGCGAACCGGTCGCCGGTGGTGACCAGGCAGCGCCGCACGCCCGGGTCGGCGGCCAGCCGGCTCAGCGCGACCTCGAGCGCCGCGACGCAGCCGTTGGAGGTCTGCTGGACGCCGACGGCGAGCGCGTCGTGCGCGCCGACCTGGCTCGCCACGTAGTGCGGCGGGGACCAGAAGTCGTGCCCCTGGTGGTAGATCCAGGAGTGCACGACCAGGTCGAGGTCGCTGCCGGACCAGCCGGCCTCGGCGAGCGCCTTGCCTGCGGCGAGCACGGCCATCTCGGGGCCGGCGTGCTCGTCGCTGACCGCGAGCGCGTCGTAGCCGAGCCGCTCGGCGGTCTCGGTGTCGAGCCGGCCGGCCGCCACGGCGCCGGCGGCGTCCTCGCGGCGCGGCGGCAGCCAGGCGCCGATCGCGGCGATGGCGGGCGGTTCGGTCAGCGGTGGACTGGATCTCACGTTCGACCCCCTGGCGGCAGCTGTTCGGCGCTGGAGCGAATAATCAGTACACAGGATCGTCAGCTACACTGACGTGTTGAAAGTATGCGGCAGTGGCCGTACCGGGTCAACGGCCCGGCACCGCCCGATACCGTTGCCTGGCAGGCCCCGCCGTCGCAGGCAGGAGAGGACAGACGTGGCACAGCAGTTCGTGGATCCCGACCGCACCGGCGTGCGGCTGCACCCGATCGGTGTCGTGCGCACCGGCTACGACCGCCCGGAGGCCACGCCCCCGCAGGCGACCGAGAACCCTGACGAGCCCGGCCGGGTCGTGCTGGACGAGCGGTTCGCCGAAGGACTCGACGGCCTCGCCCGCCACCGGTACGCGTGGCTGCTGACCTGGCTGCACGCCCAGACCGACGAGGAGGCCTACGAGATGCGCGTGGTCCCGCGCGGCCTGGAGGGCACCGGGCAGACCCGCGGCGTGTTCGCCACCAGGACGCCCAACCGGCCCAACCGGCTGGGGCTCAGCCTGGTCAAGCTGCTGGACGTCACCGGCAACGTCATCCGCTTCGAGGGGGTCGACCTCGTCGACGGCACGCCGGTGCTGGACATCAAGCCCTGGTCGCAGGGGTCCGACACCCCGCCGCCGCTGCTCGCCGGCGACTGACCCGCGGCCGGCGGGTCAGGGCGACGCGATCTTGAACAGCAGATCGCGCAGCATCGCCTGCTCCGCCGGCGACAGCGGCGCCAGAAACTCGGTGTGCACGTCTGCCACCAGCTGCTTGAAGTAGACCAGCCGCTCGGTGCCGTGCTCGGTCAGGTGCAGCGAGAAGGTGCGGCGGTCCACGCCCCGGCGGCGCTCGAGCAGGTCGGCCCGCTCAAGGTCGTCGGCGAGCGCGACGACGGTGGACCGGTCGATGCGCAGGCCCTCGCCGAGGACGCGCTGGTTGAGCCCCGGCTCGGCCTCCACCGCGCTGAGCACCCCGAAATGCCGCATGGTCAGGCCGTGCGGCCCGAGGGCCGCCTCGGCCATCGCGGTGACCTTCTGGGTGGCCTTGCGCAGCAGGAACGCCTGCCACATCGACACGGCGGAGGACAGCTGCGGGGCGCGCGGGGCACCGGCGCCGGCCTCGTCAGCGTCGGCGGGCAGTGCACTGGTTGCGATCTTCGGCCTCGCCACGTTCGACCCCACTATCGACTATCACCTGACCTGATCATATGTCGGCCGCCGGGGTACCGGCATGCGGGGCGCTGCCGTCACCGGGTGGTGAGCGCCCCACCGTTGACGTGCAGCACCTGCGCGGTGATGTGCCGGGCGCCAGGGGTCGCCAGGAAGTGCACCACGCCGGCCACGTCTTCGGGGACACCGGCCCGCCCGAGCAGGGTCTCGGCGGTGCGCGCCTGGTGGAACTCCGGGGTGAGGTGCGCGCCGAAGAACTCGGTGTCGGCGATGTACCCGGGCGACACCACGTTCGTGGTGATCCCCCGCGGGCCGAGCCGCCGGGCGAGGTGCAGGTTCCACGACGCGAGCGCCGCCTTCGCCGCGCCGTAGGAGCCCTGGCCACGGTCGGTCGCGAACGACCCGATGTGGATCACCGCGCCGCCGTTGGGCAGCAGCGGCTCCACCACCGTGGTGGTGAGCACGGCGCCCATGAGGTTGGAGTCGAGGTTGGCCTTCCAGTGCGCCACCACGGCGCGCAGGTCGCCGCTGAGGTCCGGGTGCAGGTTCGCGGTCCCGCCGACGTTGTTCACCAGCACGTCGACCACCTCGGGCAGCCGCTCGCGCAGGGCCTCGACCTGGTCCACGTCGGTGGCGTCGCACACGACCGGCTCGACGTCGCCGCCGAGCTGCGCCGCGGTCTCCTTCAGCACGTCCTCGCGCCGGCCGGTGATGAAGACCCGGTCGCCACCGGCGGCGAACGCGGCCGCGACGGCGCGGCCGATGCCCACGCCACCACCGGTCACAACGATGGTCCGACTCATCTGAGCTCCTCCTTCTGCGGGGGTGGTCATTCGGCCGCGACCCCGTAGCCGCGTGCCTCCATCAGTTCGTGCCCGAGGAACCCGTCGTGCGGGCTGGTCGTGCCGGCCGAGAACGTCGGCAGTGGTCCCAGGAGCACCTTGCGGATCGTCGGCTCGCGCAGTGCCTCCACGGCGAGCTTGCGGTCACCGCCGAGGATGGTCAGGGCGAGGGTGTTGCGCAGCGGCGCGAAGCCCTCCGTCGGATCCCACGGCAGCACCCAGACGCACGGGAACGGCAGCTCGATCGCCGCGCCCGGATGGTCGGGGCGGTCGCAGACCAGCACCGCCGGGCGCATCGCCGCCGAGCCGTCACCGAGGTCGGTGACCGGCCCGTCGGGGTACAGGGGCGCGGCCACGTCGACGGCGCCGGCCCGCCGGGCGTCGAGGTGGGCGCGCATCGCGGTGGCCCGCCCGATCGGCATGACCGGCAGCTGCGCCTCGGGCGACAGCGGCGGGCCCGGCACGAGCCGCGCCAGCCGCGCCGCGATCGCCGCGCCGACCGCCATCGGGTCGCCGTCGGTGAAGACCGCGCTCGCGTTGGTGCACCGCATGCCCGCGTCGTAGCCGACGGAGGTGCAGATCGTGTCGAGGGCCTGCTCGGTGAGCTCGCCCAGCTGCAGCAGCTTCGACAGCCCCGGGCCGCGCGGGATCACGGTCCGGTCGCCGGCGTACGCCCGCACGGCGTCGTCGCTGCCGAACACCAGGCTCAGGTCGGCGGCCCGCACCAGCGCGTCGGCCGTGGCGTGGCCACCCGGCAGCAGCGACAGGTGGGCCGGCTCGACCCCGGCGGCCAGCAGCGCGGCGACCAGCCGGGCCGGGGTGAACGGGTCCTTGCTCCCCGGCCGGATCACCAGCTGGTAGCCCAGGGCGAGGCCCTGGATCCACTGGACGTGCACGCCGGGGTTGTTGCCCGGGGCGATGACGGCCAGGACGTCGCCGCGGCGGGCCCAGACGGCCTCGATGCGGCCCGCCTCGACGTCGCTGCCCGCGCCGGGCGGCCGCTCCGCCTCGACCCGCTCGCCCATGTGGGTGCAGACCTCGCGGATGTCGGCCAGCGAGCGGCGGGCCGTCGAGATCGGGATGCCGGCGCTGCGGGCCTGCAGCTCGCAGTACCGCTCGGGACCGATGCCGTCGAGCTCGGCGGTGGCGAACAGCTCGCCGGCGCGGCGAAACACCTCCGCGTCCGGCGCCGTGCCGGACGGGCCGCGCCGGCGCAGGTCCGCGACCGTGAGCGTGGCCAGCAGCGGCGGGGCCTGGTCGACCAGCGCCAGCGGGGTGCCGTCGACGGCGTCCAGGCGCGCGGTCTCCGCGGAGGACGCCGGCACCCCGGCGCGCACGAGCGGGATCCGGTGCAGGGTCATCAGTACACCCCTTCGACGATCGTGTTGGCGATGGCCTCGCGTGGCTTGACGTCGGCCAGCTCGACCCCCGGGTAGCCGTCGACGGGGGCCAGGCGGACCGCGGTGTCGCGCTCCGGCGTCGGCGGCACGAACAGGTCCCGGGTCAGCGTGGTGATCTTGACCTGCCCGGTCTCGCCGGGCGCGACCTGCCTCGACGGGTCGGCCGGGTCGATGACCTCGACCATCGTGTACGGGTGGAACGGCCGGAACACGCACCGGTAGGTGTCGCCCTCGACCGGTGGCCGCTGCGGCGCGACGCCCATCATGGTGTTGCCGTAGGCGCCCATGACGACGGCGTCGGGGAAGACCTCCTCCTGGAACAGCCGCAGCGTCTCCGGGGAGGCGCTGGTGCCGCCCCATATCAGCCCGCGCAGCTTCGCGCGCAGCAGGTCGTAGAGCTCCGGGCGGGTCACCAGGCGCTCGAGGATCCGCGGGGTGCACGACATGGCGCGCACGTCCTGGCTGGCGAGCACGTCCTGGACCTGGTCGGCGAGGTGCTCGACGTACAGGTCGAACAGGTCCTGCCGGCCCTGGCTGACGCAGCGGCGCACCCAGCGCGGGTCGAGATCGACGTAGTGGCACAGGAAGTCGCGCAGCCCGGCCAGGTGGGTGACGTTCTTCGCCATCACGTGCGGGCCGGTGGGCCCGACGTGCAGCCAGCTGCCCTCGCCGCGGGGGAAGCCGACCTGGTCCAGCAGCAGGCTCTGGAACTCCACGTTGCGCCGGCGGGAGGTGGCGTCCACCACCCGCTTCGGCGCTCCCGTGGCGCCGCCGGACTCGTACACGCCGAAGCGCTCGCCGCGGCAGCCGGCGGGGATGAGCCGGCCGGCGGGGATGCGGGCCCAGTCGACCGTGACGGCGTCGAACAGGTGCAGGTCGGCGAAGCCCTTCACGTCGGCGATCGGGTCGAAGCCGAGCTCGCCGAGCCTGCCGACCCAGTACGGGCTGCCGGTGCCGGGCGAGAAGTGCCACGCCATGGTGGCCCGCACCAGTTCGTCGAGGTCCGGGACCTGGTCGACTGGGGTGTCGAACACAGCGGTGAGATCGTCGGCCATCAGCATGCTCCGCCCGTCCGTCCGGTGGACAATTTGTCAGTGACATCAATTGTCAGCACTTACGCATGACTGACGATGCCGAACCGTCAGGACTTCGTCAAGCGCTCGTGCACCGGTTTCGATGGGCGGCCGGCTCAGCCGGGGCTGCCGGCGGGGCCCAGCTCGTCCAGCGCCCGCGGGCAGCACGGCACGGGGATCTCCCGCATGCCGTCGCACCAGCGCCCGACGCCGGCGAGGGCATCGGCGCTGAGCCCCGCGCCGGTGCTCAGCCCGAACCACACCAGGCCGCTCACCACCGCGGCGCGCACGGCGCGGACCGAGCGGCGCAGCTGCCAGCGCCTGGTGCCGCAGGCGCACCGCCACCAGCCGCCGCGACGCTTTGCGCGGCGCCGTCCTCGGCGGCCGGCGCGGGCCTTGCGGCCGGCGCCGGCCTGCGACGGCGTCGCCGGTGCGCCGCGGCGCACCCACGGCATGGGCGGCCAGAGGTGGACGATCGCGAGGACTCCCAGCAGCTGCCAGGACTCGGCGAACGCGGCAAGGTCGGCCCGTCGCGCAGCGTCCGCGCGGGCCTCGTCGTCATCAGCCATCGGACACGTCCTCCACGGCGGGCGTTGCGATCCGGCTCGGATCCGCAACGTACGTGCGCCCTGGCGTGTCCATCCATCGCCGTAAATCGCACGGCGGGATCGGTTGTGCAAACTGCGGTGTGGCAGTGCCGCCGGCCGCCGTGGTCCACTGTGGACGGGTCGGCCGGGGCGGCGGTCAGGGGCTGGTCGCGGCGAGACCGGCGCCGTCGACGCGGGTCTTGAGCTGGTCGGCCAGCACGTGCCAGTTGTTGCCGTAGCACTGGGCGAACTCGATGAGCAGGTAGGAGGAGTGCACCGGCGCGGCGTCGAAGAGCCGGTCGCAGGCCTCCATCTCGGCGACCCGGGAGTCGAGCCAGCGCAGCAGGGTCCGGCCCGACTCGCTGAAGCGCAGCGACGGGTCCTTGCACAGCTGCGCCACCACCGACTTCGCCCGGTCGAGGCTCGACACGTACGGGCCGCGGCGGGGGCGCAGGCGGGTCACCGTCGACGTGCCAGGCTCGGCGGCCGGTACAGCGTTCGAGCCGGCATCTGGCGCGGCGCTCGGTACGGCTTTCGGCGCGGCGTCCGGCGCGACGCTCGGGACGGCGCTCGGGACGGCGCTCGGCGCGGCGGGGGGTGACGCGGCAGGAGGTGCGGCAGCCGGGTTCGTGCGCCGCTGGGCGGCCGGGATCGGGTCGTCGCCGCGCTTGATCCGCTCGCGGACGTCCCGGGCGGTGGCGATGGAGATGCCGGCGTCCCGGGCGATCTCCCGCAGCGACGCGTCGGGTTTCGCGGCGATGTACGCGCTCGCCGTGCGCCGGCCGTCGGCACTGTTGAGCGGGCGGACCCGGCCGTCGTGGCCGATCCGCGCGGTGACCTGCGGCCCGTCGCCGGCCGACCGGCGGCGGATCGCCCCGACGGTCTTCGACGACAGCCCGCTGACCCGCGCGATCGCCCGGTCGGAGCACTCGGGGTGCTCGGCGAGGATCCGCGCCGCGGCGCTCTCCCGGTCGCGCAGCGAGAGCGGCAGGCCGTGCGCGATGTTGGTCTCCACCGCGAGGGCGAAGACCGCGCTCGCCGGGCCGTCGAAGAACCGGACGTCGACGGTGTCGCGCCCGCGCAGCACCGCCGCCCGCAGCCGGTGCATGCCGTCGATGATCCGCATCGTCGCGCGGTGCACGAGGATCGGCGGCAGCTCGGACTCCGACTCGGCGAGCATCCGCGCGTGCGCCTCGTTCTCGCCGTCCAGGCGGGGCGAGTCGGCCGGTAGTAACTGCTCGATCTGCACCTTCACCGGCACGCTGAACGCGCCCCTGCCGGACAGCCGGCCCATCGCACCGTCCGCGCCGGCGCCGTTGCCGGCACTCCGGACCGCCCTGCTGGTCACTGCAGTTTCCACGTGTGCACCTCTCCGTCAGCGCTGCATTCCCGCCACTGCCTCGATGTCACCGTTCCCGGGTCCCCGCGACCCGGCACCGGCGGACGAAAATCGGGCACCGGCTCCCTGGTGTGGGAACCGGTGCCCGATGCACCATGCGGCGACGGACCGCCGCCGCGCCGCGCCGGACAGCACGGGCGCCAGGGCTGTAGGAAGCCCGTGTGAACTGTCGGCTCAAACAGCGCAGCCGCAACACTTCGACCATTTCCGCCGCACATCACGTGGCATTCCTCCGTCCTGTCCCGGGGCCGCACGGCCGCGATTGTTCGCACGGCGGAACCGTCCGAATGCAGGCGTCATCACCCCGCTGGGCAGGTGATGAACGCGGCCCCGGACGGGTCGCGATCGCGCGTCACCCGTAATGACGGACACAGGTCTGTGATTGTGACGCCGTCCGGCAGAATTCTTTTCTGCGCAGGTCAGGGGCCACATCCGGCGTGTTCAACCAGGGAAGCGCCCCAGTCGAACATCGACGGCGATAACAGTGGACGGCAAGGACGGTCCACCGTACGAGGCCTCAATGTATTGCAGGGAATCTGCTGTTGCAAATGCTATGCAATAGCTGGGTCACCGTTTTACTGTGACCGCCATGAGACTGCAGCGATCGAAGGTCGTCGCCGTATCCATGCTCGCGTGCGCCGTGACCGGCGCCTTGCACGGATGCAGCCGATCGGCGGAGGCCGACGCAGGAAAGCTCCGCATCGTCACCACTGTCGCACCACTGACCAGTATCACCTCCGCCGTCGCCGGCGACCGCGCGTCGGTGGAAGGGGTGGTGCCCGAGGGCACCAACAGCCACACCTTCGACCCGTCGCCGAAGATCGCCGAGTCCCTGAGCCGGGCGGACGTCATCCTCATCAACGGGCTGAGCCTGGAGGACCCGACGAAGCGGCTCGCCGCGCAGAACAAGCGCGCCAGCGCCGAGATCGTCGAGGTCGGCACCCGCATCCTGCCCCGCGAGGACTGGATCTTCGACTTCTCCTTCCCGGAGAAGGACGGCAAGCCCAACCCGCACGTGTGGACCGATCCCACGTACGCGGTGAAGTACGCCGAGGTCATCCGGGACACCCTGGCCGCCCGGGACCCTGCCAACGCCGACTACTACCGCGCCAACACCGCCGCGTTCACCGCGGCCGCGGACCGGCTGGCCGCCGCGCTGCGCCTCGACCAGGAGACGATCCCCGCCGGCGGGCGGGCGCTGCTGACGTACCACGACGCCTACGCCTACTTCGGCCGGACCTTCGGCTGGAAGATCATCGGCGCGGTGCAGCCGGAGAACTTCGAGGACCCCTCCCCCAGCGAGGTCGCCGACCTCATCGAGCAGATCAAGGCCGAGAAGGTGCGCACCATCTTCGGCTCCGAGGTGTTCCCCTCGAAGGTCCTCGAGGAGGTCGGACGGGCCACCGGCGCCCGCTACGAGGACACCCTGCGCGACGACGACCTGCCGGGCGAGCCGGGCCAGGACCAGCACTCGTGGCTCGGGCTCATGCGGTACGACTTCATCACCATGATCAAAGGGCTCGGCGGCACGACGACCAACCTCGACGCGGTGCCGCTGACCCAGAGCACCACGGCCGACAAGGCGGTCTACCCCCAATGAGCGCACACATCGGCAGCCTGCTGCGGCTCGACCGCGTCGACGCCGGCTACGACGGCACCGTCGTGCTGCGCGACGTCAGCCTCGACGTTTACGACAACCAGTTCAGCGCGGTGGTCGGCCCCTCCGGCGCCGGCAAGACGACGCTGCTGCGCCTGCTGCTGGGCACGGTCAAGCCGTCCGGCGGGACGGTGCGGCGCAGGGACGGCCTGCGCACCGCGTACGTGCCGCAGCTGGAGACGGTGAACTGGGACTTCCCGCTGACCGTCTTCGAGTGCGTCCTGATGGGGCGCGCGTCCCGCTCCGCGCTGCCGTGGCCGAGCCGCGAGGAACGTGCCGAGGTCGGCCGCCTGCTGGAGCGGCTCGGCATCGGGCACCTGCAACGGCGGCACATCCGCGAGCTGTCCGGCGGGCAGCAGCAGCGGATGTTTCTGGCCCGCGCCCTGATCCGCCGCCCGCACCTGCTCGTGCTGGACGAGCCGACCTCCGGCGTGGACGCCAACACCCGCCACGACATCCTGCACCTGCTCGCCGACCTGCACGTCGAGGGCATCGCCATCATCCTCACCACGCACGACCTCAACGGCATGGCGGCACACCTGCCGCACCTGGTCTGCGTGAAGGGCACGATCATCGCCCAGGGCGGCCCCAGCGACGTCATCACCCCCGACGTGCTGGAGCAGACCTACGGCGCGCGCATGGAGGTGCTGCGGCACCTGGACCTCCCACTGGTCGTCGACCCGCGGGTCACCCTGGCGACGGCGGGCTGACCATGGACGCTTTCCTGGACGCGATCGTCCACCCGCTGCAGTACGCCTTCTTCCAGAAAGGGCTGCTCGTCGCGACCCTCTCCGGGGCGCTGCTCGGCCTGACCGGCGTCTACATCACCCTGCGCGGCATGAGCTACATCGGCCACGGCCTGTCGCACTCCATCTTCGGCGGCTTCGCCGCCAGCCAGCTCATCAGCGCCCAGTTCTTCCTCTGGGGCGCGGGCGTCTGGGGCGTCATGTCCGCCCTCGCCATCATCACGGTGACCCGCCGGCACCGCATCGGCGCCGACGCGGCGATCGGCGTGGTCACCACCGCCTCGTTCGCCCTCGGCATCGCCCTGCTGACCCATTTCGGCGCGACCGGCCCCAGCTTCGAGAGCGCCCTGTTCGGCAGCATCCTGGGCATCTCCCAGGGCCAGATCTACATGCTCTACGCCGTCGCGGCGCTCACCGTCACGCTGGTGTTCGTCCGGTACCGCGCGCTGCTGTTCGCCACCTTCGACCCCGATGTCGCGGCCGTCAGCGGGGTCAGCGTCCTGGCCACCGACATCATGCTGATGGTGGTGCTCTCCCTGAACATCCTGTCCACCCTCAACGTCGTCGGCGTCACCCTGGTCGCCGCCATGCTGGTCATCCCCCCGGTGACGGCCCGCATGCTCACCGACTCGTTCGCCGCCACCCTGGTCCTCGCCACGGTCATCGGCGCCCTGTCCGGCGCGATCGGCATGTACCTCAGCTACAGCGCCGAGGTGCCCTCCGGCACCATGATCGTCCTGATCGGCGCGGTCGCTTTCACCCTCGCCCTCGCCACCGCGGGCCGCCGCCGTCGCCTCCGTGCGGCGCGGGTGCCGGCGGTCGCCGTCAGCTGAACCACCCGGGATCACGTCCGCCGGTGAGCCAGCCTCACCGGCGGACCCGTCTGCCCGCACATCGCCGCCGGACCCAGCTGTCCGGACGCCCCGTCGCCGGCCCTGCTCAGCCCCGGGGCGCCGGGATCAACCCGGTGGATTACTGGAACCCGGTGGATCGCTGGTGTCCCACGAACAGCCAGACACCGGGTTGTCGAGCTCCGGCCGTGGCGAGCCGCAAGGCAACGAAGGCGATCGGCACGGGCAGCACGGCGACCGGGCCGGCCAGGCGCCCAACGGGGGATGCGCGCCTGGCCGGCCCGGTCTGTCCTGAACGCGGGGTGGTCAGCCCCGCAACCCGGCCTGCGCCGGCAGCGGCGGCGCAGGCTCCGTGGCGGGACGGCCCGGCAGCCAGATCCGCGGGCCGACCTCCAGCGACAGCGCCGGGATGAGCAGGCTGCGGACCAGGAACGTGTCGAGCAGGACCCCGACCGCGACCAGCACGCCCTGCTGCAGCGACTGCACCGTCGGGATCACGGCGAGGACGCAGAACGTCGCGGCCAGCACGAGCCCCGCGGAGGTGATGACCCCGCCGGTCACGGTGAGGCTGGTCAGGATGCCGGCCCGGTGACCGCGCCGCTGGACCTCCTCGCGGGCCCTCGTCATGAGGAAGATGGTGTAGTCGACGCCGAGCGCGACCAGGAACAGGAAGCCGAACAGGAACAGGCCCCGGTCGACGTTCGGGTGGCCGAGCGCCCGGAAGAGCAACGCCGCCGTGCCGACCGCGGCCGCGTACGACAGCACCACCGACACCAGCAGCAGCACCGGCGCGACGATCGCGCGCAGCAGCAGTACCAGCATGAGCAGCACGACGCCGAGGATCAGCGGGACGAGCAGCTTCACCTCCGACCATTGCGCCTCGGACGTGTCCAGCGCCACGGCGCTCTGGCCGCCGACGACCGCCTGCCGCACCTCGGCGGGGCCGCCGTCGAGGGCCGCCCGCAGCCGCTGCACGGTCTGCCGGGCCGCCGCGGTGTCCGGCGCGTCGTTGAGCACGGCGGTCAGGTGCGTCCAGCCGCCGGCGGTGCCGGCGGTGTCCACCGACGTCACGCCGGGCACGCCGCGGACGATCCCGGCCGCGGTGTCCGCCGCGGCCGACGGCACGTAGACGTCCGCCGGGGCCGAGGTGCCCGACGGGAAGTGCTGGCCGAGCAGTTCCTGGCCGCGGACCGAGTCGACCGTCTTGGTGAACTGCTCCGCCTGGGTCTGACCGGTTTTGATCGCCGAGGTACCGAACGCGAGCCCGACGAGCACGAGCGCGGTGGCGATCCAGATGAGCCGGGGCCAGCGCCCGACGAACGCGGAGAACCTGGCCCATACGCCGTGGTCCTTCTCGATGTCGGCGGCCTCGTACCCGGCGGCGTGCCGCGGCGCGAACGGCCAGAACAGCCACCGACCGAAAATGACCAGCAGCGCCGGCAGTAGCGAGGTCATGGCAAGGAACACCACGGCGACGCCGATCGCGACGACCGGGCCGAGGCCGCGGGTGGAGTTCATGCTGCCGAAGACCAGGCACAGCGTAGCGATGATGACCGTGCCCGCCGACGCCGCGATGGCGGGCAGGCAGCGCTGCAACGCCAGGGCCATCGCCTCGTGCCGGTCCTCGTGCCGGTGCAGTTCTTCGCGGTACCGGGCGATCAGCAGCAGCGCGTAGTCGGTGCCGACGCCGAGCATGAGCACCGTCAGCACGTACGAGCTCTGACCGTTGACCAGCAGCCCGGCGTGCTTGCCCAGCAGGTACACCAGGCCGGTCGCCACCTGGCTGGACAGCCCCACCGCGAGCAGCGGCACCAGCCACAGCACCGGGCTGCGGTAGATGACCAGCAGGAACACCGCCACCACGGCGAGCGTCACCAGCAGCAGCGTGGCGTCCATGCCGGAGTACACGTCGATGTAGTCCGCGACGTTGCCGGCCGCGCCTGTGATGCGCACGTCGAGCCCGTCCGGCGCGCCGCCCTCGACCTCGGTGCGGACCTTCGCCACCGCGTCGCCGAGCACCGTGTTGTCGCTCTGCGAGGAGCGCAGCGGCACCAGGATGAACGCGGCCTTGCCGTCGCCGGACACCGTGACCTTGGAGATGTCGCCGACGGCGAGCGCGGCGAGCGCGGTGCGGTCACCGTCGATGGCCGCGAGGTCGGCGTCGGTGAGGCCGCTGTCGCGCACGTACACGACGTCGGCCACCATGATGTTCTTGTCGGCGAACTGCGACTCAGCGATCTTGATCGCCTTGGTCGACTCGGCGTCGGCCGGCAGCCAGGTCTGGGTCTCGTTGTTCTGCACGGAGCCGAAGTCCGCGGCCAGGGAACCCCCGACCATGATGAGGACCAGCCAGACCGCGAATACCACCCATTTGCTGCGGCGCCCGGCCACGAGACGCGTGTATCGATTGGCGTTGCTCGATGGAGATGGTGGCCGTCCGGCGGGCCGTTCGACGGTCGTTGTTTCCGTTGCCATGCGCGCTCACTCCACTGTCGGGAGCCCGGTGGGCCGGGCTCGGTCGTCGTGCCGGACCGCGTCGGCGTCGTCCGCGCACGCTGACGAAGGCATGGTTGAACGACCGGGCACACCGGTGCCGGTCAGCCGTCGCATGCAGGGCCGGGTCGTCGCGACAGGGTCGGTGCCGGTGGTCCTGCCGCATGGTCCGAAATGCATTCCTCACTGCATTGACGGGACCCGGCGCGACAATGTGACGGCGAGCGGCACGGAATTCACCGGTACGCGGTGCGAATCGTTTTCACGGCCGGCGGAAAAGGGTGAGTGGCGTCACCGGGAGCCCGGCCGCCCGCCCGCGGCACGGCTTCCACGGACCGCCGGCCGGCGGCGCCCCGCCGCCGCACCTGGTCCACATTCCGCCGTTTTGCGGCAATCGTTGGATTTTTCGGCGACCATGACGAGGTGAGCCGGGAAACGGGAGGGCCTGACGACGATCACGTGGTGCACGTCGGGCGGCAGCCGATCTACGACCGCGAGGGCGCGGTCATCGCCCACGAGCTGCTGTTCCGCGCCGGCGCGACCGCGTCGACCGCCTCCCGCCGCGACGCGCACGCCACCGCCCGGGTGCTGGTCGCCGCGTTCACCGAGTTCGGGCTCGACGAGGTGTGCGGCGGGCTGGTGTGCTTCATCAACCTCACCCGGGACTTCCTCACCGGGCACCTGCCGCTGCCGTTCGACTGCAGCCAGGCGGTCCTGGAGGTGCTCGAGACCACCGACGTGGACGAGGAGGTCCTCGCGGGCGTGACGGCGCTGGCCGAGCAGGGGTACACCATCGCCCTGGACGACTTCGTGTTCGGCAGCAGCCACGAGCGGCTGCTCGAGGTCGCCACGTACGTGAAGATCGACATGCTGGACGCCGACGAGGCCACCATCCGCGCCGCCGTCCTCAACTGCCGGCTGCACCCGCACCTGCAGCTCATCGCGGAGCGCCTGGAGACCCCCGAGGCGCTGGATCTGGCGATGTCGCTCGGCTTCGAGTTCTTCCAGGGCCACGTCCTGGGCCGCCCGCACGTCAGCTCGGCCGTCGCCCTGGCCCCGTCGCGCCTCACCCGCCTGCGGGTCATGGCCGCGCTCAGCGTCGAGGACGTCGACGTCGACGAGCTGGTCGGCCTCGTCGCCCAGGACGCGGGGCTCAGCATGCGGCTGCTGCGGGCCACCAACGCGGCGTCGTTCGGCCTCAACCGCACCGTGTCCTCGATCCGCGACGCGGTCGTCGCGCTCGGCCTGACCCGGCTGCGCCAGTGGGTGACGCTGATGCTGGTCGCCGACCTCACCGAGGCCGACCCGGAGCAGCTCAGCGACCTGCTGATCCGCGCCCGGTGCTGCCAGCTGCTGGCGGAGTCCGCCGGCCTGCCGGGCGAGCCGGCGTACATCGGCGGGCTGCTGTCCGCCGTCGCCGACCTGTTCGGCGAGCCCACCGGCCGGGTCCTCAGCGGGGTACCGCTGGACGCGACGCTCTCCGACGCGCTCATGACCGGCGGCGGCCCGCTGGGCGAGGTGCTCACCGCCGTGCGGGCGTACACGACACCGGGGGTCGAACCCGCCCCGCCGGCCACCGCGGCCGACCCGGCGGCCCTGGCGCAGCTGTACCTGACCGCCGTGCGCTGGACCAACGCCACCCTGAGCGAACTGTCCGGCGAGCTGGGCCAGGCCGCCCGTGACCGTGTCACCCAGGACCACTGAACCGGCCGCGCCGGACGCGACAAAAGCTGAACCGGCAGCGCCGGACGGGGTCAGTCCTTGGCGCGGTCCGGGTCGTCGAGCGCGTCGAGGAACTGCCGCGCCCAGCGGTCGACGTCGTGGCCGTGGACGCGGGAGCGCATCCGGCGCATCCGTACGGTGCGGTCGTCCGGCGGCGCGTCCAGCGCGGCGAGCATCGCGCGCTTCAGGTCCTCGACGTCGTGCGGGTTGACCAGGAACGCGTCCTCCAGCTCGGCGGCGGCGCCGGTGAACTCGCTGAGCACCATCGCGCCCAGCTCGTCGCGGCGGGCGGCGACGAACTCCTTCGCGACCAGGTTCATGCCGTCGCGCAGCGGGGTGACGAGCATGACGTCGGTGGCCAGGTACAGCGCGACCAGCTCCTCGGGCGTGCGCGACTGGAACAGGTAGTGCACCGGCACCCGGCCCACGGCGCCGTACTCGCCGTTGATCCGGCCGACCTCGCGCTCGACGCGTTCGCGCAGCTGCTGGTACTGCGCGACCCGTATCCGGCTCGGGGTGGCGACCTGCACGAGCACGACCTCGTCGTTGGACACGGCACCCTCGGCGAGCAGCTCACCGAACGCCTCGATGCGCTGCTCGATGCCCTTGGTGTAGTCGAGCCGGTCCACGCCGAGCAGGAGCCGCCGGTTGTCGCCGAGGTCGGCGCGCAGCCGGTCCGACTCCCACTGCACGGCCGGATCCGCGGCGAGGCGGTCGATCTCGGCGACGTCGATCGAGATCGGGAAGGCGCGCGCCACGACGGTGCGGCCCTCGTACCCGACCCGGTCGTCGTGCGGTTGCAGGCCCAGCAGGGACCCGGTGAGCTGCAGGAAGTTCTGCGCGGCGAGGGGCCGCTGGAAGCCGACCAGGTCCGCGCCGAGCAGCCCGCGCAGCAGCTCCGCGCGCCGGGGCAGCTGCATGAACAGCTCCACCGGCGGGAAGGGGATGTGCAGGAAGAACCCGATGCGCAGGTCCGGCCGCAGCGACCGCAGCATCGCCGGTACGAGCAGCAGCTGGTAGTCGTGCACCCACACGGTGGCCCCGTCGGCGGCGACCTCGGCGGCGGCCTCGGCGAAGCGGCGGTTCACGGCCTCGTACGCCTGCCGCCACTCCCGCCGGTGCACCGGCGGCTCGACGAGGTCATGGAACAGCGGCCAGATGGTCGAGTTGGACTGGCCCTCGTAGTACCGGTCGACGTCCTGGGCGCTCAGCGGCACCGGGCGTAGCTGGATGCCGTCGACCTCCTGCGGGCCGGTGTCGTCGTCAGGGGCGCCGATCCAGCCGACCCACGCGCCGCCGGACGTCCGGGCGATCGGCGCCAGCGCGCTCACCAGCCCGCCGGGGCTGCGCGTCCACTGCTGCTCGCCGTCCTCGCCGGTCGTGCGGTCCACCGGCAGCCGGTTGGCCACCACCACGAACGAATACCCGTCACCCACGCCCACCGGATTACCTCACCTGCGGCGTGGGAAACCGGATCCGGCCAACAATCCCGCCGGATCAGGCGGGCCGGCGGGCGAACAGGACCGCTCCGGGGCTGTCGCCGTCCTCGTCCAGCAGCAGCTGCGCCTCGACGGGGCACCCCGCGTCACGCAGCCACGCCGCGACCCGCTGCGGCGGGCGCCGGTACACGTGGACCCGCATCGGATGACCGCCGTAGCCCGCGGTCTTCAGCGTCGCCCCGTCGCCGGCGTGGAAGCCGACCAGCAGCGGGGCGCCGGGCCGCAGCACCCGGCGGAACCCGGCGAGCACGGCCGGGATCTCGGCGTCGGGCACGTGCACCAGCGACCAGAACGCGAGCAGCCCACCCAGCGAAGCGCCGGGCAGGTCGAGCGCGGTCATCGAGCCCACCTCGAACCGGATGCCGGGGTGCTCGCGCCGGGCGACGTCGATCATGCCCGGTGACAGGTCGACGCCGAACGCGTCGACGCCGAGCCCGCGCAGGTGCGCGGTGACGTGCCCCGGCCCGCAGCCGACGTCCGCGACCGGCCCGCCGTCGCCGCCGGCGACCAGGTCGGCGAAGAGCGCCAGGGCGGCCCGCAGGTAGGGCAGCCCGGCCAGCTTGTCACGCAGCAGCTCCGAGTAGCTGTGGGCCACTGTGTCGTACGAGGTCTGGGTGTCCTCCAGCCAGCCGTCGTCCACGCTCGCCACCCTACCGCGTCTCGGGCGCGGGTTCGTCGCGGTCGCGCAGCGCGGTGCGGGTCACCTGGTACACGACGGCGGTGAGCGGCACGGACACCATGGCGCCGGCGACGCCGCCGGTGATGGCGCCGGCGGTGACCGCGACCAGCACCACCGCCGGGTGCAGCCGCAGCGCCCGGCCCATGATGAGCGGTTCCAGGACGTTGCCCTCGACCTGCTGCACGACGATCACGGCGGCCAGCACGAGCAGCGCGTCGACCGGCCCGCCGGCGGCGAGCGCGACGAGCGTGGCCACGGCCCCGGCCAAGGTGGCGCCCAGGACCGGCACGAACGCGGCCACGAACGTCAGCACGGTCAGCGGCAGCGCGAGCGGCACCCCGATCACCAGCAGCGCCGCGCCGATGCCGACGGCGTCGATCGCGGCGACGGCGACGGTGCCGCGCGCGTAGCGGGCCAGCGCGCGCCAGCCGTTGGCGGCGGCCTCGCTCCACCGGTCGCGGCTGTGCTCCGGCAGCAGCCCCCGCGACCAGCCGACGATCGACGGACCGTCCTTGAGCAGGAAGAACACCAGCACCAGCGACAGCAGCGCGGCGCCGAACGCCTCGACGGCGCTCATCGCGTACGCGGCCGCGTTCGGCGCGACGGCCGTGCGCAGGCGCTCACCGCCCTGCTGGACGGCGGCGTCGAGGCGCTGCTCACTGACCCCGACGGTGCCGGCGAGCCAGTCGCGCGTGCGCTGCCAGCCCTGCCCGAGCTCGCCGGGCAGCTCCCCCGCCTGCTGGGCGACGGCCTGCCACATCAGCAGCGCCGGCACGAGCAGCACGACCAGCAGCACGAGGACGCCGGCCAGCGCGCCGAGCGCCCGCGGCGCGCCGAGCCGGCACACCAGCGCGGCGACCGGCTGCAGCAGCGCGGTCAGCAGCAGCGCGACGACCACCGCCAGGGTCAGCGGCGCCACCAGCACCGCGAGGCGCAGCAGCAGGTACACCGCGGCGGCGACCACCAGGGCGCATCCGGCGGCCGCGGCGGCGTACCGCAGCGACCAGGGCAGCGCCCGCCATACTCCCGTGCGTCGATCCGGCGTCATGGCGCGTGTGTACCCGGACGGCTCCCGCCGCACACCACCCACGACGAGCCGGGCGACCCGGCCGAGCGGCACGCCGAGCTGCTGGCGCGGTCACCGCCGACCTGTTCGCCGGCGGCCCGCCGGACCCGGTGTGGGCCCGCACCGTCCTCAGTGGACTGTTCGAGGCCGCGACGGGTGGGCGGCTGCGCCCGTACGAGGTGTCCGGTGTGACGCCCGGCTCGGTCGCCGGGCCGTCCACCGGAGACCTCTGCGGTCACCGGCCCTGGGCGGCGTCCTGCTGGTCCAGCCACTTCAGCATCGCCTGGTTCGTCTCCTCCGGCTGCTCCTGCTGGATCCAGTGGCCGCAGTCCAGACTGACCACTTCCACGTCGGGCACGAATTCGGTCAGTCGTTGCGACCTTTGGACCGCGTCCCGGTCGCCGTAGATCATGAGGGTGGGCTGCCGGATGATCGGGTCCACGTCCGCCAGCAGGCGCCAGTTGCGGTCGAGGTTCCGGTACCAGTTGATGCTGCCGGTGAATCCCGACGTTTCGAAGGCGGAGACGAAGACGGCCAGTTCGCTGTCGCTCATCACGGGCTCACCGAGCGGCGTTTCCGCCCCGGCGAGGTGGATCAACCACATCCCCGGCTCAGGCTCCGAAGGAGGCACGTTCTTCCGGTACATGTTGCGCAGGAACCGGGACGTGTTCGCTTCGAACACGGCGTCCGCGACGCCCGGCTGCCGATTGAAGTGGACGAAATAGAAGTCGCTGCCGAGCACGGCTTCCATGAACTCGACCCACGGCTGCTCTCCCCGCTCCTGGTACGGCAGGCTCAGGTTGATCACCTTGTCCACCCGGTCCGGGTGCAGCAGGGTCAGGCCCCAGACGACGAACGCGCCCCAGTCATGACCGACGAAGGTGGCGTCTTCGTAACCGAAGTGATCGAGCAGTGCGACGAGATCACCCGACAGGTGCGCGATGTCGTAGTCCGTTACCTCCGCCGGACGGGACGAATTGCCGTACCCCCGCTGGTTGGGCACGATGACGTGATAGCCCGCCGCGACGAGGGCCGGCACCTGATGGCGCCAGGAATAGGCGTGCTCCGGCCAGCCGTGACACAGCACGATCGGCCTTGCCGCATGTTCGCGGCCCGCTTCGAAGACCTCCAGCTCCACACCGTTGACCGCAACACGGATGGGCTCGGGAAAATCGGTTGTCATGCCGGCATCCTGCCGGCCGATACCGGTCACCCCATGACCGGTTTTTGTGGAAGTGTTGCCCGGGTGCGAGCTGACCGGCTGATGGCCCTCCTCCTGCTGCTGCAACAGCGCGAACAGGTGACCGCACCGCAGGTCGCCCGGGAGCTGGAGGTCTCCGAACGCACCGCGCGCCGCGACCTCGACGCCCTGGCGATGGCCGGGGTGCCGGTGTACGCCGTGCAGGGCCGCGGCGGCGGCTGGCGCCTCGTGGGCGGCGCCCGAACCGACCTGTCCGGGTTGACCGCGAGCGAGGCCCGCGCCCTGTTCCTGGTCGCCGGTCCGGCATCGGCTGCGACACCGGCCGTGAAGGCAGCCCTGCGCAAGCTCGTCCAGGCCCTGCCCGAGCCCTTCCGGGTGCAGGCCCAGGCAGCAGCGTCGTCGCTGGTCACGGACCCGCAACGGTGGGGGTCGAGCCCGGTCGAACGCCGGCCGGTCCGCTTCCTCGACGCACTCCAGGACGCGGTGATCCGCGGCGTCCAGGTGCGGCTGGGCTACGCCGACCGCAACGGCGCCGAGACCGAGCGAACCGTCCACCCGCTGGGCATCGTCGCCAAAGGCCACTCCTGGTACCTCGTCTCCAACACCGACGCCGGCCGGCGCACCTTCCGGATCGACCGCGTGTCATCCGTCGTCGCGACCGGCGATCCCGTGCACCGGCCCGAGGACTTCAACCTTGCCGAGAGCTGGCGCGAGATCGCCGACGAGGTCGACCGCAGGCGAACACCCCTGCAGATCCAGGCGGTGTGCGCGCCCCACGCGGTAGGCATGCTCCGTATGGCCCTCGGCGGCCGGCTCGAGGTAGGAGGTGCCACGCCCGACGGCCGCGTCCAGCTCGTGATCCGCGGTCACAACGAGTACATGCTCGCCGGCGAGCTTGCCGGGCTCGTCGAATGGCTCGAGGTGACCGGCCCTGCGGGGGTGCGGGACCACCTGGCCCGGATCGGCACCGCGCTCGTCGAGCGATACGGCTAACCCCCGCCGGCGCCGGTCGCCGGGTGGCGACGGGCGGACGGGCGGGCCGAGCGGAAGGACGCCGTGGCTGTGCGTGCCGACCTCGAAGCGGTGTTCCGCGCCGCTGCCGACCGACGGGCTGCGGCGCGGCGCCAAGCACGCCTTCCAGGACCCGACGCTGATCACCCAGTTCAGCGAGGCGTTCGAGGGGCACCCGTTCCTGAGCCAGACCGGCCTCACCGCCGCGTACGTCACCTGGGCCGTCGTGCTGGGCCTGGCCGCCGTCGCGTTCCACCGCCGGGATGTGTGAAGGCCGGAAAGTGTCGTACCCCTCGTCTAGAGTTGCCCGGTGCATGTGGCAGACAGTCATGACCTGATCAAGGTCCACGGGGCCCGTGAGAACAATCTGAAGGACGTCAGCGTCGACATCCCGAAGCGACGACTGACGGTGTTCACCGGTGTGTCTGGATCCGGCAAGAGCTCGCTGGTGTTCGGCACGATCGCGGCCGAGTCGCAGCGGCTCATCAACGAGACCTACAGCGCGTTCGTGCAGGGGTTCATGCCCAGCCAGTCCAGGCCGGACGTCGACCTGCTCGAAGGGCTGACCACGGCGATCATCGTCGACCAGGAGCGGATGGGGGCCAACTCGCGCTCCACGGTCGGCACGGCGACCGACGCCAACGCGATGCTGCGCATCGTGTTCAGCCGGCTCGGGGTGCCCAGCGCCGGGCCGTCGTTCCACTACAGCTTCAACGTGCCGGCCGGTGCGTGCCCGAAGTGCGAGGGCATGGGCACCGCCAACGACATCGACCTCGACGAGCTGTTCGACCGGGACAAGTCCCTCGCCGAGGGCGCCATCACCATCCCCGGTTACAGCGTCGACGGCTGGCTGGTGCGGATCTTCGCCGCGTCCGGGTTCGTCGACGCCGACAAGCCGATCCGTGACTACACCGAGCAGGAGCTGCACGACTTCCTGTACAAGGAGCCGGTGAAGGTCAAGGTCGAGAGCATCAACATGACCTATGAGGGGCTCATCCCCCGCGTGCAGAAGGCGTTCCTGCAGAAGGACAAGGAGGCGCTGCAGCCGCACATCCGCGCGTTCGTGGACCGCGCCGTCACGTTCACCGCGTGCCCCGAGTGCGGCGGCACCCGGCTCAACAAGGCGGCCCTGGACTCGCGCATCGACGGCATCAACATCGCCGACGCGTGCGCGATGCAGATCAGCGACCTCGCCGACTGGGTGCGCGGCATCAAGGACCCCGCGGTGGCGCCGCTGCTGGCCACCCTGCAGCAGACGCTGGACTCGTTCGTCGAGATCGGGCTGGGATACCTGTCGCTGGACCGCCCGTCGGGCACGCTGTCCGGCGGTGAGGCGCAGCGCACCAAGATGATCAGGCACCTCGGGTCGAGCCTGACCGACGTGTCCTACATCTTCGACGAGCCGACCGTCGGGCTGCACCCGCACGACATCCAGCGGATGAACGGGCTGCTCGTCCGGCTGCGCGACAAGGGCAACACGGTCCTGGTCGTGGAGCACAAGCCGGAGACGATCGCGATCGCCGACCACGTCGTGGACCTCGGCCCCGGCGCGGGCGGCGCCGGCGGCACGGTCTGCTTCGAGGGCACCGTCGACGGGCTGCGGGCCAGCGGCACACTGACCGGCCGCCACCTCGACTACCGGGCGTCGCTCAAGACCGATCCGCGCAAGGCGACCGGCACCCTGCCGATCCGCAACGCGACCCGGCACAACCTGCGCGACGTCAGCGTCGACGTGCCGCTCGGCGTCCTGTGCGTCGTCACCGGCGTGGCAGGCTCCGGCAAGAGCTCACTCATCCACGGCTCGGTGCCCAAGGGCGCCGGGGTCGTCTCCGTCGACCAGACCGCGATCCGCGGCTCGCGGCGCAGCAACCCGGCCACCTACACGGGCCTGCTCGACCCGATCCGTGCCGCGTTCGCCAAGGCCAACGGCGTGAAGCCGGCGCTGTTCAGCGCCAACTCGGCCGGCGCCTGCCCCAACTGCAACGGCAACGGCGTCATCTACACCGACCTGGCGATGATGGCCGGCGTCGCCACCGTCTGCGAGGAGTGCGAGGGCAAGCGCTTCCAGGCCGCGGTCCTGGAGTACAAGCTCGGCGGCAAGGACATCAGCGAGGTGCTCGCCATGTCCGTCACCGAGGCGGAGGCGTTCTTCGCCGCGGGCCACGCGAAGTCCCCGGGCGCGCACGCCATCC
Source organism: Dactylosporangium sp. NPDC050688 (assembly GCF_040654515.1). Lineage (NCBI taxonomy): Bacteria > Bacillati > Actinomycetota > Actinomycetes > Micromonosporales > Micromonosporaceae > Dactylosporangium > Dactylosporangium sp. NPDC050688. The sequence continues at coordinate 92,847 of NZ_JBFAIC010000016.1, forward strand.
TGCACCGCATGGCCGACGTGGGCCTCGGCTACCTGACCCTCGGCCAGCCGCTCACCACCCTGTCCGGCGGCGAGCGGCAGCGGCTGAAGCTGGCGATCCACATGGCCGAGAAGGGCGGCATCTACGTCCTGGACGAGCCGACGACCGGCCTGCACCTCGCCGACGTGGAGCAGCTGCTCAAGCTCCTCGACCGCCTCGTCGACTCCGGTAAGTCCGTCATCGTCATCGAGCACCACCTGGCCGTGATGGCCCGCGCCGACTGGATCATCGACCTCGGCCCGGGCGCCGGCCACGACGGCGGCAGGCTCGTCTTCGAGGGCACCCCGGCGGACCTGGTCGCGGCCCGCTCGACCCTCACCGGCGAGCACCTCGCCAAGTACGTGGAGGCGTAGGCACTCCTCGACGCTCCGCGCGGGGGCGGCTCGGTGATTGGGCCGGTCCGTGCTCCGCGCGGGGCGCAGTGTGGTATTGACAGAGCCGTGATGAGCGATCCGGTGATGGTACGCATCAACGAGGCGGTGCAGCTGCACCATGGTCGCGGGCAGCGAGCGGCCGCGCGGGAGCTGTTCGCCGAGATCTGGCAGCAGATCGGCGGGGACGCCGGGGACCCGCTGCACGTCTGCGTGCTCGCGCACTCGATGGCCGACGTGCAGGACGATGTGCACCAGGAGCTGCTCTGGGATGAGCGGGCCCTGGCCGCGGCCGGACTGCTCACCGATGACCGGGTGGCGCAGGCCGGGGTGCCGCTGTCCGTGGCCGGCCTGTACCCGTCGCTGCACCTCAACCTGGCCGAATGCCACCGCAGGCTCGGCGACCTCGACCGCGCCCGGGAACACCTCCGGCAGGCGCAGTCCGGCATCGGCGCGCTCGGCGACGACGCGTACGGGCACCTGATCAGGGAGGGCCTGGAGCGGCTGACGCGACGACTGGCGCCCGGTTGACCGCCGGCGACACCTGCGGCGGCGCTGGTGTCGCGGCTGACCACGTTCACCTACACCGGGATCCTGCTCGGTCCGGCCCTGATCGGCTGGACCGCGGATCACGTCGGGCTCGCCGTCACCATGGCCGCGCTGATCCCGCTGCCGCTGATCGTCGCCCTGGTCCCCCGCCCGGCGGACGCACACACTGTACGCCGATGAACGCGCACCCGACCGGGATCGCGGAACAACCCGGTGGATCCCTGTTGTTTGGTACACAGGGATCCACCGGGTAGTCCTGTACGGCCTCAACGGTGCAAGGATGTGGCGTGTTGATCTCCTCGGCACAACGCCGGATCTGCCGTCGCTTCGACGCTGCACCACTGCCACCAGGCAAGGGAACGATGCTGGGAGTCGCGTTGAGCCGCGGGCCCGAACTGTTGCCCCTCAACGCCATCCGCCATCCGCCCGTCGGTCAGTCCAACGGCTGGTACGTGTGGCGCGGCGACGACATCCCGCAGGACGACGACGAGTTCTTCAGCCCGGTCCACGTCGAGCACACCGACGCGCACTTCCCCGAACTCGCACCCTACCTGGCGCTGCCACCCGGCTGGGGCGTCGTCCTGGCACCCGGGTACGAGGACGTCTGGTACGACGAGGCACGCCTGGAGCCCTGACCGCGGGCTGTCAGGTCGGTTCGACGGGCAGCCACAGCTCGCAGGTCGCCGTGCTGAAGTCGTCCGCGCGCTCCACGATCGAGACGATCGACGGGGAAGGCCGCAGGCGCCACGGGTTGGACGGGAACCACTCCGTCGCGGTCGCAGCCCAGGCCTGCTGCAGTGCCTGCGGGTACGGCCCGGCGATGCGGAAGACCGCCCACATGCCGGCCGGCACCTCGATGGTGTGCAGGTCATCGGGGGCCGGTGTGTCCCGTGAGACGGCGACCCCGTGCACGTACGTCAGGGCGCTGCCTTCGGTGGCGTCGGGGTCCACGTCGTCGCTGATCTGCAGCAGGCCCGTCGGCTCGGTGTTGCTGAGCGACTTCAGCCGGGCGTGCTCCTCCGGTGGCAGTGCCGCGATGAGGTGCTGGATGTGCGGGTTGATGCCCTGGTGGATCAGCGGTACCCGGGCTGCGTGCCCGACGAGCCGGAACGCGGGGCGGTCGACGATGCGAGTGTCCATGGGGATGCTCCCTTCGACGGTCAGGCGGAACCTGATCTGCGGTTGTGTGCGAAGGGGGCCTCCGTCGCGGCGTACGTCACCGGGGTTGGCGCCGTGGACCGCCCGGAACGCACGTCCGAACGCCTCGGTCGAGCCGTACCCGTGCCGCACGGCGATGCTCAGCAGGTCGTCCTCGCCGCGTACGACGGCCGCGGCGGCGACGGTCATGCGGCGTCGGCGTACGTACTCCGACAGCGGCATGCCGGCCAGCGACGAGAACATCCGGCGCAGGTGGTACTCGGTGGTGCCGAGCTTCTTGGCCAACGCGTTGACGTCGAGTTCCTCGGTGAGGTGCTCCTCGACGAGGTCGACGAGCCGGTTGAGTGCCGAGATCATGTGCCCTCCTTCACCATCAACACTGGCCGAGGACGCCCCGTCCGCGCCCGACAGCTCTGGCCCGATCCGATCATGCGCCCGGTTCGAGGGCCGCAAGGACACCATCCGGCAGTGGCGCGCCATCGTCGCGACCGACCCCGGCCTGCGCGAGCGCGAGCTGCAGAAGCGGGCCGCCCTGGCCGCCGCGGTGCGCGACGGCTTCCTCCCTCTGCTGCCGGTGGAGCCGCCGTCAGCCGGTGACGTACGCGAGGACGCGCCGCACGTTGTCCGGGACCGGGTCGACGGAGTCCACGACCAGCCGGTCGTCGGCCCAGCCCTCGAAGCCGGCGCGGCGGGCCTCGACGGACTCCCAGGTCGGCTCGGCGGCGCCGGCAACCTCGTTGTCGCGGCGCTCCTCGAGGCGCTGCCGGTGCAGGGCCGGGTCGGAGCAGACAACCTCGACGAAGCGCAGCGGCACCTCGTGCCGGGCGGCGAGGTCGCGCCACTGCTCGCGGGCCATCTCGGCGTCGTTGACGGCGTCGACGACGACGGTCTGCCCGAGCTTGAGCATGGTGCTGGCGAGGGCGCCGACGACGACGAACGCGGCCAGCCCGGTCGGCTGGTCACGGTCGATGCCGGCGGCCCACAGCGCGACCTCGACCGGGTCGACGGGCAGCACCGGCGCGGGCAGCTGTCTGGCCAGCTGCCCGGCGATGGTGCTCTTGCCGGTGCCCTGCAGGCCGCACATCACGATCAGCACCCAGACAGGTTGTCACACACCTCAGCCGAGCGGATCCCAATCCTGCTGCGCCAGGCCGCGCCGGAACCAGCCGAGCACTTCTACGAGGACATGGCCGACGGTGACATCGCCGCGTTGCTCGGGTGTACCGAGGGGACGGTACGCAGCCAGGCGTCGCGTGCGCTGGCCAAGTTGCGCGAGATCGCTGCCTTGCAGCCGGTTCGGGAGGACTGATGATCGACACCGATGCCATCCGGAGCGCCTTCGACGCCCTCGCGGGCGAGGCCCCGCCGTCGGACTGGCATCCGTCGCTCGACCCCGACCGGCCGGGCGGCCGGGCGGCCACCGTCGACGTCAACGGCGTGCCCGGCCGGCTGGTCCAGGTCGGCGAGCAGACTCCCGGCACGTACCTCACCTGGCAGCCACCCGGCCAACCGCAGCTGCTGCTGAGCGTGCACACCGGTGACGAGGCCGACGCCCGGCGGGACCTGGCGCTGCGGGTCGCGCGCTCCGTACGGCCGGACCCGGAAGCCACCTGGGTCGGCCCCCGCTTCGGCTGGCTGCCACCGGACCTCGCCACGGCACCCTGGCGGCTGTACCAGGGGTACCAGGACACGAACTGGGTCCAGGACGTGACGGTGAGCGGCCCCGGCGGACGGCAACTGCTCATCAGCATGGGCAGCAGCGCCGCGATGCGGCTGGCGAACACGTTCACCACCACCCCCGTCCGCATCCAGGACTGGGACGGCTGGCAGGTGCCCGAGACGAAGCAGCTCTTCCTGACCCTGCCCGACGGCGTCGAGGTGGCCGCCCAACTCGACGACGACCCGTCCGACGAGCAGACCATGCCCACCCTGATCCGGATCCTCGAGGCGTTCGACTTCGGGCCGTGGCCGGACATGAGCTGGGTCGGCGGGCGCTGAGATCCGGGGCCGGGGGCCGTCCGGGTCCTGGCATGATCGTCGCCATGACCGATCGGTTCCTCACGCACCTGCCCGTCGGTGGGCCGGCCGTACCGTTCGAGGGCGGCATCCCCGGCTGGGACACGTTCCCGTTCGACGGTGACCTGCGGGTGAAGTCGCTCGACCCGCCCGTGCTGCCGGAGCCGCCGCGCAACGGCGAGGCCGGCCCGGACGGCTGCTTCATCTGCGAGGACGGCCTGCGCCGGGCGGTGTGGGCCGACGAGCACTGGATGCTGCGGCACTCCGGCGGGCCGACCGCGGTGCCGGTGGTCGTGCTGCTGTGCCCGATCGGCCACTACGACCTCGGCGACCTGCCGGCGGAGCGGGCCGCGGAGATCGGGCCGATGCTCCAGCGGGTCGAGCGGGCCGTCATGTCGGTCGGCGGGATCGGCCGGGTGCACGCGTCGAAGATCGGCGACGGTGCGCGGCACCTGCACCTGTGGTTCATGGGCCGGCCCGCCGGCCTGACCCAGCTGCGGGGCAGCTGCCTGCCGCTGTGGGACGACGTGCTGCCCAAGCAGGACGAGGCGCAGTGGCGGGCGGTACTGTCGGAGGTCGCGGCCGCCCTCGCCAAGGATGGCGGCACCGCATACTGACGACGGCGGCTCAGAGCCGCTCGACCACCCGGAACCGTTGCAGCACCGCGGGTGTGTCGTCGTCGACGGTGTACCCCGGGTCGCCGAGCCAGCCCCGGTAGCTCTCCCCGTGCCAGAAGTCCTCGTGGCCGGCCCGCCAGGCGGCGACGGTGTCGTGGCCCTCGCCCTCGTCGCGGGCGTGGGTGACGTCGACGTCGCCGAGGCGGCGCACCCGCACGTGGGTCAGTTCGATGACCGCGACCCGCCGCCCGGCGGAGTCGACCACCGCGGCCCGGTCCCCCGCCGCCGGCAGCGGGACGCCGTCGAGCTCGAAGTCCTGGACGAGGCCCGTCGTGGTGGTCTTCGTGCCGTCCAGCACGGCGGCGACGAGCGCGTCGCGCAGCGGGCCCGGCCAGGCGAAGTGAAACTCGGGCAGCTGGTCGGCGCTCACCCGGCCACCCTACGGCAGCGGCGGCCGCGGCCCGGTGTACCGCCCGACCAGGGTCGCCGACGACGGGGTCACCGGCAGCTCCGTGGCGAGCAGCGCCGGATGCTGCAGCCAGTGCAGGCGGGCGAGGTCGGGGCGGCCGTCGTGCACGGGAGGCCACCCGGGCGACGGCGTGAAGTCGTCGATGACCAGCAGACCGCCGGGCCTCAGCCATACCTCGACGTCGACCGGCTCCCCGTCGTGCTTGCCGTGCCCGCCGCCGTCGAGGACCAGCAGGTCGAACGGTCCGTGCCCGCGTAGGTCCCGCCAGTCGGCGGTGAGGACGGTGACGCGCGGGTCGGCGGCGAACACCTCCGCGGCCACCGCCGCCCTGGCCGGGTCACGCTCGACGCTGACGAGCCGGGCGCCGGGGTCCGCGCCGGCGGCGAGCCACGCCAGGCCCACGCCGCACCCGGTGCCGGTCTCGCCGATGGTACCGGCGCCGACCCCGCGGGCCAGCAGCCGCAGCAGCTCACCGTGCTCCGGGCCGCACGAGTTGCCGAACCCCGTCCGGCGCGCGGCGGTCAGTGCTGCGGCGACCAGCGGCGGCACGGTGGTTTGGTCGTGGGCGGGCGTCCCTCGTACCGTCATGCCGCACATGTTCGCATCGGTGGAGGTGGCTCGTGGGTGGTCGGTCGTACATGGTGGCGACCACGATGCCGATGTCACGGGCCGGCTTCGACGCGTGGCTGCGCACGCCGCTGCCCGGGCCCGACGTCATCGCCGACCCAGCCGCGATGTGGACCGGCTGGGCGGCCGACGGCGCCGGCACCGACTGGGACCTGGCCGGGCTGGCCGGCTCGCCGGCCGCGGTCGCCGGCATCCGCGCGGCCCGCGCCGGCACCCCGCTGCAACGGCTCGCGGGGCGCGCCGCCCAGGGGATCAACGTCGCCCGCCACCGCGGCGGCGCCCTCGAGGTCTACCTGTACGACTACCATGGCGACACGTACGGCAGCCAGACCGACCTGCTCATGCTCGCCGGCGCGGGCCGCTACGCCGAGGAGGACGCGGCGGTCCTGCACTGGGGCGGTGACGTCTACCCCGACCTGCCACTCGGCGGCGACCTGCCGCTGGCCGTGCTGCTGGTGGGCCGGGACGGCGCGCGGTTCGTCGACCGGTTCCCGGTCGACACGCTGATCGCCCGGCTGCGGCCGGTCGAAGCCGCGTTCCTGGGCGCACCGACAGCAGTCCCGGTCTGCGGGTCCTCGAGTCGCAGTTCCGTTCGGCCGGCGCTGGCGAGCAGTACCGCGTCGACAGCAGAATCCGGATCTGGTTGGAGCCGGATGGGCATTGGCCAGGCCAGCGATTCCCCTGGGGCGTAAGGTGCATCGAACGGGTCGAGTGTGCCGCTGGCGAGGTCAACTCATGTTACAGGGTGATAGCCGCGCCATCCGCCTAGCACGACGACGGACCCGCTAATGCTCAAGTATCGATGAATCTCCAGATTGGGTGTCGACCACATGGGGCGGCCGCTCTGCAGGTCGAAGCAGTGCAGGACACCCCGCTGGCTCAGATAGAGGCATCGTCCCTGCGCGACGGCGGTCGTGCCCCAGCAGTCCTCGACGCGCTGCTCCCACATCAGCGTCCCAGTCCCCGGATCCAACCGCACCAGACGCGAGTGTCGCTCTGCCACGATGAGGACATCGGAGGCTGCCACTGTCGTTGCGCTCGACCGTATGCACAATGACCGCGACCACACGATCTCCAAGGGTTGATCCACCGTCCAAGGCTACGTGCCGGGCGACGTCGCGACTCCGCCGGCCGCGACCGCACATCGGCACGAGTGAGCACTGCGGCGCGGTTCGGCTCCTCAAAGCGTCGGCGCGACCGCCGAGTGAGGAAAAACGGTGCGCGTTCGCCGCCAAACATGAATGTCTTGTGTCTGTGTGCCGCCTCAGGCCACCGATGGCAGAAGCGCCGGTCACCCGCTGTGACGAACTCCAGCTGGCCTTCGCGCACCAGACACGGCAGATGCGGGTGTCCCGCACCGCACGACGGTCGCTGATGGGCGCACAGTGTGACCAACAGGTGATCAAAACCGGGCGACCGGCAAGGGCGTCGCGCAGTAGCATCTGCCGTCTACACCCCTCCGAGGAAGAGCTCAATGAGACTTGCATGGGAACGGGCCGCGGCGCTGATCGTCGCGGCCTCGGTGATGTTCGGGACGGGCGCCTGCGGCAGCAGCAGCGACGGCAGCGGTACGCCCGGCGCCGCGGCGACCAGCTCCAAGGCGCCCGCGGCGAAGGATGTGTTGCTGGGCTCGCTGTCGGAGTACGACAAGGGCGTGTACGCGGTGGACTACACCGCGCTCGACGGCTCCGGGCAGGCCGCGATCGACGCGCCCAAGAAGCAGGCGTACGTCAAGATGGTCTCCACCGACCCGGACGCGGAGTTTACGATGGAGGTGCTGCTGATCGAGCCGGACGCCTACGTGAAGATGAACATGGGCGAGCTGGCCAAGCTGCCGGGGATGCAGCAACTGAACGGCAAGACGTGGATGCACATCGATCGTTCCAAGGTCAAGGACGCCGGGAGCCTGGGCCTCGCCGCCGACGAGACCGACATGCTGGACCTCAAGGTACTGCTGCAGAGCGCGCAGTCGGTGCAGCCGGCCGGCGACCACAAGTACAGCGGCACGCTCGACCTCGCCAAGGGCGAAGACTCGCCGATGACCGATGAGGACGTCGTCAAGGCGCTGGGAGACAAGGCGGCCAGCGTGCCGTTCACCGCTACCCTCGACGCCGAAGGGCGGTTCACCGAGCTGCTCATCGACGTGCCGGCCGCGGGCGACAAGAAGGCGCACCAGCTCAAGCTGACCGTCACCAACTATGGCACCGTCACGATGCCGGCCAAGCCCACTGGCAAGGCGGTGATCGAGGCGCCGGCCAACGTGTACGACATCTTCAACGGCTGAGCCACCTGCCCGGCGGCGCCCGCATCCTGGTGCGAGCGCCGTCGGCAGCTCCGACCGCGCCAGGCCGCACGGCATGAGGTCACGGACCATCGATGATTGCGCAGTGCCGTCCTCGTGCCGCTCCTGGCGCCCGAGGTAGGCGGTTTCGACCGCAACCGGTACCGGTACCGGTACCGGTACTGTCAGCATCGCGAGTACTCGTTCGGCGGCTCGCTTCCGCGTCGCCGATTGCCGCGACGGCGGCATACATCGTTGTGCAGCCGTGGCCGCCCGCGAGCAGCGCGCCGACCTTTGCCGCACTCGTGCCTGGTGGTGGTGGACGAGGCTGACGCTGGGAACGCTCCTGGCGGCGGCACCGGTCCACCGCCCCTACCGCCGCCGTGGCTGACGGCGGCCGATGGCGGCAGGTCTGCGAGAAGAAGGGCTCAGCTCGCCAGCGCGAACCGCTCCGCGTGGATCTGCAGCGCCGGCACCTTGAGCTGACGCAGGCTCTTCAGCACCGCGTCGGTCATCGCTGGCGGGCCGCATACGAACACGTCTCGCTCCAGGATGTCCGGGACGAGGCGCACCAGGTTCTCCGGGGCGAACGGGATGTTCGGCGGGTTGCCCGCGCTGGTGCGGCCCGAGAGCACGTGGATCTGCGCGCCCTTCATCCGTGCGAGATGCTCCATCTCCGTGAGCAGCACCGCGTCGGCAGGGCTCTGCACGCGGTACAGCACCGCAATCGGCCCGGAAAGCTCCTCGAGCAGCGACCGGATCGGCGTGACCCCGACTCCACCGGCGATCAGCACCGTGCCTTCGCGGGTCTTGTGGATGCTGGTGAAGGCACCATACGGCCCCTCGGCGAAGACCCGCGTCCCGACCGGCACGTTACGCAGCCCGGCACTGGTCTCGCCGACGGCCTTCGCGGTGAGGCGCAGCGCGTTGTGGCCGGGCGCCGTCGACAGCGAGAACGGGTTGGCCTTCCACCAGCAGTTGTACCCGACGAACCGCCAGATGAAGAACTGCCCGGCGCGCGCACCCAGCTTGTCGAGGTTTTTGCCGGTCATGTGGACGGAGACGACGTTATCCGCTTCGGGCACGACCGCGGCGACTCGCAGCTGCATCCCGGCGTTGCGGCGCAGCGGCATGATGATCCGACCGATGATCAGGGAGAGGCCGGCGAAGGCCCAGAGGCTCCACCAGTACACGGTGGACACGGTGGTGGCGGTGAACGTGGAGGCCTCGTACATCTGGTGGATCAGCGCCAGCACGATCGCCACGTAGAGCAGCACGTGCACGGCGTGCCAGGTCTCGTAGGAGAGCTTGCGGCGGGCGAGACGCACTGAGACGCCGGCGGCGACCGCGATGATGCCGACGGCGATGAAGCCGATCATGGTCGGGCCCATGCCGATGAGGTTGGCCGCCTGCTTCAGGAAGGTGCTGTTGTACGCCTGGGCGTAACCGAGCATCACGAACGTGGGGTGCAGCAGCACCAGCCAGAACAGCGAGAAGCCGGTCCACCGGTGCCAGGAGGTCAGCCGGTCCATGCCGAGCCGGCGGTCGAGCCACGGCAGCCGGGCGATGAGCAACAGCTGCAGCAGCATGGCGAGAGCCGCATGCAGGCCGAGGAATTTCCCGGTCGCGTGCAGCGCGTTCTTCGCCGGGTCGGTGGCGAAGAACAGCACCTCAATGATGATCAGGTTGAGGATCACCGCCCCCCACAACGCCGCCATGGCCTGGACCCGCGGATGTGCGAGGGCAGAGCCACCGCCGCTCCTGGTCGCGGCCGGTCCTTTCACGCTCTGATTCGCATCCGTCACGGTGTTCTCCCCTTGTGTCCACGATGCGCAGACGATGCCTTCGTACAGGTACGCATGAAGGGCCGGGCCGGTTCAATCAGGCGAACGCACACCCGTGTGCCAGCAGACATGCATGACGGCCCTGTCGTCGGGCCGTGCCATGGGAGTTTGAATCGCGGGGCCGGTCGGCACATCATACGAGACGTGTCTACTGATGATCGGACCGTTCTGCGAGCCGGGGAGGCCCTCTCGCTAGGGTCGCTCGTGTCGGTCAACGGTACTTTTGCGCTGGAGCACCGCAGCGGCGGGGAACTGGCGTTGCGGAACCGGACACGTACCGGTGACCTCTGGAGCGTCCGAGGGCTTGAGGCTGAGCTGGATCTCCAAAGCTGGGGCGGAGTTGCCGGCCAGGTCTTTACGAGTGCAGTGCCCGTAGGACTCCTGGTAGGTAGCGAGGAGTTCGGCCAGCACCTCGGTGGGGCTGGCGCTGCCCGGAACGGCTCGGGCCGCCTGGTTCTCGTGCCCGAGGGATATCTCGTGCTCGAGGACGGGAGCGGCCGCCCGCTCTGGCGCTCGGGTGGCGTCGACCGGCGGGTGAGCGCTGCGGTGGTGACCGATAGCGGGCGGCTGGTACTGGTGGATCCGGACGGCTTCCAGCGCTGGAGCCGGGATCCTGTGACGGACGCCGACGTCGCGAGTTACCAGCCGGCCTCCGGTGACCGGATGACCCGCGGGCAGCGTCTCGTCGGACCGCTCACGTCTTCCAACGGCAAATATCACCTGTCGCACACTCCGGCCGGAGAGACCGTGCTCGTCCGCTCTCGGGGCGGGACGGTCTGGCGGTGTACCGGGGTGGCCGGCGCGGAGCTGACACTCGGGCACGATGGCGTTCTGCGGACCGGTACCGACTCCACGGTGCTGGCCAAGTGGACCGGCAGGCGCCTGGATCCGGTGGCGTACGCGGTTTCCGCTCTGGTCGTCGGCGACGACGGCGACGTCGTGCTGTTCGCGGACGACGGCTCGGAGGTGTACCGCAGCGGCACCGCTGCCGAGGAAGCACGGCTCGACCAGTTGGAGCAGAAGTACGCCCGTCGTGAGCGGAAGGATCGCGCGAAGCCGCGACGGCCGCGTAGAAGCGGCTTGCCAGCCGACTGGTTCCGCCTGCTCGATGTCGACGAGAACTACTCGATCACGCTGGCGCAGGGTATCTCTGCCAGGGAGGCGTTGCTGCGGCTGGGCGTCGACGCCGCACGGACCGCACCGATGAGGTACGCGGACCTCGCGACGGTTCAGGACCTGAACGATGACTTGCCGAAACGGGTGTTCACGGCCCAGATCGATGATTGGGTGATGCTCGTCGAACTCGACGCCACGGACGGCGTCGACCGGCTCGCGCCGATGTCGCGGGGCACCCAGGCGGTCGTCTGCGCCAAGAATTACGACGGCGAGGAGTTTCTCGGCTGGTCTGCCGACGGCACACCCTCCGCGCTGTACGAATGGGACTCGGGAAATGAGGCGCTGGAGCTCGGCGGTCCGGCCGACGCGGGCGAAAGCCCGGACGCAATCGTGCCGTTCATGCGCGCCATCGGACTCGGACGCTATCGGGACACCCGTGATGACGACCATTTCCTGCCGCCATCGGTGGAGATCGCCTGCCTGATCGCGGACGTGCGTCCCCGGCCGGAGCACTTCGCGGGCGAACACCTCGGCGCCATCGAGACCTGGTGACCTTGTACCTGCCGAGAATGTCATCCGGGCAGGTCAGGCGGCACGATCGTATTCGTAAGGGAAGGACGAGACGACCAGGAGTTGTAGTCGCGAGTCGTCAACCGTCAGCCGTCCAGTTCGACAGCTGTGACCACGGTGCGGTCGGCGCTCAGGCACCGGCAATCGCCGTAGTACGCCTGCTCTTCCAGGGCAGGCGCCATTTCGCGCTCGCCGAGCCCGTCCAGCAGCCGGACCGTCCGTGCGAGAGGTCCGGTTTCGCGTCGTGCAGTGGTACGCCCTCGTCCGGCACGCCACCATCATGCCCGTTCGGAATCTTGTTCAGCGGGATGCTGGGCTACAGCGACGACACCCGCGCGACGGTCATCGTCCACATGCCGCGCGCGACCGGCGGCCTGAGCGGATACCTGAGCACCGAGATTTCAGTCGACAGGTAGCACCGACGGGTCGAGTTCCCATGCGCCAGGGATCAGCAGGACGCACACCGGCCGCTCCTCGGGTGGGGTCGCCGACTCGTAGGCCATGGTCACCTCCCGCGCGGCCCGGCTGGCTGGAGGCAGCAGCCGCATGACGATCCAGTAGGCCGGGCCGCCGCCGCGCTCCGCCGCCTGGCGCAGCAGGGCAAACGCCGCGGCGTCATCGCCCTTGTGATGCAGCAGTCCAGCCAGGTTCATCTGCACGTCGAGCTCCCCGTCCGCGAGCGCGGCCCGCAGCAGGTTCTCGGCCTCGTCCAGCGCACCGTCATCCCAGAGGGTGACGCCCAGCATGTGCCGCGCACCTGGTACGCCGGCCGTCACGGCCTCCCGCAGCAGCTGCAGTGCCTCCGTGCGGGACGCCGCGTCGGCCGTCGAACACTGATGCAGCAGGAACTCGGCCAGCCGGACCTTGGCCGGTCCGTATCCGGCCGCCACCGCCGCGCTCAGCAACGCCAGCGCTTCGGCCTCGACCGCTCCGCCCTCGTCGGCGAGCTCACTGCCACGCCGAAACCACTGCTCCGGGTCGTCCACCCTGCCATGAAAGCACGCACCCGACGCGCCCCCGGTGAGCGACCAGCGGCTACGCGTGCGCCTGATCTCGGTGCTCACTCAGCTCTGGTGGCCGGCTTCTCTGGCCAGGGACGCGGCAGCGGTCCAGCCGAGGGCGATGCCGGTCGCCGGCCGGGTCGCATGATCATGCTAGCCACCTCCGCCCGTGCCAATCAGCTTCGTTGCTTCCTGGCGTGCTGGCAGACGCGGGCGCTGAACGCCGACCGCGCGGATCGGCGGCAGCTCAGTGCGCCCACGACTTCCGTGTCGTCTGCAGCGCCAGCCTCAAAAACTGTTAGCGGCCGCGGCGAGCACGTACCACAGCAGTGCACTCAGCGCGCCGCTCGAGACGGCCGCGGTGAGCAGCATGGGCCATGCGCGCCAGAGACGGTGCGCTGTGGCCAGCCCGGACAGAACGGCGAGAGGAAGGAGGATCTTGACCAGTTCCGAGACCACAACGCCTCGGACGAAGTCAGCCCGGTCCGGGTCGGGCACCGGCAGCAACTGCCAGAGTGGTGCCGCCGCCATCGCGTGCCAACCTTCACCGGACAGCAGGCCACAGGCGACCCCAGCGGCCAGCGCCGCGCGCGACACATCGCCGACTCGTACGGCATGGCCGAGCAGCCCGAGCATCGGTCCCGCGACGAGAGAGCCGATCAGCCATACCGCGGTCATGACGGCAACCGAGCGCAGGCCGTACAGATCGGCCGACGTGCCGTCCTCCAGGGTGGCTCCACTCCATCGGCGGCTGATCACCAGCACCAGCACGTAGTAGAGCAGCGTCGCCAACACCAACAGCCCAGTGGCACCCACCGCGGCTCGTCGGGCACCGGCAGCCCAACGGCCGGCCAGGAAAGCCGCCAGGCCCCACGCGAAGCCGCTGCTGGTGAGCGCGATCATGACCTGGCCCGCGACGCCATCGACAAAGTCGGCGGCGAACGCGAGCAGCCCCAGCGCGACCGCCGCAGTTGCGACGACCGCCGCATACGTGCGACAAGGCCCCACAACAGCAACCTCGGTCACACCCTACCTCCGCGCAGGTGCCGACCGTACCAAGATCTCATAGGGTCGCCCCGGTCCGTCCGGCGCCTACGGGAAGGGCTCCGCATGTCATCCGCTTCCGGCGCGAGAGCGCATGGGTCCGCAGAGCATGTCGGCGGGAACGGCGTACACAGCGTGACGATCACGGCCGAGCCGCCTGACGGATCGGACCGAGTCCCAATGAGTGGGTGCAGTGGTGGAGCCGGCTCGCTCCGTCACAGTCGGTAACGCACGCCGCACGTCGTACGGGGTGCCTGGCGTCGCTCCGGCGCCAGCAGCCGCTGAGGCCGGCGAGTGGCGGTCGACGCCGAGTGAACGGCCGCACACCCGCGGTGAGCAGTCAGCCACGCCACGCCATAAAGCCGCGGCGGGAGTCAGTAGCGGCGCACGGCGAGGACGGCGACGTCGTCGGTCGGGGCGGTGTTGTCCAGCAGGGTCATCGCCGCGTTGCAGGTGGCGTCGGCGCTGCCCGGTGCCAGCGTGTCGACCATCCGCTGCAGGCCGGTGATGAGGCGCCGGCCCCGGCGCTCGACGAGGCCGTCGGTGTAGAGGAACAGGCCCTGGCCGGGCTCCAGCGGAAACCGGCTTTCACGCCGTACCGCGTCGCGGAACGCGCCCAGCGGCAGGTCCGGGCTGAGTTTGAGCAGCGTGCCCGGCGCGTCCTGGCCGGTCAGCACCGGTGGCAGGTGGCCGGCGTTGGACAGCGTGACCGTGCTCAGGGTCGGGTCCAGGACGGCGTAGATGGCGGTGGCCATCGCGTCCGGCTCGAAGCGCTGCACCTTGCGGTCCAGCCGGGTCAGCACGTCCGCCGGGTCGTCGGTCTCCATCGCGTACGCCCGAAGCGCGCTACGGATCCGGCCCATGACCACAGCGGCGTGCAGCCCGCTGCCGGCCACATCGCCGATGACGATGCCGACGTGGCCGGAGGGCAGGTCGAACACGTCGTACCAGTCGCCGCCGACGCCGACCTGGGCGCCCGGCACGTAACGCACCGCCACGTCCAGGCCGGGGATGGCGGGTGGCCGGGCCGGCAGCAGGCTGCGTTGCAGCGCCACGGCCGCGGCGCGGTCCAGGCGTGACCGGCGGGCCTGGGTGGCGAGGCTGGCCCGGTCGGCGACGAGCTGCAGCAGCTCGATGTCGTCGGTGGTGAACGACCGCGGCTGCACGGCGCCGACGTACAGCACGCCGATGGCCCGGCCGCTGCTGAGCATCGGCACCCCGAGGACGGAGGTGGTGTGCGTCGGCAACAGCGCCGCGTCGAGGGCGCCGGCTTGGTCGATGCGCTCCACGGCGACGGGCTCGCCGCGCACGGCGACGCCGCCGGCGAAGCCGGCACCGACGGGGATCCGCTGGATGTGCTGCAGCTCCCGGCCGAGGCCGGCGGCGGCGGTGGCGACCAGGTCGGTGCCGCCCTCGTCGAGCAGCAGCACGGCGGCGCTGTCGACGCGCAGGATGTCCAGGGTCCGCTCCAGCAGTTCCTGGAGCAGGTCCTCCAGCCCGAGCTGCGACAGTGCGGCGTCGGTCACCGCCTGCAGCCGGCGCAGCTTCTCCACGCTGTCGGCCATCGCCTTTCCGCCGCGCATCGGCACCTGTCCCTGTCCTCCTGCTCCGGGCTGTCAGCCGCACGGTAAGTGTCGCACCCCACGCCGCACCGGCCCTGATGCCCGGCGGGCGCCTGCGTCGCTTTCGTTGTCAGCCGGACAAGTGAGCCAGGACCCCGGTCAGCTCGAGCACGTCACGGACCACCCCGGCCGGGTTGGCGACCCGGAAGCGCTGCCCCCGGTCGTCGGCCAGGCGCCGCCCCTTGAGCAGGGCGTTGATGCCGGCGGAGTCGATGAACGTCACACCGGCGAGGTCGACGACCACGCTTCCCGTGGCGCCGACGACCGCGGCGGCCACCGCACCGTCCAGCTCGGCGGCGGTCGACAGGTCAACGTCACCGGCAACGCTGACGACGACCGTGTCATCGTCGCGGGTGGTGGACAGCGACAGTGCCATGGTCCCTCCCTTGCGCAAAACGACAAGCGCCAGCCGACCCTATATGGTGACTCGACGAGGACGCAGTGGCGGCGTCGGCGCAATATGGACGCTTGCGACGCCGCCGCAGGCCATGCGCGACGTTGTGGATGTGACATGCGGGATGACTCTGACACGGCACCGGTGCTGGTGGCGCTGCCTCCGGTGACCGTGGCCGGCGTCGCCGAGGTCCGGCGCCGGGTGAGCGAGGCGGCCCGCAAGGTCGGCCTGTCGCCCGAACGGGTGGCGTCGTTCACCGTCGCCGTGAACGAGATCGTCATCAACGCCGTCGAGCACGGCGGCGGCACGGCCGTGGTGACGCTCATGATGTGGGCCCGCCGGCTCGTCGTCGAGGTCGTCGACCACGGCACCGCACCGTGGCAGTTCACCGTGCCGGCCGCGCCTCCCCCACCGGACCAGGTCCACGGGCGCGGCCTGTGGCTGGCCAAGCAGCTGTCCGACGAGCTCACCGTCGACGCCCGCGACGGCGACCGCCTGGTCCGCCTCACCGCGAAGGCCGCCTGACCGGCGCAGACCAGTCGGCGGGCGCTCAGACGGCGGCCTTGCGGTCCTGTTTGACGCGGTACATCGCGGCGTCGGCGTCACGCAGCAGCCGGTCGGGATCGCCGGCCGGGCCGGTGGCGACGCCCACGCTGCCGCCGATGCGCAGCTCCCGGCCGTCCAGGTCGACCGGGGCCGACAGGGCGGCCATGATCTGGCCGGAGAGGGCGGCGACCCTGGCGACGTCCAGACCGGTCTGGATCAGCCAGGAGGACCGGGTGCCGCCGGGCCCGAGCAGGAACCACAGCACCGCTGCGACGGTCAGCCCGACGAGGCCGAGCAGCACCGGGTCGCGCAGCAGCGCACGGTCCCGCATGTGCCGCTCCCCTCACGCCACCACCGGCTGTGCGCCGGCGTGCTCCGATGTGGCCCAGGCGGAGCCACGACGGACCATCGGCCGCGGCCGGGAGGGCATGAGCGGTCAGGACACGGAGCACCCTGGTGGCACCCAGACGAGACGCGCCGGATACAGCGTCTCGGCGGTCTCCAGTGCCGCCTCGGCGGAGCCGAACACGGCGACCTCGAGGCTGCCGTCGGCGAGGAACCAGCTGGTCACGGCCTGGTCGGCGAGCTGGTGGCCCCACGCGACGACGCACGGGTGGCCGTCGTCCTCGGGGTCGGCGACGATGCCGAACAGCGCTGGCGCACCTGCCAGCAGCAACTGGTCGATATCGGTCACGAGAACACCTCCCTGCATCCGGATGCACGTGCATCTGCATGCTATGACGCCGGATCTCTGCTCAGCGCCGCGAAGAGTCAAGGTCTACTGCAGGTGAAGTAGCGGACAGGGTGACAAACCCGCGGTGTCGACCGCCACATTGAGTAACCGCGGCCGGACGCACCCGCAGCCGCGGCAGGAGCGCCGTCCGCGGGCGCGCGAGAGGGCCGGTCGGTGGGGGACAGCGCGGTCCGGGGGTGCGCAGTACGATCTTGTCGCGTGACAAGTTTTCCGTACCGGCCCGGAAGTCCGGAGGCCCTCGCCGCCCGATGGGTGCAGTGGGTCGCCGCGACCGGGCCGCTGCGCAACCCGGTCTCCGACGACACCGGCGCGCACGCGCACCGCCGGCAGCCCGCCGACGTGTGGTTCCTCGCCGGCTGTTTCGGCGGGGCGGTCGAGCAACACTGCACCGTCCCGGCTGGCCGCCCGCTGTTCTTCCCCGCGTTCAACATCTGGGGCCCCGACGCCGGGCCGATCCCGGAGACGACCGGTGACGCGTACGTCGACGACGTCCGGCACCCCGTCGAGCCGGTCGACGCGTCGGAGCCGTTCGAGGTGCGCGGCGCCCTGCTGAACCCCGTCACCCGCAGCCGGGGCCCGGTCCCCGTGCGCGTCTGGGGCCTGTGGGCGAGCGTGGACCCGCTGCCCCCGGGAGCGCACCGGGTGCGGTTCACCGGCACCGACGGGCACGGGTTCCGCGTCGCGGCCATGTACGAGCTGACGGTCGCCTGATGCCGCACCGTCACGCGAACTACGCCGCGCCGATGCGGGTGCAGCTCGAGGCGTTCATCGATGAGCACCGCGCCGCGCTGGCGGCGTCCCTCGACGGGCTCACTGAGGAGCAGGCCCGCCGCTCGCTCGTGCCGTCCCGCACCACGCTGCTCGGCTTGGTGAAGCACGCGACGTTCGTGGAGCAAGTCTGGTTCGACGAGGCCGTCACCGGCCGCTCACGCGCGCACATCGGCATCCCGGCGACGCCCGACGAGTCGTTCGTGCTGACCGCCGAGGACACGATCGCGTCGGTACGGCGTGCGTACCGGGACGCCTGCGACGCCTCCCGCCGGGCGACGGCTCCGCTCGGCCTGGACGACCTGTTGCCGGGCAACCGCCGCGGGGCGCTGCCGCTGCGCTGGGTCTACCTGCACGTGCTGCGCGAGCTCGCCCAGCACTGCGGCCACGCAGACATCCTGCGCGAGCAGGTGCTCAGCGGTTAGCGGCCCGCTTGCTGTTGGGCTGGGCCTTCTTGCGCTGCGCCGGCTGGGCCTTCTTGCGCTGGCCGGCGGCTGGCTGGGCCTTCTTGCGCTGGCCGGCGGCTGGCTGCGCCTTCGCGGCGCGCTTCGCGGGCGCGGGTGCGGCGGCGGCCGCCGCGGCCTCCTCGCGCTGCGCCTGCAGCCGGCGCTCCTCGCGCTTGTTCTCCGCGTGCGTCTCGCGCTCCCGCACCAGCCACTGCGGCGGGTCTGCGGCCAGCTCGGCGATCTGCGCGGTCGTGAGCGGCTCGGTGATCCCGCCGCGCGCCAGCCCGCTGTTGGACACCCGCAGCCGGGCGGCGACGACGTTGCGCGGGTGCGGCCCGTCGCGGCGCAGGTCCGCCAGCCACTGCGGGGGGTTGCGCTGCATCTCGTCGAGCTCCTCGCGGGACACCATCCCGTCCTGGAACTCCTGTGGTGTCGCGGGCAGATACACGTCAAGCTTCAGCGCCGCCGTGGAGGGCTTCATCACCTGGGACTTCTTCGGCTTGCTCACCGGGTCAGGGTAGCGACCCGGTGAGCGGGCAGGCACATCGCCGTGCCGCGGTGCCGCCGTCACAGTGCCCGCACCCCCGCGGCGGGTACCCTGACCAGGTCCGGCCCCGATCCGGTCAGCCCGCTGCTTCGGAGGTGCCGTGCCCGAGGACCGCCGTCCCGAGACGTTCCGTCTGCTCGTCGTCCCCGGCGTCACCCCCGACAAGTGGACCCGGGTCTGGTCGGAGCGGCTGCCGGACGTCGAGCTGCGGCTGGAGCCGGCGGAGGCCGCCGCCGCGCCGGCGCTGCTGTCCGCGGGCGCCGACGCCGGGCTGATTCGGCTGCCGGTCGACACCACCGAGTTCCACGCGATTCCCCTGTACACCGAGGCCACCGTCGCGATCGTGCCCAAGGAGCACCTGCTGGCGGCCGCCGACGAGCTCACGGTCGCCGACCTGGCCGACGAGACCCTGCTCAGCCCGCTCGACGACGTGCTGGCCTGGCCCGCCGCCCCGGCCGCGGTGCTGGCGGAGCGCCCCGCGACCACGGCCGCGGCGGTCGAGTGGGTCGCGGCCGAGGTCGGCGTGCTGGTCGTGCCGCAGTCGCTGGCCCGGGCGCACCACCGCAAGGACCTGACGTACCGGGTCGTCACCGACGCGCCCCAGTCCTCGGTGGCGCTGGTCTGGGTCCGCGACCGGCACACCGACCTGGTCGAGGAGATGATCGGCATCGTGCGCGGCCGGACCGCCAACAGCACCCGGGGCCGCGCCCAGGACGCGCCGCCGTCCGCGGCCGGCGGTGCTCAGCCGGGCCAGCGCCCCGCCCGGCAGCAGCCGGGGAGGCCGGCCGCCGGTCAGCAGGGCAGGCAGCCAGGCCGCCCCGGCGCCGCCGGCACGGGCCGGGGCGCCTCGACCCGCGGCGGCCCGGCCAAGCGTCGCGGCCGCTGACCGGACCCACCACCAGGCCCGGCCCGGCTCACGGCGCTGACTGGCGACGTGGACGCACGCGCTGGCAAACCGGCAACGGCCGACCGGCGCGGCCTCACGGCGACGGCTCGCGGCGCGGCCACGGCGACGGCCGACCGGCGCAGGCCCACTGGCAACGGCTCACCGGCAACGGCCGACCGGCGTGGCCGACCGGCGCGGCCTCACAGCGACGGCCCGCCGACGCGGCCCGGGCTCACCGGCAACTGCTGGTCGGCGCAGGCGCGGGCTCACCGGCGACGGCCCGCCGACGCAGGCCCGGGCTCACGGCGGCGGCTGGCCGGCACGGGCCGGGCGGCGGCCCAGGAACGCGGCCAGCGCCAGCGCGGCCAGCACCGTGCCCAGCGCGGTCGGCTCGGCGCTGTGCAGGCCCAGGTCCGGTTGCAGGACGGTGTCGGCGTACCGGAACAGCGCGTCGAGCAGGAGCGTCGCCCCGAGCAGGGGCATGGCGACGACGGCCGCCGTCCACAGCAGCGTCCGGCGGACCCGGCCGGGCCGGCGGCCCAGCACGACCCGGCGGACCGTGAGCAGCAGCGGGATGGTGAGCAGGACCCCGGCGATGTTGGCGATGATCACGAGCGGGTCGTCGTCGCCGTCCCCGGCGCTCAACGAGGCCGCCGCCGCGACGGGCAGCGCGAACCCGGCCACGAGCGCCACGGCGGCGCCGGTGTGCAGCGGGGCCCGGCGAGCGCCGACCGCGCCGGCCAGGCACAGCGCCGCGAGCCCTCCGGACAGCACCGCGGTCGCCGGGGCGAACGCGGCCGGCGCCTCCTCGACGACGATCCACATCCAGCGCGCGTGCAGCAGCAGGCTCGGCACGCAGCAGGCGGCGACCACCGCCACGGCCAGGCTGACGCGCCGCCGCCGGTCCTCCGCCAGCCGGGTCCGCGGGTGCGCCGCCACGACCTGCGCCAGCCCGGCGACGATCAGCACGGTGGCGGCCTGCCGGATCGCGGTGAGCCAGCCGGTCCACAGTCCGGTGTCCCGGCCTCCGACGGGCAGGGCGCCGGCCTCGGCCATGGCCAGGACAGCCACGCCTGCCACGGTGGCGACGAGCGCCGTCACCAGCGTCACCGCGCGCGCCGCCGGCGCTGCCACCGGGCTCCCCGCCGACCCATCAACCGCCGGCGCGGGCGCCGTGCGGACCGCGGACCCGGCGGCCGGGCCAGCCGCGGACCAGGCGGGGGCGCGACGGGTGGTGTCGGCGGCGCACCGTACCGCGAACACGGCCACCGCAAGGGTGACGGCCGGTATGCCGACGCCGCCGCGGGCCATCGTCGCGGGCCCGTGTCCCGCCACGAACAGCACCGTCGCGGCGGCGGCACCCGCGGGGACGAGCACCAGCCAACGCCGGGCGCCGCCGACCCGGCCGGCCCACAGTCCCGCGCCGGCGAGCACGACCGCAGCTGCGGCCAGTGCGGCGGCGGACACCCGCGGCTGCGGGGTCAGCAGCGCGCCGGCGGCCAGCAGCACAGGCACGGCGGTGAGCCGGACCAGCCGACGGTGCGCGGGGTCCGACGCGGACCAGGACCGGCCGAAGACCTGTGCCGCGGCCAGCAGACACCCGGTGAGCAGCACCAGCCCGATCCAGAACGCGACGGTGGCGCCCGGGAAGCCGCCCGCCGTGCCGATGGCCCGGTCCGGCACCAGCAGCAGCGTGAACACGGAATCGCGGACCGCGTCGGCGTAGCCCTGCATGAGCGCGGTCGCGATGCCCGGCACGGCCAGCAGCACGAGCACCGGCCGCAGCAGGCCGACCAGGCCCCAGGTCGCGTCGAGCGCCATTGCGGCGGCCCCCTGCGGGTGCGCCGGCCGGGATGCCGCCAGACTCAGTGCGAACGCGATCTGCCGGCCCGCCCGCACCGGCGGTGGCACGCCCGGCTCGTGCCGCAGGGCATACAGCTCGCCGTGCCACTCCCGGACCCGGTCGTCGCCGGCGGGCACGCCCCAGCGGCGTGCGGCGACCGCGACGAGCCCGTCGACGACCGCCGCGACGACCCCCCGCACCGGCGTCATGCCGTCGCCCCCCGAGGCTTCGTGACGGTGCTGGCGCCGGGGTCGAGCTGGAGCCGCAGCTCCGCGAGGGCCTGCCGGGCGGCGACCACACCCTCGGCGGTCAGCCGGTAGTACCGCCGGGGCGGCCGGCCCGCCTCGGCGGCGTCGATCTCCTCCCAGCGGGTGCTGACCCAGCCGGCGGCCTCCAGTCGGACGAGGATCGGGTAGAGCGTGCCGCTCGGGTGGCCGGTCGCCCGCATCAGCTCCAGCCCGTAGTGCTCCGCGGCCGGGTCGTGCAGCAGCGCCGCGACGACCCTCGCCAGCGCCGTCGTCATCCTGATCGGTGGCATGCCGGAAGTCTACATAGGTGCATGCAGTTTCGCTACATAGGGTCGGCCGCCCCGTCATTGGCCCAGCGCCCGCCGACGCGGGTAGCGTGCCGGTGTGCAGCTTCATGTCGGGTGTGCCATGTGGACACACAAGGCGTGGCGGTTCGCGCCGCAGCCGGTGCCTGCGCACGAGCGGTTGCGGGCGTACGCGGGCTGGTGCAACGCCGTGGAGGGCAACACCACGTTTTACGCCACACCGACCAGGGACACCGTGGCGTCGTGGGCGCAGCAGACCGATCCGGGGTTCCGGTTCGTGGTGAAGCTGCCGAAGCGGGTCACCCACGAGCGGCGCCTGATTGACGCCGGCGGCGACGTGCGCGCGTTCCTCGACGCGATCGAGCCGCTGGGGCCGCGCACCCACGCGCTGTGGATCCAGCTGCCGGGATCGTTCGGCCCCGGCGACGTCGACGTGCTCGCCAGGTTCCTGCGCCGCATGCCGCCGTCGCACCGGTACGCCGTCGAGGTCCGCCACCCGGAGTTCTTCACCGACCCGGGTGCGGCGCGGCAGCTGGAGGCGGCGCTCGGCGGCGCCGAGTGGGTGCCGTTCGACACGACCGCGTTCTTCGCCTCCCCGCCGGCCAGCGACGCCGAGCGCGACGCGTGGACCAAGAAGCCGCGCATGCCGATGCGCACCGTGGCGCTGACCGACCGGCCGATCGTGCGGTACCTCGGCCGCGACGACCCCGACCGCACCGTCGAGGGCTGGCAGCGCTGGCTCGACGTCGTCACCGGCTGGCTGCGCGAGGGCCGATCCCCGACAGTGTTCGTGCACACCCCGGACAACGCCGACGCGCCCGCGCTCGCCCGCCGGTTCCACGACGACGTCCGGGCCCGCCTGCCGCAACTGGCGCCGCTGCCCGAGCCCGAGCCGGCCGAGGCGCTCACGCTGTTCTGACCGGGATGTGGCCCGCGCCTCGCCGGTACGCAGGAAGCGCAGTGGCGGCGCCGGCGTTGTCCTCTGCTGTGACACTGACGCTCGCCGTGCTCGGCGACTCCATCGCGCACGGGCAGGGCGCCTCCAGCCCCGCCGACACCGTCGGCGCCCGGCTGGCGGCGTCGCTGACCACGGCCGGCACGCCGGCGCAGGCGCGGGTGTTCGCGGTGCCGGGGGCCGACAGCCTGGGCCTGGCGGAGCAGGTGCGCCGGGCGGTCGCGGCGGCGCCCGGCGTGGCGCTCATCATCGTCGGCGCGAACGACCTGACCCACTTCGTCCCGGCGCACCGGGCCGCGGCCCTGCTCGGCGACGCCGTCCGTGCGCTGCGCGCCGCCGGGGCGGAGGTGGTGGTCGCGCCGGCGCCGGACCTGAGCGTGGTGCCGTGGGTGCCGCCGCAGCTGCGCCTCGCGGTGCGGGCCGGTAGCCAGGCGCTGCAGCAGGCGCAGACCCGGGCGGCGCTGGCCGCCGGTGCCCGGGTCGCCGACATCGGCCGCAGCGCGGCGGCGTTCGCGGCGGAGCCGGCGCTGTTCAGCCCCGACCGGTTCCACCCCTCCAGCGCCGGGTACGCGGTGATCGCGACCGCCCTGTCCCCCGCCGTCCACGCGGCCGCCGCGGCGGCCCTCCCCCGCCCGGCCCGGTAGCGCGGCACCGGCGCGGCGCAAGGGCCGGATGGATGAACCGCCACGGGCCGGTGGTGTCATACGGTGACCGGACCAGCTCAGGAGGTCACCATATGGAGATCGAGGGATCGGTCGCGCTGGTCACCGGGGCCAGCCGGGGGCTCGGCCGGCACATCGCGCGTGAGCTGCTCGCCCGCGGGGCGAAGGTGTACGCCACCGCCCGTGACCCGCGGTCCGTGGACCTGCCCGGCGCGGTGGTGCTGCGGCTCGACGTCACCGACCAGGCGTGCGTGGACGCCGCGGCCGAGCAGGCCGGTGACGTCACGCTGCTGGTGAACAACGCGGGCCTCGCCACGTTCTCCAACCTCGTCGACGGCGACCTCGACGCCATCCGCCTCGAGATGGACACCCACTTCTTCGGCACGCTGCGGGTGACCCGCGCGTTCGCCCCGGTCCTCGCCGGCAACGGCGGCGGCGCCATCGCCAACCTGCTGTCGGTGCTGTCATGGATCACGTTTCTCAACGCGACGTCGTACAGCGCGGCGAAGGCGGCGCAGTGGAGCCTCACCAACGGCGTCCGGCTCGAACTCGCCGGGCAGGGCACCGTGGTCAGCGGCGTGCACCTGGGCGCCGCCGACACCGACATGATGACCCGGTGGGACGTGCCGAAGCTGGACCCAGCGTTCGTGGCCACCGCCGTGGTCGACGGCATCGCCCGCGGCGACCTGGAGATCCTCGTCGACGAGGCCGCCAAGGGCGCCAAGGCCGCCCTCTCCGCCGACGTCCGGGTGGTGTACCCGCAACTGCCGTGACGGGCACCGGAATTGCTCGCCGCCCGGTGGACGGTCACCGTTGCGGTGATCAAGTCGGTGGTGTGCCGCGGCCGGTGTGGTCGTGATCGGCGTAGAGGCCCGGCGGGTGTGGCGTGGCTGCCGGGACCGTCTGGAACATGCGGTACATGAGGATCAGCGCCGGGATGAGCAGGATCGATCCGACCGCGACGGCGACCAGCACCGCGGTGAGGGTGCCCCGGCCGGCCGCGGCGTCGTCGATGGTGAGGTGCGCCGGCAGCACGTACGGGTACTGCCCGGCGGCCCAGCCGCAGAGCACGGCCGTGACGGCGGCACCGGCGGCGACGCGCGCCCAGATGTACCGGCGGCCGAGCAGGAGCCCGATGGAGACGGCGCCGGCGGCTGCGGACAGCACGATCGGCGCCAGGCCGCGGCCGAGCAGCTGGTCGAACAGGACGGGTGCGTCACCGCGCAGCACGAAGATGCCGGCGATGGCCACCGCGCCCGTGACGAACGCTGTGATCAGCGCTCGGCGCCGGAACACCTCGGCCAGGTCCGGCGCCTCGCGGCGGGCGTCGCCGCACAGGAAGGCGGCGGCGAGGTAGGCGCAGGACAGGACGGCCAGCACTCCGCCGAGGACCGATGTGGGGTTGATCCAGCTTGTCAGCACGCTGCCGGCGGCGACGCCCGGTGGCACGCGTCCGGAGGCGATGCCGCCGACCATCGCCCCGAGGAAGAACGGTGTGACGACCGACGACAGCGCGAATGAGCCGCCGAGGAAGCGCTGCATTCCCGGGGTCGAAGCGGTCTTGCGAAATGCGAACGCCCCGCCGCGCACGATCATCCCGAACCCGGCGAGGGTGAGCGGGATGTACAGGGTCGAGGCGATCGCGGCGAAGGCAGGTGGGAATCCGGTCCACAGCACCACCAGCACAAAGATCAACCAGACGTGGTTCGCCTCCCACACCGGTCCGATGGAGTGCTCGATCAAGGTGCGCTGAGGGCGGCCCTTGGCCGTGCCGCCGGCGAGGAGGTCCCAGATCCCGGCGCCGAAGTCGGCGCCGCCGAACAGGGCGTAGGCGATCAGCGCCAGGAACATGACGGTGAGCACGGCGTCGGGCAGGTTCATCCAGCCGGCCTTTCGCCGGTGCTGTCCAGCGGCTCGGCGGCGACCTCCTGCGGTGCCACGGCGTCGTCGTGGTGGTGGGCGAGCCGCCGCAGCGTGTAGACGGTCAGGAACGTCAGCACGGCATATACGGCCAGGACCGCCCACAGACCCAGGTAGAGCCCGGGCGCCGAGCTCACCGCGTCGGCGGTCTTGAGTTTCTCGTAGACGACCCACGGCTGGCGGCCGACCTCGGTGGTGACCCAGCCGGCCTCCATCGCCACGATCGACGCCACTCCCGACAGCGCGACGCCGCGCAGGAACCAGCGGGACCCGGGCAGCCGGCGGTGCCGGAACCACGTCCAGGCCATCGCCAGCGTGATGAGCATCAGGGCGAACCCGATGCCGACCATGACGTTGTAGGACAGGTGCACGACGTTGACCGGTGGTCGCAGCTGCGGGCCGACCGTTTCCAGGCCGACCACCTGGCCGTCCGGGTCATGGGTCACCAGCAGCGACAGTCCCCACGGGATCCGCAGCGCGTACCGCAGCTCGTCGTCGGTGTAGATGCCGCCCAACGACAGCGGCACGCCGGTGCCGGTGCGGTACAGGCCCTCCATCGCGGCGAGCTTGACCGGCTGGGTTTCGGCGACCACGTTGGCGATGTAATCGCCCACCCCGATCTGCACGGGTGTGGCGATCGCCGCGAGGGTCAGCGGGATCACCAGGCCCAGCCGGTGATAGCGGGTACGCCGGCCGCGCAGCATCCCCACCGCGTAGATGGACGCGACGGTGAAACCGACCACCATGAACGCCGCGATGATCATGTGCAGCCATTGCGCGGCCGTGGACGGGTTGAACATCGCGTCGATCACGTCGACGTCGACCACGCGGCCGCCGGCATCGATCTCGAACCCCTCGGGGGTGTTCATCCAGGCGTTCGCGGAGATCACGAAGAGCGCCCCGGCGATGCCGGCAGGGATGATCGGCAGGCCGGTGAGCAGGTGCGCCCGCGGCGACAGCCGACCCCAGCTGAACAGGTAGATGCCGAGAAAGATCGCCTCGATGAAGAACGTGAAGCCTTCAAGGATGAACGGGAAGCCGAACACCTCGCCGAACCGCTCCATCAGCCCCGGCCACAGGATGCCCATCTCGAACGACAGGATCGTGCCCGACACCGCGCCGGCGGCGAACATCACTCCCATGGCCTTGGCCCAGGTGTGGGCCAGCCTCTCCAGATCGGCGTCGGCGCGCCGGTACGCCCGCCACTCGGCGAACAGCACCAGCGCCGGGAACGTGATCCCGAAACAGGAGAAGATGATGTGCCAGCCCAGCGAGAACGCCATCTGCATCCGGGCCGGGTACAGGTTGTCCACCGCATCGGCCAGCAGCTGTTGATCCACATGTCCTCCCGGCGGGCCCGGCTGCAGTGCCGTCCGACCTCGTCCGCGACCACGGCCGTGCGCCCGGAACTGGTCCCGCGGGTACGAATCTGGCCGGTTTCCGGCGGCGTAAACCTGCTCGGCGCGCTCACCCGTGCACCGGTCCCGAAGTGGTCATCTCCGCCAGGGGAGACGGATTCGCTCGCCCCGGCACCATCATTCGGGCTGGTCGTCGAAATGATCGAGCCGGGGATGTGCCGGCTTGCAGAAGGGAACCGATCCGCCATGACACTCGCACCGTTCTCCTCCCGGCAGCGCTATGCCGGTGGGCGGCTGGCGCCGCTGCACCGCTGGGACCCACGCCGGGAGATCGATGACATCTCGACCCGGTTCAACCAGCTGATGAACACCTTCATGGGCGATCCGGCCACCGCGCCCGGCGTGGGACTGTGGTCGACGCTGGCGCCGATCGACATCGAGGAGACCGACGATGCCTACATCGTCGACATCGACCTGCCGAACGTGAACCCGCAAGACGTCGACATCCAGATGCGCGGCGAGGAACTGCGCATCAGCGGGGCGTTCCAGCAGCGTTCGCGCAGCGGCGTCATGCGTCGCCAGCTCCGCGAGGCAGGCGAGTTCGAGTACCAGGTGGAACTGCCCGGCAACGTCGACGCCGACCAGGTCGACGCCACCTACGTCAACGGAGTGCTGACGATCACCCTGGGCAAGATCGAGGAGTCCGAGGTACGCAAGATCGAGGTGCACACTGCCGAAGAGCGCCCACGGCAGGCCGGCACGAAGGCGACGAAGGGCAACGAACAGCACGCCCGCCGCAAGGACTGACCACCTCCTGACGCAGGCGCACACCACAGCGCGTCTCCGGCCGCGACGGGCCGGAGACGCGTGACCCACGCGTGGGGTTCAGATCCGGCAGTCGCCGGTGGCGCAGGCGGCATGGGCCTGTCGCCGCCACGATCGCCGGCCCTGCTGCGCTCATCCGTCCCGGGTGGTTCAGCGCGACGCCGGATGGTGGCGCCCGGGTCGCGTGAGCTAATTGTCGCGTGACAGTAGTGCTGGTGGTCATCGGCGGTGGGATCGGTGCCCTGCTGCGCTACCTGCTCGGGCTCTACCTGGCGCCGCCGACACCACCGGACTTTCCGTGGGTCACTTTCATGATCAACATGGTCGGCGCCTTCGGTCTGGGCGCGGTCATGACGCTGCTCGCAGCCAGACGGTTGAACGCCGGCTGGGCGAAGCCCTTGCTCTCCACCGGCGTCCTGGGCGGTTTCACGACCTGGTCCCACTTCATCGTCGAGAGCGACCAGTTGATCGGGGCCCGACGCAGCGGCCTCGCCATCATCTACCTGGTGGTGAGCATCGTGACCGGGGTGCTCGCGGCGGCCCTCGGCGCACGTCTCGTGGAGTTGCGCACGGGCCGCCCGGCGGAGAGCCCCGTCTGATGTGGGTAGGGATCGGGGTCTTCCTGGCCGGCGGACTCGGCGCGTTGAGCAGGGCCGGCGTCGACGCGGTCGTCATGCCGTGGTGGAAGGCGCGGGTGTCGGAGCCGAGCAAGGCCTTTCCCGCGAGCACCTTCCTGATCAACGTCTCCGGTGCGTTCGTGCTGGGCATCGTCACGGGATTCGCGACCGCGGACACGTCCGCCGCCGTCCAGAACTTCGCCACGATCGCGGGCGTTGGCTTTCTCGGCGCGTACACGACGTTCTCGACCGAGGAGTGGCACACGCTGGGCCTGCTGCGGAAGAACGCCGGAGTTGAGGCCTTCAACGTGCTGGGCAGCCTGGGCGCGAGCCTCGTGCTGGCGGCGTTCGGCCTGTGGCTGGGTGCGCTGCTCTGACGGACCGGCGGCCTGCAGAGTCCGGGCAAGGATTTCGGCCGCCGGCGCGGGCCCGTCCACGCATTCGATGTGAGGTCCCCCACCGGTCCAGGTTGCAACCAGCCTGCCGGGGGAACTTCGCGGGTGTCCAGCCGTGGCGCCGGTCCCGTGCGACCCCGAGGCGCCGGTCCACCGACCCGATCCCGCTGTCTCGGAAGGAAGTGTTCCATGCCCACATCACCTGTCGTGAGCGGCGCAGACACCGCCTGGGTGCTCGTCTGCGCGGCGCTGGTGTTGTTCATGGTCCCCGGCCTGGCATTCTTCTACGCCGGCCAGGTGTCCAGCCGCAACACCCTGGCCATGCTGCAACAGAACTTCATCCCGCTCGGCATCGTCAGCATCACCTGGATCCTGCTCGGCTACACCATCGCGTTCGGCGACGACGCCGGCACCGGCCTCGTCGGCAACCTCAAGCTGTTCGCGCTGATGCATTCCGGCACGACGCCCGCGCCCGCGCCCGCGTTCCACGTCGTCGCGCCGGGGGTCGCCATCCCGACGCTGGCGTTCGTGGCGTTCCAGATGATGTTCGCCGTCATCACGCCGGCGCTCATCACCGGAGCGACCGCGGGACGGCTGAAACTCATCGGCTGGGCGGTCTTCATCGCGGTCTGGTCGGTGATCGTCTACGCGCCGATCGCGCACTGGCTCTGGCACCCCGGCGGCTGGCTGGCCAGGCTGGGCGCGCAGGACTGGGCCGGCGGCATGGTCGTGCACACTTCCGCCGGCGCCGCGGTGCTGGCGATCCTCCTGGTGGTCGGCCGCCGCAGGAACTGGCCGAGGACGGGCACCCTGCCCAACTCACTGCCCCTGACGATCGTCGGCGCGGGTGTGCTGTGGTTCGGCTGGTTCGGCTTCAACGCCGGCGACGGACTCCGCGCGGACGCGATCGCGGCCCAGGCACTGCTCAACACCCACATCGCCGCCGCGGCCGGCCTGGTGGCCTGGCTGCTGCTGGAGCGGTTCACCAGCGGGCACGCGACCGTGCTGGGCGCCGTCTCGGGCGCCGTCGCCGGGCTCGCGACGATCACCCCGTGCGCGGGATACGTCAGCACGCTGTCGGCGCTCGTCATCGGCGTCGTCGCCGGCCTCGTCTGCCAGCTGGCGATGCGGATGAAGTTCCATCTGCGCTTCGACGACGCGCTCGACGTCGTCGCCGTGCACTTCATCGGAGGCGTGCTCGGTTCGCTGCTGCTGGGCTTCTTCGCCGACCGGGCCGCCAACCCCCTCAGCGCCAACGGCCTGTTCTTCGGTGGCGGCGTCGGCCTGCTCTGGCGGCAGGCCGTCGCGGTCGTCGCGGTGGCGGCGTTCTCGTTCGTCCTGACCTGGATCATCGCCATCGCGATCCAGAAGAGCATCGGCCTTCGCGTCCCGCCGGCCGACGAGGACCGGCTCGACCGGGTGCAGCAGGCCGTCGAGGCATACCACCTCGACGCGGTCTCGGGCCTGCCCGGCTCGGCGGGCGGCCCCGGGACAGCGCCCGAACGGGTGGCGCCGGTCAGGGCGGCCGCCGGTGGTCCGGGCTCCACCGTCAGCCTCGTCACCGGCCTGCTCGACCCCGAACGCGTGCACACCGACGAGCTCGAGGAGGCGCTGTCGCGAGCCGGCGCCTCGTCGGTCGTCGTCACCGAGGCCCACGCGGCCGTGGAGGAGCCGCAGGCGCAGACCGTTCGCGGGTACCGGCGCAATCTCGAGCTCGTCAGCCGGCTCCGCATCGAAGTCCTCGTCCCGGACCGGAGCGTCGCCACGGTGCTGGACGTCTTCGACCGGTTCTCCGCCGAGCACCCGGAGGGATTCGTCCAGGTCGTCAAGCCCAGCACCAGCATCCAGCGCGAACCTGGCGCATCGGCCTGAACCCACCCCTGTGGCTTGCCCGTCGCTGGTGG
Source organism: Dactylosporangium sp. NPDC050688 (assembly GCF_040654515.1). Classification (NCBI taxonomy): domain Bacteria; kingdom Bacillati; phylum Actinomycetota; class Actinomycetes; order Micromonosporales; family Micromonosporaceae; genus Dactylosporangium; species Dactylosporangium sp. NPDC050688. The sequence continues at coordinate 123,544 of NZ_JBFAIC010000016.1, forward strand.
ACGGGCAAGCCACTCGCCAGTTCTCACGAACCGTGCGGCGGCGCGGCAGCGGTGGTGGTGAGCATCGTGCCGTCGCCGTGCCGCTTGTGGTGCGGGATCGGGGCGAAGTGCCGCTTCGGCAGGAGGAACAGCCAGGTGGCGACCACGAACGGGCCGGTCAGCGTGGGGATGCCGTACGGCGCCAGCACAGTGGTCAGGGCGGCCTGCACCCAGACCGCGGTGATCGTCCCCAGCAGCGTGTAGACGGCCACCGCCGGCATGGGGCGGTAGAACACTGCACCCAGGGCGATCGCGGTGAGCACCGCGTTGAAGCCCCAGATCCCCTTGCCGATCGCCGTGGCCTCCGCGCCCAGCCCGATCGCGAGCGCGGTGCCGACCGCCGAGCCGAGGATCGCGGCGAGCGCGACCGCGCGGGAGTTGACCGCCAGCGCCACGAGGATGACGGCGCCACTGATCCAGTCGTCGAGCAGGAAGACCTGAGCGATCCCTTTCAGCGTGCCCGTGGCCAGGAAGTCGAAGGTCAGCGACACGTGGGCCGACTCCGGTGAGGTGGTGGCCGGCAGTGCCGGCCGGCTCAGCGCGCCGGCCCCGATCCGCATGAACTGGTAGGCGCCCATCAGCAGGAACCAGGACGTCAGGACGAACGGGAAGGTCAGCGCGGGCACCGCCCAGCTGTTCAGCACGTTGCTCAACGCGAGGGTGACCACGGTGGTGACGGCCGCGCCCAGCACCACGTACGCCCACAGCAGCGGCTTGGCGGCGAGGAACGTGGGCAGCGCCGCGCCGGTCAGCAGCGGGCTGAACCCGAAGAGGCCCTGCCGCCACGATGCCAGGTCGACCCGCAGCAGCAGGGCGGTGCCCGTGCCGGCGAGCAGCCCCACCAGGGCGCCGACGGCGACCTCCGCGGTGCCGGTGCGGATCGCGCCCCAGGCGATGGCGGCCAGGATGAGCAGGCCCGTGACCGGGTTGTTCTGCAGCATCACCTGGCCGGCGCCGCGCAGGCACGCGTCGGCGAACCGCACGGGAGCATGACCGTCGGCCGCGGTGGCCCAGGTCTGGCTGATTCTGTCCATGCTCGTCAACGCCAGCGGAACGGGGGCGGCAGCGGGGCGCCGGCGGTCTCCCGGCGCACCAGCGACCAGAAGTCCCGGACCACGGCGCGGACCGGTTCCGAGTCCGTCCCGAGCACCCGGTAGATCAGGCCGGCGCCGTTCGGCAGGCGGCTCGCGCCGGCGACCGCCGGGCCGGTCATGGTCGAGGTTGCCGGGATCTGGTCGATCACCCGTTCGGCGCGGGCGGCCGAGGTCAGCAGCACGACGTTGGCGACGACGTCGAATCCGCCCATCACCGCACAGCCGTCGACCGGGAACCGTCCCGGCTCGATGACGAACTTCTCCGCGAACAGTTCGCGGCCGTCCGGGCGGGTGACCCGCAGCGCCGAGGAGAAGAGGTCGTAGCCGAACAGTTCGCCGTCGTTGTGGTACCGCCGTCCGGGCAGGATGATCTCCGCGTACAGCGCCGTCGCGCTCTCCGGCAACGACACCTGGGTCCGGGCCAGGTACCGGCTCCGGCGGTACGGGATCACCGGCTCCGGCAGGAACTCCAGGTACGCCCCGTCCTGCAGCACGATGTCCTGCGTCTGCGTCGCGTAGTTCGCGTCCATCTGCTGGATCCTGGTCGCGGACTGCGTCGTCAGGTGGGCCTGCGCGTGCTCGCCGAGCCGCACCCGGAGCGCATGCCGGTCGCCCTGCAGCAGCCCGCCGGACGTCGTGACGATGAAGACGCAGGCCAGGCCGGGCATGGCCTCGTCCCAGTACAACGCCCGCTGGACCAGCAGCGGCGCCTGCCGGAACAGCTCCGCGAGGATCGTGCGGTCGCCGCGGCGCTCGAATCCGAGGCGCAGCACCCCGTTCTTGCCGGGGGCGCCGCTGGGCAGTTGCGCCGGTTCGTCGTGGTACGGCGCCAGTTCCGGCGCGGCGTGCAGGTTGTTCATTCGGCGGGCGCCAGTTCGAACAGGACCTCGCGGCGGATGATCGACAGGACGTCGTCGACGCCTTCGCCGGTCCTGCAGTTGGTGAAGACGACCGGCTTGCCGTCGCGCTGCATCGCGGCGTCGCGGTCCATCACGGTGAGGTCCGCGTCGACGTACGGGGCCAGGTCCACCTTGTTGATCACGAGCAGGTCGGAGCGCGCGATGCCGGGGCCGTTCTTGCGCGGGATCTTGTCGCCGGCCGCCACGTCGATCACGTAGATGAAGAAGTCCACCAGGGCCGGGCTGAACGTGAGGGTCAGGTTGTCGCCGCCGCTCTCGATCAGCACGACGTCGCTGCCCGGGAAGCGGGACTCCATGTCCTCGACCGCGGCGAGGTTCATGCTCGGGTCCTCGCGGACCGCGGTGTGCGGGCAGGCGCCGGTCTCCACCCCGATGATCCGCTCGGCCTGCAGCACACCGGTGAGCACCCGCCGCACGTGCGCGGCGTCCTCGGTCGTGACCACGTCGTTCGTCACGACGAGGACCCGCTGCCCGTCGGCGACCAGGCGCGGCACCATCGCCTCGATGATCGCCGTCTTCCCGCTGCCGACCGGTCCTCCGACGCCGATGCGACTGGCTGATTTCATGCTTCCTCCGGTGAGGTCAGTTGATGAACATCCGTATCCGGGCCCGCACGTGCGCGGCGGCCAGCACGTCGGTCATGGGCGCGAACGACGACATGTCGTCGAGCGACGCCCCAGCCACGCGTTCGTAGTGCCGCTGCGCGGTGTCGTTGACGGCGAACAACACCGTCTGGGCGTCGACGTGGTCGATCGGCATGAGCCGGACGGCGGCACCGACGATCATCGCCGCCGTCCCGTACTGGTGTGCCGCGAAGGCCGCCTCCTCGGGCAGGCCGAGAACGGCGGCGAGGACACCGAGCCCGGCCGGATACGTTCCGGGTACGGCTCCGGCGACGATGTCCTCGGCCCGCCGCACCAGCACCGGATCTCCGACGACGCGCGCGGAGATCTCCGCCAGCTTCCGGCCCATCCGGGTGCTCATCGAGCGCATCTCCTCGTTGAGCTTGCGGACGAACACCGCTTCGTCGGATCGCGCGACCCGGTCGGTGTCGCCCGCGCGGGTGCCGCGATGGCTCTCCAGCAGCCCGATGCCGTCGCAGCCGGCCGCGAGGTGCGTCGCGGTGCGCACGAACTCGTGCAGTGTCCGCCGGTCGTGAACGATCCCGAGTTGCACCGCCGGCTCCAGCGCGTTGGAGAACGTGAACGCCCCCACCGGGAACATCGAGTCGGTGAACTGCAGCAGCCGCATGAGCTCCAGCAGCCGCGGTACCGGTGCGGCGGTCCTCAACTGCCGTCCGCGGGCAGGTGCGTATGGCCGGCCGCCTCGGCCCCGCCGAACAGCCGCCGGGCCTCGTGCGGCGCGAGGAAGGCGAGGACCTCGGTGCCCTCGACGAACTCGTGCTTGATCCCGGCGAAGGCATGGGTCCGCATGACCGAGTCCATGACCCGGCGATCGACGGTCACCGGCACGTACACCGTCGTGCCGTTCACCACGGCCGGCCAATGCTGATTGCCGATGGCGTGCCCGAGCTCGACCGCGGTGCGGATCGGCGTCCCGGGCGGCAGTTCGACCGCCATCACCTCACCCAGCATGAGCTGCACGACGGTGGCCGTACCCGCCGCGCCGTCCCAGGCGAGGACGTCACCGTCGTGCAGGTGCGTGTCGCGTGCCAGCGACAGCGCCACCTCGACGCCGCCGCTGGTCCGCTTGCGCAGGCGGCGTTTCTGCGCCTCCCACTGGTCAAGGACGAGCCGGTCGACGTGCGTCTGCGACAGCCGGTCACGCCAGTCCGGCTCGGCGGCGTTGCCCAGCACAGCTTCGACGAGCATGTTCCCTCCCCATCACGGCAGCATCAGCGTTCGCGGCGGCACCAAGCGTTCGCGCGGCACCAAGCGTTCGCGCCGGCATCAGCTGAAGAAGTACAACTGGTTCATGGACAGCGACGAGGCCGCCGGCACCGTGGCGTGCACGCCGTCGACCTTGACGGCGAAGGTCTCCGGGTCCACCTCGATCCGGGGGGTGAGGTCGTTGCGCACCATGTCCCGCTTGGTCAGCGAGCGCGTCCCCCGCACCGGCAGGACCTGCCGCTGCAGGCCGAGCTTCCCGGCGATACCAGCGTCGTAGCCGGCCTGCGAAACGAACGTCACGCAGCTCTGCGACAGCGCGGACCCGAACGCCCCGAACATCGGCTTGTACATGACGGGTTCGGTCAGCGGCAGCGACGCGTCCGAGCTGCCGGTGGCCGCCCAGCTGATGATGCCGGCCTTGACGACCAGCTTCGGTTTGGCGCCGAAGAAGGCCGGCTCCCACAGCACGAGGTCGGCCAGCTTGCCCGGCTCGATCGAGCCCAGCACGTGGGCCACGCCCTGGGTGATGGCGGGGTTGATGGTCACCTTGGCGAGGTACCGCAGCACCCGGAAGTTGTCGTTGTCCGGCGAGTCCTCCGGGAGCTTGCCCCGGGCCGCCTTCATGGCGTCCGCGAGCTGGACGGCACGCAGGAAGCTCTCACCCACCCGGCCCATCGCCTGGCTGTCGCTGGAGATCATCGAGATGGCGCCGAGGTCGTGCAGGACGTTCTCGGCGGCCATCGTCTCGGGCCGGACCCGGCTCTCGGCGAACGCGACGTCCGAGGGGATCCGCGGGTTGAGGTTGTGGCAGAACATGATCATGTCGAACAGCTCGGACTGCGAGTTGACCCCGTACGGCAGCGTCGGGTTCGTCGAGCTCGGCAGCACGTTGCGCTGACCCGCGACCTTGATGATGTCCGGCGCGTGCCCGCCGCCCGCGCCCTCGGTGTGGAAGGTATGCACCGTGCGGCCCTCGAACGCCGCGATGGTGTCCTCCACGTAGCCGCTCTCGTTGAGCGTGTCCGTGTGCAGGCTGATCTGGATGTCGAAGTCGTCCGCGGCGCGCAGCGCGGCCCGGATCACCGCGGGTGTCGCGCCCCAGTCCTCGTGGATCTTGAGCCCGGCCGCGCCGGCGATGATCTGCTCGTCGAGCGGGCCGCGCGACGAGCAGCTTCCCTTGCCCAGGAAGCCGAAGTTGATCGGCAGGCTCTCCACGGCCCGCATCATGGTGTGGAGGTTCCACACCCCGGGGGAGATCGTGGTGCCGTTGGTGCCGTCCGTCGGGCCGACGCCGCCGCCCCACAGGGTGGTGATGCCGTTGCTGAGCGCGTCGTACACCTGCTGCGGCGAAACGTAGTGCACGTGCGCGTCGATGCCGGCCGCGGTCAGGATGAGGTGCTCGCCGGAGATGGCGTCGGTGCCCGGACCCACCGCCAGGCTCGGCGTGACCCCGTCCATCGTGCTGGGGTTGCCCGCCTTGCCCGCGCCGACGATGCGGCCGTCCTTGATCCCGACGTCCGCCTTGACGACCCCCATCACCGCGTCGACGATCGTGACGTTGGTGATGACGAGATCGAGTGCGCCGCCGGCGCTGGACAGCCCGCTGTCGACGCCCATGCCGTCGCGCAGGGTCTTGCCGCCGCCGTAGACGGCCTCGTCGCCCAGGACCCGCAGGTCCCGCTCGATCTCGATGTATAGGTCGGTGTTGCCCAGCCGGATCTTGTCGCCGAGCGTCGGGCCGTACAGATCGGCGTACTGGCTCCGCGATATCCGGCTCACTTCTGGGACTCCTTCTTCTGGGGCTCCTTCTTCTGCTGCTCCTTGGCGGGCCGGGACTTGAAGCCGCGCATGGTGGCCCGGTCGGCCGCCGCCGTCCGCTCGGGCTGATATCCGACGGCATCGCCGGTGCCGGCCCAGCCGTCCACCAGCCCGTTGAACCCGTACACCCGCTGCTTGCCGCCGAACGGCACGAGGTCGACGGTCTTCTTGTCACCGGGCTCGAAGCGCACGGCCGTGGTCGCCGGAATGTCCAACCGCCGCCCGAACGCGGCGTCACGGTCGAACTCGAGGCAGCGATTCACCTCGTAGAAGTGGTAGTGCGAACCGACCTGGACGGGCCGGTCCCCCGTGTTGACCACCTCGAGCGTCGAGGTCGGCCGGCCGGCGTTGAGCTCCACCGGGTCGTCCGCGAGCACGTAGCCGCCGATCGGCCGGATCGACTTGTGACTGCTGTCTTTGTGACTGGGATTCGGCATCCTGGCCCTCCTGTCCTGCTGTCCGCTACTGGATCGGGGTGTGCACCGTGACCAACCGGCTTCCGTCGGGGAAGACCGCCTCGATCTGGATGAACGGGACCAGGTCGGCGACGCCTTCCATCACGTCGGCCTTGCTCAGCACCGACCGCGCGTCGGTCAGCACGTCCTCGACCGTCTTGCCCTCCCGGGCGCCCTCCAGCGCCGCCGCGCAGATCACCGCCACGGCTTCGGGGTGGTTGAGCTTCAGACCCTTGGCCCGGCGGGCCTGAGCGATCTGGGCCAGCGTGAGCACCGTCAGCTTGTCCAATTCCCTGGGCGTGAGTTTCATGGCACGTGTCGTTCCCATCTGTCCGCGCAGGTATTTATTGCCCGCCATGTGTCGCAGGTGTTCACGCCATCGCGTGAAAGCAGCGGCCGCGAGATTCCAACGGGCCGTTTTCCAGGTGACCGTCGATCGGGTGCGGCAGGTCAGCGCGGCGCGACCAGGATCTGCTCGCGCAATGTCGAAGCCGGCGACAAACCGGGCCAGATGCGGTTCAGCCTAACCGGAGCACGGTGACCGTTGAACGGAAAGAATGAGTGACTCCACCGCAGTCCGGGGTGAATTCGCGGGTAACGGCATCCTGCGTATTGAACCGGTCGAGATTCGTGTTGTGATCGACGCGCGTCCACCGGGATGTGCCGGTCACCCTGCATTGTCACCACAGCCGATCCGTCCGGCTCCCATCACGCCGGGTAGGCCGGTCCCGCAATCGCCGGCAGACCCGCGGTCTGACCGAGGTGTCAGGTTCCGGTAAGGCTCAGTCTGTGCTTTCTTCGCCTGGGCCGCATCACGGTCCACGGCAGCGCATCGGGCAACACGCCCAGCGACGCGGGCGTCATCATGCTGGTCGCGATGATCGTCTTCATTGCCAGCTACGCGTTCTCGCTCGGCCCCGTGGTGTGGACCGTGATCAACGAGATCTATCCGAGCACGATCCGCGGCCTCGGAGTCTCGGCGGCGACTGCGGCCAACTGGGCAGCGGCGTGGCTGGTGACACAGTTCTTCCTCAGCCTCACCGGCTGGATCGGCGAGTCCGGCACCTTCGGTGTGTTCGCCGCCATGTGCGCGGTGTCCTTCGTGTTCGTGTGGAAACTCCTGCCGGAGACCAAGGGCAAGACACTTGGCGAGATCCAGCAGATGTGGGTCGATCGGGCCGCCCCACGGGTCGGAGCCGAGCCCTGAACCTCCACGGCCGGTCCACATGGGATCCGGCCGTGGAAGTGCAGCGAGCGCTACGTTGCCGCTCGCTCCGGCCGGGCGAGCCTGTCGGGCGTCGCCTGGCGGGCCGTGAGCGCTTGTTCGGTGCGGCTGGTCAGTGCACCGAACAGCAGGCCGAGGGTGCTCCACAACACGAGCTGAACGCCGGCCGAGGCGAGCCGGAAGCGCCACAGCAGGGTGGCCGGAAAGTCGGCCGGGGTCTCGTTGACGGCCGGCATCAGCAGTCCCGCGAGCGCCGCGACGGCGACATACCCGCCCGCGGCGACCAGCACTGCGTTCCAGTTGCCGAGCCGGGCAGCGAGACTGCGCGCGACCAGCACCGAGCCGGCCGCGGCCAGCAGGCTCACGGCCATCATGGTGAAATACAGGGCGGTACGCCGTCCGATGGTGTCCGGATCGCCGACCGCGGGCGGGTTGCCCGGATACTTCATGAACGGCACCAGGAACATCGCGATGAACCCGACACCGCCGACCAGCAGCGCCGTGGCACGCGACTGCAGCGCACCGACGCGTCCGTGGCAGAAGGCGAACGCCACGGCGAAGATGCCGCCCAGGGCGGTGCCGTAGAGGAGCAGGGCGACACCCAGGCCGACGGTGGATTGCACGGTGCGGCTGACCGGCTCTGCCTCCGCCGCGTCGGCGTGACCCGGCTCCGTCGTGTCGGTGTGGACGTGTGCGGTTGCGTGGGCGTTCTCATACGCGATCGCACCGTCGATCTGGGCTTCCCCGAACATGCTCGCGAAGGCGAAAGCCAGTGCGGCGGCCACCACCCCCACGAGCATGCCACGGATCAGCAGTTTACCTGCGGTCATGTCTTCGGCCGATCAGTGGCAGGGGAAGGACAGCAGGTGCCTGCCGTCGTGCGTGAACTCGTGCACGAACGTGCCGGAGAAGATCGAAGTGGCGCCCTGTTCGGCACCGACGAAGTAGACCGCCAGGACGGCCAAGAGCAGGCCGAAGACCGCCCAGGGCAGTAGCTGGCGCAGTGGGATCGCCGCCGGCAGCGACGGGTGGACGGGTGTCGGCAGGGCTGCGGTTTGAGACAATTTGAAGCTCCTGAGATTTGAAGGCGGTCGGCCATCTGCTGGCCCGCGGTTTCGAGTCGCTCTCTCCCCCGCGATCCAGGTCGCAAACGCCGCACGGGGTCTCTCGGCACTTCGACCGGCACACCCGTTGCCGCAGAGCGATCCTCGATGCGGCCGGCCAGGCAGTCCGGACACCGGCGGCACGCCGGCCACGCCTCATCGCCGGCGACGCAGCGACCGCAGCGTCAGCATGAGTGCGACGAGCACCGCCGCGGCGAGGGCGAAGGTCAGCATCGGACGGCCTCCGGCCAGCGCGCCGACGAAACTTCCGCTGACGTAGCCGCCGATGCCGAGCAGCCCCAGCAGCACGCCCTGCGACGCCTTCCGGCGAGCCTCGCCGCTGCCGGCGATCCAGGCGACGACGCGGGTTCCGGTCTTCATGACGGTTCCGGACTGGTACGTGATCGTGGTGGCGATCCCCGCGGTCCGGGCGAACAGCCCTCCCAGGCAGCCCATGAAGAATGCCCCGGTGGCGGCGAGCACGGCCCGCCGGTCCAGGCCCGGCGCTCCCCGGTCGAACGCGGCATCCACGACCGCCCACAGCAGCAGGGCGACGAGCGCCAGGCAGAACCCAGCAACGGCAGGATCCGGCCGGTGACCGGGATCGCAGATGCGGCGCACCCCGAAGGCGACCCCCGCGCCGAGTCCGAACGCGCCGATCGAACACGCCGAAGCTAGCCACAACGGGTCGCGGCCGGCCAGGCCCATGCCCACATGGACGAGATTGCCGGACTGGTTGGCTACGAAGACGCCGTACCGGGTCACGGCCAACGCGTCCATGAGACCCGCGACACCCGTGGCGACCGCCAATGCCAGCAACGGCAACCTGAACTCCGCGCGGGAGTCCTCGGCGGACGCTCCGCCCGCTGCACTCACCGACTCAGCGCCTCGGCCCGGCGATGGTGACCGCTGCTGCGTCCCCGACCCGCACGACGAACGGCGCCGTCAGCGTCGGGATGCCCAGCGGCGCCAGCGCGGTGGTGACCGTCCCGCCGAACGGGACGAGATCCACCGCCGGTCCGCGGCCGGGTCCGAATCGATTGACTTCTCTGGGATTGCGTTGCATGACACCCCGTTCCGATCCGGCCGCGTCCGTGTGGCGGGGCCAGACACCCGGCATGCGTCCAGTTTCTCCCGATGCCGACCGACATCTCTGAAGCGGACGACGGGCCTGGCAGGGTGCACTTCCAGGCTATCCATGATCATTTTGTGCGTCGGGCGAACGCCGCTACGGCGCCGTCGACACCGGGGTGAAATCACGGGATGCGCAGCGGCATGGGCACCCTGGCGACGATGACGTCCGGGCGGGTCTGCAACGCGGCAGTGAGGGCGATCTCGAGATGGTTGTGCAGGAAGCGGTACCGCAGCCGGTGCGGCAGCGCCACCGGGATCAGCACGATGATCCGCTCGTCGTGCTGCTCATGGAGCTCGTCGATGAATGCCACGATGGGCCGGGCCACCGAGGCATACTCGGTGTGCAGGATCTTGAGCGGCACCCCGGGGTTCCATTCGGCCCATTGCCGGTCCAGCTCACGGTCGCGGCCGGTGTCCCCGCTGGTGTCCTCGAGCACGACATGGACCGCCACCACCCGCGGGCTGATCGAGAGGGCATCCTCGACCGCGTGCCGGGTCAGCCGGCTCACGCCGGTCACGGGCACCACCACCATCGTGGATCCGGCGTGCGGCCTGGCCGGGATCGCGTCCAGGCCGAGCGCCTGCCCGCAGCGCGCGTAGTACGCATGGGTCCGCGCGAACAGCGTGATGATGGCCGGCACGGCCAGCACGACCACCCACGCGCCGACGGTGAACTTGGTGACGAGGAATACCACGGTGGCCACCCCGGTCGTGACCGCGCCGACACCGTTGATGACCGCCCGGTGCCGCCAGCCCGCCGGCCGGGTCTTCCACCAGTGTTTGACCAGCCCGGACTGGGCCAGCGTGAAGGCGGTGAACACCCCGATGGCGTACAGCGGGATCAGCCTGAGAGTCTGCCCGCGCACCGCGACGAGCAGAACCCCGGCCAGACCGGCCAGCGTCCAGATGCCGACGGCGAACACCTGCCGCTCGTCGCGCAGTGCGAACAGGTGCGGCAGGTAGTTGTCGCCGGCCAGCCGGCTGGTCAGCACCGGCAGCCCACCGAACGACGTGTTGGCGGCCAGCATGAGCACCACCGTGATGGTCACGGCCATCACGTAGTACGCCCAGTTCCTGCCGACCGAGATGGCGATGACCTGGCTCAGGACCGTCTCACCGGACCGGGGCCCGATGTGCCAGCGGTTCGCCAGCACGGCCAGGCCCAGCAGCATCACGCCGAGGATGACGCCGAGCAGTGTCTCGGTCCGCTTGGCCCGGGCCACCCTCGGCTCCTTGAACAGCGGCACGCCGTTGGCGATGGCCTCCACCCCGGTCAGCGCGCTGCACCCCGCCGAGAACGCCTTCAGCACCAGCAGTAGGCCGACGGCCTCCAGTCCCTCGGTGGACGTCAGCGGCTGGCCCTGGCGCGGCGTGTGCAGCGCCAGCGGGTGGATCAGGCCGATTGCGATCACGATCAGCAACCCGACGATGAATGCCATGGTGGGCAGCAGGAACGCCCGGGCCGTGTCGCCCAGGCCGCGCAGGTTGAGCCCGGTGACCAGCGCGAGGATGCCCAGGCAGATCGGGACCGTGGCCGGGGTCAGGCCGGGGAAGGCCGAGGTCAGCGACCCCACCCCGGCGGCGATCGAGACCGCGACCGTCAACGTGTAGTCCACGACGAGCGCCGCGGCGGCCAGCACGCCGACCTGCGGCGGGAAGTTCGCCCGGCACACCGCGTAGGTGCCGCCGCCGCCCGGATATGCCTCGATGACCTGGCGGTACGAGAACACCAGGACCGCCAGCAGCACGACGATCGCGATCGAGACCGGCAGCACGAGGTGCAGCGCGGCCAGCCCGGCCGCCGCGAGCACGGCGATGATCGCCTCCGGCCCGTACGCCACCGACGTCAGCGCGTCGAGTGAGAGGGCGGGGAGCCCTTCGATCGGCGTAATCTGCTGCTTGGCCAGCTGCCGCACCCGCAAAGGGGGTCCGACGAGGAACCGCCATACGGCCGCCACTGCGCCCACTGCCTGACCGCCTGCCTCGCCCGTCGCCAGTGGCCTCCGCGCCGATACCCGCGCAGCGACCTCCAACACCACCCGCTACCAGCAATCGCCTGCCCAACGAGCCGGCATCCAGTGCCAGCCTGAAACGTGGAGAGCTGCCGGCCCGCGCGCAGGGCACGGCCGGCAGCTCAGGCGGTCCATCCGGCGGGCCGACCCGCGAGGTCAGACATCCTCAAGCCTGGCGCGGACCTGCGCCATCTTCGATCGCAGCTCTTGCTCGTCCAGGATGCCCTGCTCCATCAGCAGATGGGTGACCACAAGCGCGGATCGGGCCTGCACGGGATAGTCGACGTACACGGTCTCGCCCAGCCGGTCCTCGGCATGCCGGCGTTCGAGGTTGTCGAGAGCGCCGCGCCACGACAGGCATTCGCAGGTCGCCTGCATGCTCGACTCCCACGGGTCCGGTGTGCGGTCCAGGTCGGGCAGGCTGCGATCCTGGCGCCGGGTCTGAGGACTCAAGATGCCGGTCAGGAGGTGATCCGTCGACGTGTCGGTCATCGACGTGCACCTGTCTTCGCGTTCGGGGGGTTCGTGGCCGTCCACTCAGGGTTCGGCAGGGCGACACCGATCATCGTGTCCCTTGTCACGATCGACGCGAGCTGCTCCTCGGACCACCCCTCGGTGCCCTCCGGGCGCATGGGCATCACCATGAACCGGGACTTCTGGTTCGAGTCGTGCACCCGCACCTCGACGTCCGACGGCAGGTGGAGACCGAACTCGGCCAGCACCTCACGCGGCCGGCGCACCAGCCGCCGCCGATAGTTTGGCGTCCGGTACCAGTCCGGTGACATCCCGAGGACGGGCCGCGGGTAGCAGGAACACAGCGTGCAGACAATCACGTTGTGAACCTTCGGCGTGTTCTCCAGGACATAGAAGTACGTGTAGTCGCTGGGCGTGCCCTTCCCGGTCGGGTCGAGCCAGTCGACGCCCACCGCCTTGCTCGCTTCGGTGCCATTGCTGAGCAGCTGCTGCTTGAAGGCGGGATCGAGCCACGCCTTGGCCACGAGCTGGGAGCCCTTGGCCGGCGTGCGCGCCTCGGCCCATTCGGTGAAACGCCGGTGGTCCTCGGCGGAGAACAGGCCGTGTTCGATGGCAAGCTCACGCACCGCGCGCTCCAGCACCTCGAACTCACTGACCTCGGTGGGTCCCTCGATGTGCTCGTGCTCGGTATAAGTCATTTCGTGCCCACCATTTCGGGTTCGAGCCAGCGTTCGGAGCACTCGGTCTCCAACGTGTCGACGTCGAAGCCGGTGTAGTCGGGCCAGAGGTCGGTCTGCCGGAAGCGCACGACGTAGAAGGGCTCGTGGCGGCCGTCCTCGTCACGGCCCCAGGCCTCATCCTCCGGGATGACCCACTCGGGCCGGTATTCGGTGACGACACCGGTCCGCCCTCTGGCGTACCGCTGCGTCCTGGTGTGGAACAGGCTGGTGGCGTCCCGCACCGTCACCCGATCCCCGACCGAGAACCGTCGCTGTGTCATGACTGCTCCTTCATGCGCGCCCGTACCTCGTCGATCTTCGAGGACAGTTCGTCGGGCGTGATCAGCCCTTTGTCGATGAGCGTCTTGGCGGCGACGGTGATCCACCGCGCGTAGTACGGCAGACCGTAGTAGAGCGTTGCTCCGAGGTCGTTCTCCGCCCTGCGCCTGATCTCCGCGTTCCACGCGCCACCCCACGCCAGGCACTCGCAGGTGACGTAGGTGTTCATCTCCCAGGCTTCTTCGCCCTTCTCCTTGTACGGCTCCGGCAGCGCGGGTTGTCCACCCACGTCGTGCAGGACGGTGCGGAGCGCCGCGTACGTCTCGTTCGAGATCTCGTAGGGTGAGTCCAGCGGGGTCCGCTCGACGGGCAGGATGCCGGCGATCCCCCGCGTGATCTCCTCGAAGCGGGCATTCAGGCTTGTCGTGCTCATTGTTGCCTCCGTCGCTTGGTTGCAAGCGGACTGCATTCCCGAGGCGGTGACGATCACGCACGGGCCGGTCGACTGCACCGAAGAGTGCCGCTGGCCGCCCAGATCTGCGGCCATAACGACGTGCACATGATTGCAGTGCACGATTTCTGCGTGCTTCTCGACGACCCCTGCGCGCGACCGTCACATCCCCCAGGCCCACGCTACCCAGGCAGCCACGAGGACACCGCCGAACGGCGCATCTGTTCGGTGTATCCCCCCCGCCACCACCCGCGGCGGGCAGGCCGGACCATGCGTGGTCGCGAACGGCAGGTGGCCACAAGGTGATCAGCGGAAGGTGCCATGGACGGTCACCGTCCGTCCGATGGCTGGTGACTGGCTACGCCATGGCACGCCGCACGGCATCAGCCCCGCAGGGACGACGGCGAGGACAACGCTTCCTGACCGCGATCGTGGCGCACGAGGTCCGTCACGGCTCCACCGGCCGCTCCCGCAACCGTGCAGAGTTCACCCCACCCATCGCCGGACGGCCTGGAATCCTTCGCTCTGCCGCATCCAGAAGTAGCCGTACGCCGGGGTGCTGCCCAGGTACGGCCCGATCCCGCGGAGCAGCACCTTCGTGCCGGCCGGGTCGCGATCGGCCAGGAAGTTGGCCAGCGCCAGCCAGTGCCGCAACGTGATCCCCCGGCCGGCCATGCGGGGCGTCCCGGCCGCGCACCACTTCACGGCGCAGTCGTTGGTCTCCCGGTACACCTCCGGCCGCGGTGGAGGCCAGGGCCGCCTCCACCGCGCGGGGGCTCAGGGCAGCATCGCCGGGTCGGCGGCGACGGCGGCGAGCTGCTCCGGGGTGAGGAACGCCGCACCGAGGGCGGGCTTGAGGCTCGGCCGGCGCTGCGGCGTGCCGAGGCCGATCTCGGGCACGCTGCGCTGGGCGGTGATCATCAGGAAGCCGCCGTTGAGGTACCGGCGGGCGACCAGCACGTCGCCGCCCTGCTCGTCGTCCTCGATGCCGACGCGGACCGGCACACCGGCGACGTCGATCACGCGGCAGTCGCGGCCGGGCTCCGGCAGGGCGCACAGGTCGCCGCCGGTCGGCAGCGGCGTGCCGTCGGCGGCGATCGCGGCCAGCAGCTGACCTTCGCCGCGCCCGTCGGAGACCGTGACCTCGACGTACGCGTGGACGTACACCGGGGTCGCCGGCGGCGGCGAGTCGAGGCGGACCGGCTGCTGGGACGGGCCCGCGAACGGGTACCGGCTGCTGCCCTGATAGCCCGCCGGTAGGGCCGCGACCAGCACGTCGTACATGCGGCGGTCGTGGGTCGCGGCGGCGGTCGCCGACGGTACCGGCGCCGCGGATGCCACGGCCGTGGACGCGGGCGCCGCCGGTGCGGCCACGACGGGCGGCGCCGGCACCGAGGCGGGCAGCAGCGCGGGGGTCACCAGCGCCGCGACGGCGGTCACGCCGGCCAGGCCGACGCTCGTGGCCACGATCCGGTCCCGGCGGGCCGCGGCCCGCGCGGCGATCGCGAGGGTCTGGTCGGCGCCGCGCAGCGGCGGTGCCTCCACGTCCAGGGCGAGCTCGCACAGGTGCCTGACATCGGTGATGGTCATGATTGTCCTTTCAGGCTGGTGGGTTCGAAGGTGTCGCCGAGCACCTCACGCAGGTTGTCGAGGCCTCGGGCGGTCTGGCTCTTGACGGTGCCGGTGGAGCAGCCGAGGACCTCGGCGACCTGCTCGACCGACAGGTCCGCCCAGAACCGCAGGACCAGCACCGCCCGCCGTCCCTTCGGGATGCGCAGCAGCGCCGTCTTGAGCACCTGCCGGTCCTCCACGCCGCGGTGCTCGGGCACCACCGCGTCGAGGGTCTCGTCGCCGGGCAGCACGGCGCGTTCCCGCCGCCACGGCCGCCGGTGCTCGTCGAGGAACGTGCGCAGCAGGACCCGCCGCGCGTACTGGTCGAGCACGTCGTGCCGGTCGATGCGCGCCCACGCCCGGTACAGCTTCGTGAACGCCGTCTGCGTCAGGTCCTCGGCGAGGTGCCAGTCCCCGCAGAGCAGATACGCGGTGTTTCTCAGGTGGCCGGCGCGGGCCGCGTAGTACGCGACGAACTCTTCGTCGTGTGCCCGCCGGTCCCGTCGCCGGAGCATTTTCATCATCATCGAGTAAGACACGTACCGCACCGCCGGCCCGGTTGCCCGGTTGCGGGACACCAGCACAGTTCCTTCATAGCGGATTGAATTCTGCTATCGTGGAGAAGTGTCGGAGAACCTGGGGCTGCTCTCCAGCGGCCTGTCGATGGCTGAGCTGGGTGCACGGATCCGGGCCCGGCGGCGGGCGCAGGGGCTCGCGCTGGAGCAGCTGGGCGAGCTGAGCGGGGTGAGCCGCAGCATGGTGTCGGACGTGGAGCGGGGCATGAAGACGCCGACCGTGCTGGTGCTGGACCGGCTGGCGACCGCCCTGGGCACCTCGATCGCCCGGTTGCTGGACGAGCCCGTCGGCGACACGCTGGTGGTGCTGCGCAACGAACGACAGCGGGTGGTGCGCGATCCGGCCGGGTGGGAGCGGCGCATCCTGTCCCCGGTGCTGCCCGGCGTCGAGTTCGAGTTCATGCGCACCGTGCTGAGACCCGGCGTCGACGCCGGCGAGTTCTCGCCGCATCAGCCGGGCTCGCGGGAGTACGTGGCGGTCGAGTCGGGCCGGCTCACGCTCACCATCGACGGTCAGGGCTCCACGCTGCAGGCCGGCGACTCCGCCTACTTCCCCGGCGACTGCCGGCACGCGTTCGCCAACGGCGGGGGCGTGGAATGTGTCTACTACCTGGTGATGGCGCTCGGGACCGCCGGGCCGCACGGAACTCGCGGGGGCGGCGGCCACGGAACTCGCGGGGGCGGCGGCGACGGAATTCGCGGGGGCGGCGGCGATGGATGAGCTGAGGCAGGTGGGCCGCATCGCGGCCGACGTGACGGCGGACTATCTGGCGGGCGTCGGCGACCGGCCGGTGTGGCAGCCGGTGCCGGAGCCCGACCACGGCTGGCTGAGCGGCCAGGACCTGCCGGCGGCGGGTAGGTCGCTGTCCGACCTGGTCGACGACATCCGCACCCGGATGTTGCCGTACCCGATGGGCAACGGTCATCCCCGGTTCTTCGGCTGGGTGAACTCCGCGCCGTCGCCGGCCGGCGTCCTTGTCGCACCGCTCGCCGCCGCCCTGAATCCGAGCTGCGCAGGCGGCGACCACGCCGGCGTCCTGCTGGAACACACCGTGCTGCGATGGCTTGCCGAGCTGGTCGGCTACCCGCACCGTCCCGGCGGCGGGCTGCTGACCAGTGGCGCCTCCATGGCGACCGTGATCGCGCTGGCCGCCGCCCGGCAGCGTGCCGCGGACCGGCAGGGCGTCGACATCCGCGCGGACGGGCTCTACGGCCTCCCCCCGATGGTCATGTACATGTCCGCGGAGGGGCACAGCTGCCTGCGCAAGGCGGCCGAGCTGCTGGGCCTGGGCCACCGGCGGGTGCGGGTGGTGCCGGTGGACGACCGGTTCCGCATGGACGTCGACGCGCTGCGGGACCTGGTGGACCGTGACACACGGGCGGGGCTGCTGCCGTTCTGTGTCGCGGCGACCGCCGGCACCGTCAACACCGGTGCGCTGGACCCGCTGGACGAGATCGCGGACGTCGCCGCCGAGCACGGGATGTGGTTCCACGTCGACGGCGCATACGGTGCGCTCGGCGTGCTCGCCCGCGGTGCCGCGGCCGGCTACGCGGGCATGGCGCGGGCCGACTCGCTGGCGCTGGATCCGCACAAGTGGCTCGGCGTACCGGTCGACAGCGGGTGTGTGCTCTGGCGTGACCCGGCGCTGACCCGTGCCACGTTCAGCCTGGTGCCCGCCTATCTGCGGGACGAGCGGGAAGGCGGGCTCGGGTGGTTCTCCGAGTACGGCCCGGAGCAGACCCGCCCGTTCCGGGCTCTGCGGGTCTGGGCCACCATGTCGCACCTCGGCCGGGACGGCATCATCCGGCTGGTCGACACGACCGTTCAGCGGGCCCGCAGGCTGGCCGCGATGATCATCGAGGCTCCGGACTTCGAGCTGCTGGCCCCGGTCGGTGCCTCGATCGTCGCCTTCCGGTATCACCCGGTCGACCGGGAGGACGGGCTGGATGAGCTCAACCGCCGGATCCCGGTGGCCGTCCAGCACCGGGGGCGCGCCTTCCTGACGGGCACGCGACTGGCCGGAGCGGAGGCCCTCCGCGCCTGCCTGCTGAACCCGGCGACCACCGACGACGACCTCGCGCTGCTGCTCGACGAGATCCGGGCCGCGGCGACCGTCGGGACGGCGCCGGCACCGCCGTGAAAGCCCACTGGCTGATCGTCGACCTCGGCGCGGTGGTGTGCCGCTTCGATCATGCCCGCCGGCTCGACCGGAGCTGCGCCGTGACCTCCAGGGAACCGCTGGAAATCTGGGCAGGTGAACCCGCCGGATCCTCCCCCGCCACCGGCGGGTGACGGGGAAGGACCACGACCGCCCGGCGCGCCTACGGCGCGGGCTCACCGGACGGCACCGCGAGCTGGGTGCCGAGTGCGACGGGGACGCCGAAGTTGGGGGTGCCGTCGGCGTTCCAGGTGAACTTCTGGGCGCGGGTGCTGCGGTTCATGTCGCAGCCGCCGCTGGCGGAGCTGTTGGCGTGGTACACGATCCAGTCCTCGGTGCCGTCGGGGGACTTGAAGAAGCCGTTGTGGCCCGGGGCGTACACCGAGTTGGCGTTGGAGCGCTGGAAGACCGGGTTCGGCGACTTCACCCACGACGAGGAGTTGAGGGGGTCGCCGCCGTTGTAGGTGAGCATGCCCAGCTTGTAGTCGGGGGTGGAGCAGTGGCTGGCGGAGTAGATGATGAAGGTCTTGCCGTTGCGCTGCAGGACCTCGGCGCCCTCGTTGACGGCGCCGCCGACCGTCTCCCAGCTGTAGGTGGGGGTGGACAGGATGCGGCGGGTGCCGCTGGCGGTCCACGGGTTGCTCAGCGGGCGGATGAACATCGGCTGGGAGCCGTTGTAGAACGTGCCGAGCAGGTACAGCTGGCCGTTGAGCTGCAGGATGCCCGGGTCGAGCTCCCACGTGTTGTCCTGGGTCGGGTCGAGCAGGTCGGCCTTGAACGAGTAGGGGCCCATCGGGTCGAGCCCGGCGCTCTCCAGCACGTGGATGCGTTGCGTGCCGAGGTTGAACGGCTCGGCGCCCGCCGTGTAGTAGAAGTACCAGCGCTGTCCGTTGGGGCCGTTGAGCAGGTGGAACTCCGGCGCCCACATGGTGCCGGCGCCGTTGGGGCGGGTCAGGTTGAAGATGACCGTCTCCGGTGACGTCGCCAGGCCGCCGAGGGTGCGGCTCTTGCGCATCGTGATGGTGCGGTTCCAGGTGGTGGACGCCAGGTAGTAGTAGCCGTCGTAGTAGGTGAGCCACGGGTCGGGGCCCTGCGGGTCGAGCGGGTTGGCGAAGGTCCGCGTCGTGCTGGTGCCGCCGTTGTACGACGGCAGCCGCCACACCTGCGTGGCCGCCGACGAGCAGGTCAGCTGCACCAGGCCGGCGGAGGCCGGGGCGACGCACTTGCCCGACTGGACGCCGACGAGGTTGAACGTGTTCGTGGCGCCGGAGACGGTGACCGCCTGCAGCCGGAACTGCTGGTTGGTCTGGCCGTTGCAGGTGTACTGGATGATCGCCGCGTTGTCGGCGGTGGACCGGCCGGTCACGTCGACGCAGGAGCCCGAGGTGAGCGTGTTGACGGTGTAGGTGCCGGTCGTGTTCGCCACCGGGACGAACGTGAAGCTCTGGCTGGTCGCGCCGCTGCAGCCGGCCAGGACGAGCTGCAGGACGTTGGTCGGCGCGCCGTTGGGGACGTTGGCGCACTGGCCGGTGGACTGGCTCACGACCGTGCTGGTGAACGTGACGGGCGCGGCCGAGGCCGGTTGGGCGAGGATCGGCACCCCGGCCGCGACCAACAGGGCGAGCACTACGGGACGACGCATGAGAGTCCTCCTTTCCGGAAAAGGGGTTCAGGTGCCGCTGGAGGCGAGGTCGGCGACCTCGGCGGCGGTCAGGGCCCGGCTGTAGACACGCAGGCTGTCCACGGCCCCGTCGAGGTACGGGTCGGCGTACTGGGACCGCCCGACCCAGTTCTGCGTGGTGGATCCGAGGTTCGCCGGGCTGAGTGTGAGCGCGGTGTTGCGGGCGACCTCGGCGCCGTTGACGTACAGCACGCCGAGGTTGCCGTTGCGGGTGACCGCGACGTGCGTCCACGCCCCGGCGGGCAGGGCGGCGGGGGCGTCGATGCGCTGTTCGCCGCCGGCGCCGGTGGCGGTGATCGCGAAGCGGGCGGTGCCGGAGCCGGAGCGGGCGGTGAGGAACATGTTGACGCCGGTGCCGCTGCCGAAGTCGAAGACGCGGGCCCAGTTGGCGAGCGCGTCGACGCGCACCCACAGGGCCACCGAGAAGTTCGTCGCGCCGGCCAGGATGCCGGCCGGCAGCGCCACGTACCCGTTGCTGCCGTTGAGGTTGACGGCGCTGCCGGTGCGGCCCGTGACGTAGCTGCCGTTGACGACCACGGCGGTGCGGCCGTTGCCGGTGGCGTCGGCGCCGTTGCCGTCGAACTGGTAATGCGCGACGAACAGCGGCAGCGGCGGGGTTGTGGTGACCGACCAGTAGACGCTGTACCGCTGGCCGTGGATCTTGTAGAAGGGCTGGAGGGTGACGCCGCCCGCGGTGTACTGCAACGGGGTCGCCGTCGCGGTCAGCGACGCCGGGTTGAGCACCGGCAGCGCGCTGAGGTTGCTGGTGCCGAAGAGGCCGCCGAGGACGATCGGGCCGACCTTCACCGCCTGGACGCTGCTGTTGTCGTTGGCCGCCTCGCGGGTCAGCGCCATCGGCAGGGTCACGTCGACGACGTCCCCGGACGCCCAGGTGCGGGCGATGGTGGCGAACGTGCCGGGCGCCGGGCCGGCCAGGGCCGTGCCGTTGACCCGGACCGTGGCGCCGGTGGCCCACGACGGGATGCGCACCTTCATGGTGAACGTGCCGGCGCCGGTGACGGTGAGCTTCGTGGCTGCGGCCTCCGGGAAGCCGGTCTCCTGCCGGACCGTGACCCCGCGCGCGGACCAGGTCAGCACCGACGGGATGAACAGGTTCACGTACAGAGTGCTCGCGCCGTCATGGAAGTAGATGCTGTCGCCGAACTTGGTGCTGCTCTCCATGCCGGTGCCGTGGCAGCAGACGAAGCTGTTGTAGTCGTTGCTGTAGGTCTTGATGCCGCCGGCGCGCAGCGGCACGTAGTAGCACTGGAAGCCGTGCGCCGAGTTCGGGTCCTGGGAGGCCAGGATGTGGTTGTAGAGCGCCTTCTCGTAGTAGTCGAGGTAGTCGACGCGGGTCGGGTCGGTGAAGAACAGCTGCCGGGTCAGCTTCAGCATGTTGTGCGTGTTGCAGCACTCGGCGGTCGTGTCGGACAGTTCGCTGGCGATGCGGTCGGGTGCCTTGAAGTATTCGCCGTTGGAGTTGCCGCCGATCGCGTACGTGTGCCGCCGGGTCACGATGTCCCAGAAGTTGACGGCGATGTCGCGGTACCGGGTGGTGCCGGTCGCGTGGTACTCGCGGATGGCGCCGATGACCTTCGGGATCTGGGTGTTGGCGTGGTAGTTGTTCAGGTTGTCGGTGCCCGCCGCGAGCGGGTCGAAGATCTCGGCGTGGTCGAACTGCTGCGCGGCGGCGAGGTGCGCGGCGGTGCCGGTGAGCTGGTAAAGGTTGGTGAGGACCTCGTTCATGCCGCCGAACTCGGTGTCGAGCATGTTCTGCCGCTGGGTCAGCGTGAGCCGGTCGTTGCGGAACTTGACCCAGGCGGCCATGCCGGTGAGCACGGTGAGCGCCTGGGCGTTGCCGGCGAGCAGGTGCATGTCGAGCAGCCCGGCCATGAGCTTGTGCAGCGTGTAGTACGGCGCCCAGACGGCCTGCCGGGCCTCGACCCGGTCGATGAAACTTTCCGGGAAGGCGCTGAGGTAGCCGGTGTTGTAGCCGGCGGTGCCGGCCCGGGCCTGGCACTGGGCGAGGACGGTGACGAGCTGGTCGCCCTTGGTCTTGAAGGCGGTGTTGCCGGTGCTGGCGTACGCCTGGGCGAGCGCGGACAGGATGTGGCCGGTGGAGTGCCCGCGCAGCTCGGTGGTCGGTGACTCCCACCCGCCGCACGGGGTGGCGGTGGAGGACAGCCCGACGTTGAGCCGGAAGGTGTGCAGCAGCCGGTCGTTGTCCAGGAACAGCAGGTAGGCGTGGATGCGGCCGGCGGCGGCGCTGAACGGGCTGCTGAGCAGCTGCACGGCGGTGAGCGGGAACGCGTAGGCGGAGACGCCGGTGTCTGGCCTGGCCAGTGCTGCGGCCGCGGCGGCCCCGGCGGCCGAGCCGGGGGTGAGGAGCGGGGCGGCGGCGGTGGCGGCGCCGACCGCGGCGGTGGTCCGCAGCACGCTGCGGCGGGTCACCGGTGGTGAGGACATGGGTCCCTCCCGAGGGTATGGGGTGTCCGCGGGCCGTCCGAGGTGGACGGTCCGCCGTGTTGCAGTGAGCGGGTCAGCCGCGCAGCGCGCCCGACATGAAGCCCCGGACGTAGCTGCGCTGCAGCACCAGGAAGAGCAGCAGGCAGGGCACCGCCATGAACGTCACCCCGGCCTCGAGGGCGGCGTAGTCGATCGCGCCGAACGAGGCGGTGCGCATGTTGACCACGGCGAGCATGACGGTGAACTTGCCGGTGGAGTTGAGCAGGATGAGCGGGGCGAAGAACTCGCTCCACGAGGTCAGGAAGGCGAACAGCCCGACGGTGATCAGTCCGGGCCGCACCGCGTGCAGCATGATGCGGGTGAGCGCGCCGAAGCTGGTGCAGCCGTCGATGAGCGCGGACTCCTCCAGCTCCTTCGGGATCGCCTCGAACGCGTTGCGCATCATGAAGATGGAGAACGGCAGCTGGAACATGATGAGCACCATGCTGAGCCCGAGCAGCGAGTCCTGCAGCCCGATCCACTCCAGCAGCACGTACAGGGCGATGAGGATGGTCGCGTAGGGCACCATCAGGATGGCGAGGGTGAGCAGGAACAGGACGTTCTTGCCGGGGAACTGGAAGCGGCCGAAGGCATAGCCGCCCAGCGTCGCCACCAGCAGCGTGCCGCCGACGGTGAGCGCGCACACGGTGAGGCTGTTGATGACGTGCTCGGCCCGGATGCCGTTGTCGGAGGTGAACAGGCGGCGGTAGTTCTCCACCCCGAAGCCGGTCGGGGTGCGCACCGACGCCCAGGCGCTCCACAGCAGCGGGAACAGGAACAGGATGGCGAGCGCGGCGGCGCTGATCTTGCGCGTCATCGGTACGGCTCCCCTACTGCGATCGCCGGCGCAGCACGCCGAGCTGGATGGCGTTGAACACGATGAGCACCCCGAGCAGGACCACGGAGATCGCGGCGGCGGAGCCGAGGTCGAGCTCGATGAACGCCTCCCGGTAGATCACCATGACCAGCGAGGTGGTGCTGTTGTCGGGGCCGCCGCGGGTGAGGATCCAGAACTGGTCGAAGGCGAGCAGCGAGCCGGTGATCATGAGGGTGAGCACGAGCGCGATGGTGGGCCGCATGAGCGGCACGGTGATGCGGCGGAAGATCTGCCAGCGGGTCGCGCCGTCCAGCCGGGCGGCCTCGTACACGTCGAGCGGGATCGCCTGCAGCCCGGTGAGCAGGATGAGCATGTTGAACCCGGCGAAGCGCCACAGCACGAGCACGACCGCGGAGCCGAGCGCGGTGTTGGGGCTGCCGCTGGTCAGCGACAGGTAGCCGTCCCCGGCCAGCAGGTCGTTGACCGGGCCGATCTCGTCGCTGAGCAGGCCGAGGAACAGCAGCGACGCGCTGGCGAAGCCGACGGCGGCGGGCAGGAAGAACGCGGTGCGCAGCAGCCCGACGCCGCGCCCGCGGTGCTGCACCATGAGCGCCAGCCCGAACGACAGCGCGAACAGCAGGACGGTGACGACCACCGTGTACTTGAGGGTGAACCACACGGCGGTGCGCAGCAGCTCGTCGTCGCCGAGCCCGGCGTAGTTGTCCGGGACGTTGAGCGTCGGCGCGCCGAGCAGCGGCCAGTGGTGCAGCGACATCCAGACGACCAGCGCGAGCGGCACGACGAAGAACATGCCCACCACGAACGCGGTCGGCGCGGCGTACAGGGCGCCGATCCACTGCTTGTTGCGTTTCCTTCGCGGCGGCGCCGACGGCAGGACCGTCGGTCGCGCTGGCGCCAGCAACGTCATCATCGTTCTCCGGGACGGGGGCCCGCCCCCGCGGTGGAGGGCGGGCCCGGCGACTACTTCTTCAGGGAGGCGGTGAGCGCCGAGGCGCCGTCGCCGAGGGACTTCTGCGCGTCGCCGAACAGCGCGCCGCGGAACGCGGTGTTCCAGGGGCTCTGGGGGTCGTTGTAGGTGGCGTTGAAGTTCTTCGCGTACGGGGTGCGGCCCTTGCCCATCAGGTTGTTGATGGTGACGATGCGCGGGTCGGCGGAGGAGTACTTGTTCGACGCGAGGTCGGTGCGGGTCGGCACGCCCTTGCCCTTCGCGACGACCTCGACCTGGGCCTCGTCGCCGAGGGTCCAGGCCAGGAAGTCCCAGGCCTGCGCGGCGTGCTTGCTGGTGGCGCCGATGCCGATCGAGTCGCCGCCCACGAACGTCGACTCGCCCCCGTTGATGCCGCTGATCGGGGCGATGCCGACCTTGAACGCGGCCTTCTCCTCGATGATGCCGAGCCACGCCGACGGCGCCGGCGCGATGCCGATCTTGCCGCTCTGCAGGGCGCCGAGCCAGGTCGGGCCGGCCTCGTCCTTGGACGCGGGTGCGGCGACGCCCTCCTCGTACAGCTTGCGGTAGAGGGCGAAGACCTCGGCCATCTCCTTGGAGTCGATGGTGCTGGCGGTGCCCTCGGCGTTCATCACGTCGCCACCGGCGGCCCACACCGACGGCCACAGGGTGAACACGTTGCAGCCGCCGCAGTTGCCGCCGAAGTAGGTGCCGTTGATGTCGCCGCCGAGCTTGTCCACGGCGCGGGCCGCGGCGGCGAACTCCGTCAGGGACGTCGGCGGTTTCTCCGGGTCGAGGCCGGCCTTGGTGAACAGGTCCTTGTTGTACAGCATCACCGACATGTCGATGGTGTGCGGGACCGCGTAGTTCTTCTTGTTCCAGGTGCCGTTGCGCACGTGCGCCGGGGCGACCTCGTCCTTGACCGGCAGGGCGTTGAACTTGTCGGTGATGTCCAGCCACAGCCCCTGCGAGGCGTACTGCGGCGCGAACACCACGTCGGAGGCGAACAGGTCCGGCAGGGCCTTGGCGCCGGCCGCGGAGGCGAGCTTCGCCGGGTACTCCTCGTTCGGGTACGCGGTGACCTGGACCTGGTTCTTGTGCGTGGCGTTGTAGGCGGCCGCGTAGGCCTTGGACACCGACTCGGTGGCGGCGCGGGTCCACAGGGTCAGGGTGGCGCCGCTGTCAGCGGCCTCCGGGGTGGCTGCCTCGTCGTCCCCGCCACAGGCGGCCGTGCTCAAGGCCCCAGCCAGTAGCAGGGTGGCGGCGACGGTGCCGCGCAGTACACGGTTCAAGGTCTTCCTCCTGACACATTGTTTGTGAGCGTTATCAAGAAGCAAGAGCGGAGGTGCTTTCACGCACGACGAGGTCGGGGGCGGACCGGTGCTGCCCGGTCTGCCGCACGCCCGCCGCGATCTGGGTGACGAGCAGGTGCATGCTGCGCCGGCCGAGCTCGGCGAAGTCCTGCCGGACGGTCGTCAGCGGAGGCTGCAGGTACGGTGCCTCCGGCAGGTCGTCGAACCCGACGACGCTGACCGCCCCGGGCACGGCCCGCCCGGCCTCGTGCATGGCGCGCAGCACGCCGATCGCCATCTGGTCGTTGCCGCAGAACACGGCGGTGACCGCCGGGTCCGCGGCGAGCGCGCGGCCGGCCGCGTAGCCGGACCGCGCGCTCCAGTCGCCGGGCAGCGCCTGCGGCACCGGCAGGCCGGCGTCGCTCAGCGCGCACTGCCAGCCCTCCATCCGCTCGCGCGCCTCCGGCCATTCGGGTGGGCCCGCCACGTGGTGCACGGTGCGGTGCCCCAGGGCGATCAGGTGCCGGGTGGCGAGCCCGGCGCCGGCGGCGTTGTCCACGGCGACCATCGGCACCTCGGGCATGGCGTGCGCGTCGATGCCCATGCCGACGATCGGCACGTGCGCCGGCACGTCCAGCAGTGAGCGGCCCAGCGCCGTCCAGGCCGCGGCGACCGGGGCGAGGGTGATGATGCCCTCGACCGCCTGTTCCCGCAACCGGCGGATCGCGTCGTGGACCGACGGCACGTTGAGCTCCCTGGCGCTGGCGATGCTGACGAAGTAGCCCGCTTCCCGGGCCGCGCGTTCGATGGCGTGGACCATGAACGACGGCCCGAACAGCGTGGTGTCGAAGGTGACCAGGCCGATGGTCTGCGACCGGTTGGTGGCGAGGGTCCTGGCCGCGACGTTCGGCTGGTAGTCCAGCGCGCGCATCGCCGCCAGGACCCGGGCCCGGGTCTCGGACCGGACGCTCGGGTGGTCGTTGACCACCCGGGACACGGTCTGGTGGGACACCCCGGCGAGGTGGGCGACGTCCCGCATCGCCGGGGGCCTTCGAGCGGTGTGCATCTCCTACGGGCCGAACGCTTTGACTTCGAGGAGGCCGACCGATGCCGTGCCGCTCTGCAGCAGCACCCGCAGCCTGGTCGTGCTCACCGCGGTGAACGTGACGTGGTTGTACTGGTTGATGCCGAGCGGGTAGCCCGACGCGCCGGCGACGTCCACGTAGGCGGTGCCGTTCCAGTACTGCAACTTCCACGAGGCGGGCAGCCGCACGCCGCCGTTGTCGTCGAAGAAGTACACGTCGGCCGCGTTCAGCGTCTGCGCGCCCGACCAGGTCAGCAGCCCCCACTGCTCGCCGGTGTTGGGCCAGGTGCCCCAGCGCGGGTTGACCGTGTCGTTGGAGCTGGGCGGGTCGATGCCGTCGTTGAGGGCGGCGACGCTCTCCCACGCCGAGGTGTAGGACGCGCTGGGGGTCGCGCTCAGCGCCAGGTTGCCGCCGGTCGGCGGGGGCACCGTGCCGCCGCGGTTGTAGACCTTGACCTCGGTGAGGGCGGTCTTGAAGCCCGACGCGTGGGTGACCTGCACCCGCAGCCTGGTGGTGCTGACCGCGGCGAAGTTGACCACGTTGTAGTTGGCCCGGGGCGTGCCCGGCGTCTTCACCGGCGACGCCACGTTCACCCAGGCGCTGCCGTTGTAGTACTGGATCTGGTACGAGCTGGGCTGCCGGTACCGGTTGGTGGCCCGGTCGTTGCGGAACCACAGCCGCACCTCGTCGACCGTGCGGGCCTGCCCGAGGTTGAGCTCCAGCCAGTCGGTCGCGTTCGGCGAGCCGTAGGTGCCCCACAGCGGCTCGTTGATCGGGAACCCGTCGACGGCGTTCGCGCCGGCCGTGCCGCTGACGGTGTAGGACGCCGTGGTGGCCACGCCCTGGGCGTAGTTCGGCAGGGTCGAGGTGAGGTCGACGCCGGCCTTGTTGAACATGTCGACGAGTTGGGCGCTGCCCTGGCTCACCTGGGTCGGCGCCTGCAGCCCGGCGTAGGCCGCGCTGAACTGGACGGTCGCGCCGCCGCCGGCGGGGAAGGTGACCGCGCCGGTGGCCGGGTTCCAGACCAGCCGGACCAGCTTGTCGACGGTGGCGACCCGGGTGCCGTTGACGAAGATGGAGTAGCCCTGCGGGATGCCGCTGTACTTGACGACACCGTCGGCCGGGTCGTCCCACACGACGCTGAGGTCGGCGTTGCGGTAGCGCAGGTTGTTCGCCGCGAAGTTCGGCCAGCCGATGTTGATCGGGCTGAGCTCGACCTGGTTGTCGTTGCGCGGCCGCAGCCCCATCACGTCCTCGATGACGGTCCAGTTGCTGCTGCCGAGGATGT
Source organism: Dactylosporangium sp. NPDC050688 (assembly GCF_040654515.1). NCBI lineage: Bacteria > Bacillati > Actinomycetota > Actinomycetes > Micromonosporales > Micromonosporaceae > Dactylosporangium > Dactylosporangium sp. NPDC050688. The sequence continues at coordinate 151,097 of NZ_JBFAIC010000016.1, forward strand.
TGTGGTGGATCCAGGACCGGTAGTCGATGGTCTTGGTGCCGGCGTTCCAGTCGGCCCAGAACTCGTTGGCGTCCGGCCACTGGGTGTTGCCGCCGATGTACTGCGCCCAGGCGTTCCAGTACAGCAGCTTCTTGTAGTCCTCCGCCGGCATCCACTGGTTCGGGTAGTTGCGCAGCACCGAGGAGTACAGCCGGAACTGCACCGTGGAGTTGATGGTGGAGAAGTTGTTGCTGCCGGGCTGGCCCGCCGCGGCGGCGGCCGCCTTGTCCTTCTGGTTGGCGGTGAAGAACGGGAACACCGGATACTCGGCGGGGTCGGCGAACAGCCGCAGCGCCTGCTTGTACTCGTCGGTGTTCGGCATCGCGCCGACCGAGTACGGGTAGTAGTTGTTGATCTCTTTCCACGGCACGAGAGTGTTGGTGGCGACGTGCCGGTGCTCGATGAGCTTGTTGGTCGAGTCCCACAGCGTCGACACGATGGCGTTGCGGATGCGGTCGGCGATCACCTGCATCTCGGCGGCCTTCGCGGTGTTGCCGATCGCGGTGTACGCCTGGACCGCGGCGAGCGCGCCGCTGTACACGTACGCCGACTCGGCCCGGTCCAGGTTGCCGGAGCGCCAGTGGAACGACACGGCGTCGGCGTCGTTGCCGGTCAGCGCGCCCCAGTCGTACTCGATGAGGCCGTTGTTGTTGTGGTCGTAGTAGGACAGCTGGCCCTTGACGTCGCCCTCGGCGTACTTGGCGAGGTTGCCGGCGATCGCGGGCTGCCCGCCGTGGATCTGGTAGCTGCGCCACGCGGCCTCGGCGATGTACTGGGTGTAGCTGTTGGACCAGTTCTCCGGGTCGCCGGGGTTGTCCATGAACCGGCCGCCCTTGGAGGTCTGCCCCACCGACAGCCACGGGCCGTAGGAGTAGGCGGCGTTGCGCAGGTACTTGAGGTCGTCGATGTGCATCGGCTGGGTGAGCGCGATCGCGTTGTTGTAGCCCAGCGCGCCCTCGACCGACACCGGGAACTGGAAGTCCTGGCCGGGGATGTCGACGTCGAGGTAGTTGAAGCGCATCAGCCACCAGCGGTAGTAGATGTTCTTCTTGATCGCCGGCTCGGGCACGTCCAGGTACGGCACGTTCTGCGCCCACCAGCGGTTGTACTCCCGCACGTGGGTGGAGAACGCGGTCGCCGCGCTGTACCCCTTGTAGGTGTTGTACTCCGTCAGCGAGTCCGGGATCTCATTGGCGACGAAGCCGAGCAGCACCTTGGTGGTGACCGTGGCGCCGGCGGCGATCGTCACCGACCGGTTGAGCCCGCCGCTGGTGGCGGTGAAGCCGTCGGCGGACAGCCGCGGGTAGAGGGTGGTGAGGGCGTTCTTCACGTTCACCTGCCCGGTCAGCTCGTTGCCACTGCCGGAGGTGGCGTAGGGCGAGGTGACCCGCAGCGCGATCGTCTGCGACGCGGTGCCGGTGTTGGTGATCGCGAGGTTGTCGACCGCGACGTTGTTGTGGGTGATGAACTTCGTCTGGTTGATGCGCAGCGAGCCGTTGGTGTGCACGCTCTTCCAGTGGCTGGGCGCCTGCCAGCGCTGGGACACCTGCTCGGTCCAGGTGCCGGTGCCGGCGGTGACGGTGAACGCGCCCTGGCCGTTGATGCTCTCCCAGTAGGCGACGTCACCGCCGAAGCCGAGGGTCGCCGGGGCATGCGTCTTCATGAACACGCCCCGGCCGCGGGTCATCAGCCAGGTGCCGGCGGGGTCACTGCCGGGCCGGGCCAGCAGCCGGTCCATCCAGTAGTCGGTGCCGCCGCTTTCGGCGTCGAAGATGGCCTGCATCGTGTTGCCGGTGCTCATCGCGACGGGGGGTGTGGGGATGGCGGGCCCGCCGAACGTGGGGTAGCCGATGGTCTGTGCCGCGGACGCCGGTTGGGCGGCCAGGGTCGCGGCGCCGGCGGAGCCGGTCAGGACGGTCGTCAACGCGAGTGCCAGCCTGAACTTCCAGCGGGGGTGTGGCATCGCGTCACCTCCATTTCGGGTGGGGGTTTCTACGGGGTGGCGATCGGGAGCCAGATACGCATGGCGGACGGGCCGCGGCGCGCCCACCGGTGGTAGGGCACGAGGGTGACCACGATCGGGTTGGAGCTCTCCGGGCTGTCGATGCGGCCGGTGTACGGCCAGTCGCGCTCGACGGGGTGGATCAGGCGCCCCTTGACGGCGGTGGCCTCGGGGGCGACAGACGTGTCGACCTGGATGTCGTCGAGGGTGACGCCGTCCTCCTGGTCGATCGACTCGGCGCACATGACGACCGGACCGGCCTCGACCGCAGCGCAGCCCCGGGTCGCGTCGATCCGCGGGTCGGGAAACGTCCAGCGCGGCTTCACCGGCAGGTCGAGGCGCACCTGGTCGCCCGGCCGGTACACCTTCGGCTCCGGGCGGGCTTCGACGCCCCGCGCCCAGTCCGGCACCCGCAGCGTCAGGGTGCGCGGGGCGTCGGGCGCCTCCTCGACGGTGACCACGACGCTGCCGCCGTCGGGATAGTCGGTGTCGACGCGCAGGCGCATCCCGGCCGCCTCGACGGTCATCGGCGCATAGTGGTGCAGCTGCACACCGCCGTCGTCCTCGGTCACCAGGTACGTGCCCAGCGACGCGACGAGCCTCGCCACGTTGTTGAGGCAGCAGGACACCTCGAACCACGGCGCCCGCGGCCCGCCGCCGAAGCGCAGCTGCTCACGGTCCGCCGGGACGGCCTCGGTGACGGTGCGCTGGTGCAGGGTGTTGGCGTAGAAGAAGGCCTGCCCGTCGTCGGCGACCGCGGTGGCCACGACGTTGTGCAGGACCCGGTCGACGATGTCGCCGTAGCGCAGGTCGCCGGTGGCCAGCAGCAGCCGGTGCGCGAGCATCACGGTGGCGACGCCGGCGCAGGTCTCGGAGTAGGCGCGGTCCGGCGGCAGCACGAAGTCGTCGCCGAACGACTCGTCGAGGTGGCGCGAGCCCATGCCGCCGGTGATGTACGTGCGCCGGGCCAGGGTCCGGTCGAACTGCCGCGCGACGGCCTCCAGCAGTGCGTCGTCGCCGGTCTCCACCGCCACGTCGACGGCGCCGGCGGCCAGGTACAGCGCGCGGACGGCGTGACCGGCGAACACCTCGCCGTCGCGGACCGGCGCGGCGTCCTGGAAGTACCGCCAGCCGAACTCGTGCTCGGGCAGGCTGCGGTGCCCGCGCCGCTCGACGAAGCGGGCCGCCTGGTCGAGGTAGCGCTGCTCCCCCGTGACCCGGAACAGCTCCACGAGCGCCGTCTCGATCTCGGGGTGGCCGCACAGCCCGGTGTCGGCGAACGTGTCGCAGACGTGGTCGGCCGCACCGCGGGCCACCTGCAGCAGGCCGGCGGCGCGCCCGGTGCGGACCGCGGCGACACCGGCCTGGATGAGGTGACCGGCGCAGTACAGCTCGTGGCCGAAGTTGAAGTCGCTGTAGCGGGCCGGCTGGCCGGGCCGGCCGAACGCGGTGTGCAGGTAGCCGTCGGCGGCCTGCGCGCCGGCGATCATCGCGGTCAGCTCGTCGAGGCGCTCGTCATAGGCGGTGCCGCCGGGGCGCGCGGACTCCCAGCACATCGCCTCGGCGTGCTTGTACACCTCGGAGTCGGAGAACTCCCGGCCGCGGCGGCGCACCGTGCCGGTGCCCGTCGTGGCGAAGTTGCCGGTCCAGCCGAGGCGGTCGAGCCAGGTGCGGCAGTGCTCGATCGTCGCGGTGCCGTTCACCGCCTGGCGCTGCGCCCAGAACCCGCCGGTGATGCGCACCCGTCGCGGATCGACGGGCCGCAGCGCCCCGCGGGACGGGAGCACCGGCCCTCCGCTGGCCAGCCGTACGTCCGACGTCACCCGGCACCGCCTTCCCTGCCCTGCCCGAAAGTCACGAAAACCTTTTCGGAATGGTGGCAGCACCGGAACGCCGTGTCAACGGTCGATTTCTTCAGATCATGCGCGCCATCTCGGCAGCGTGTCGACGTGTGACGGTTGTGACACGCAAGCAAGCATGTGTATGCTCGCCGAAAAGTTTTCGGCCTCCGGAAAGGCTGCACGTGAGCAGGAAACGCGCGCAGGTCACCCTCACCGACGTCGCCCGGCTCGCCGGCGTCTCGGTGGCGACCGCCTCCAAGGCGCTCAACGCCCGCGACGAGGTGGCGCCGGCGACCCGGCGGCGGGTACAGCAGGCCGCCGAGGAGCTGTCGTTCCAGCCCAACGTCCTCGCGCGCGGGCTGATCTCGGGCAACACCCGCACCATCGGCCTGCTCACCGACGAGCTGTCCGCCGCCCGTTTCGCCATCCCGGTGCTGCTCGGCGCGGAGAACGCACTCGGCAACGAGCAGATGAGCGTGCTGTTGTGCGACGCCCGCGGCGACGCGATCCGCCGCCAGCATTACATCCGCACGCTCCTGGCCCGCCAGGTCGACGGGTTCATCATCCTCGGCGACGCCAACGACCTGCGCCCGTCGCTGACCCGCAGCATCCCGGTGCCGGTCGTGTACGCCTACTGCGAGTCCGACGACCCGACCGACCTCTCCGTCGTGGCCGACGACGCCGGCGGCGCCCACCTCGCCGCGGAGCACCTGGTGTCACTGGGCCGGCGACGCATCGCGCACATCACCGGCGACCACGGCTACCGCGCCGCCCGCGACCGCGCGCTCGCCTTCGCCGACGGCCTGTCCTCGGCGGGCCTGTCACTGGTCGGCGAGCCCCTGTTCGGCCAGTGGTCGCAGCGCTGGGGCCGGCACGCCACGTCCCGCCTCCTCGCGTCCCACCCCGACATCGACGCCATCTTCTGCGGCAACGACCAGATCGCCTCCGGCGTCACCGAGGCCCTGCGCGACCTGGGCCGCACCTGCCCCGACGACGTGGCCGTGGTCGGCTACGACAACTGGGAGGTCTTCGCCACCGAGTGCCGCCCGCCGCTGACCACCGTGGACCTCAACCTGGAGCAACTCGGCGCGACCGCCGTGCGGCACCTGTTCGCCGCCCTCGACGGCGAGGCCCACTCAGGCGTCGTCCGCCAGCCCGGCCGCCTGGTCGTCCGCGAGTCCACCGGCGTCGCCCCCACCACCCGTTAGCGCCCGAGCCCGGTAGCCGATCCCGTTGCGGCCGGCACGACGGCGACCGTCGGATGCCATGTCAAAGATTCTTGACACCATGTCGGGATCACTTTACCTTCGACATGTCAAATTTTCTTAACATGGGAGCGGGGCATGTCCTCCGAGGAGAAGCGCACCTGGATCTCCGCCGTGGTCGGCGTCGTCATCCCGGTCGCCTACCTGGCGACCGTCCTGTCCAAGGTTCCCGGCACGGACGTGGCGACGATCGCGTACGTGGGGCCGATGCTCACGGCGATCGGCGCCGGGATCGGCGCGGGCATCGTCCTGGCCATCGTGACCGCCATCGCCTCACCCAAGGACGCGGACCGGACCGACGAGCGCGATCGGGAGATCAACCGGCGGGGTGAGCATGTCGGGTTCTACGTCATGAGCATCGCCGCCATCGTGCCGCTGGCCCTCACGATGGCGAAGGCCGGGCACTTCTGGATCGCTCATGCGCTCTATCTGGCGTTCGTACTGGCAGCGCTGGCCTCGGCGGTCGTGAAGATCGTCGCGTACCGGCGGGGCTGGTAGCCGTGGGCAAGCCGACCAGGGTCACCAACTCGATCCGGGCGCTGCGCTTCGCGCACGGGGAGATGACCCAGGCGGAGCTGGCCGACCGCATCGGGGTGACCCGCCAGACCATCATCGCCATCGAACAGGGCCGCTACTCCCCCTCATTGGAGGTGGCCTTCCAGATCGCGCGGGTGTTCCAGGTGCCACTCGACGACGTCTTCGGATACCCCGACACCCCCGAGTAGCCCTCACAACGTGACACGGCGCGTCGCGCGGCCCAGATCCACGCACCTGCAAGCCCGCACCGCCTCGCCCGGATCGAGAAGGAGGCACGATGCACGCGCTGACCCGTACCGCCCGCATGACCGGGCTGTTCTACCTCGGCAACGCCATCACCGGCGTGCTCGGGTTCCTCATTGTCCGCCCCCAGCTCTTCGCCGCCGACGACCCCGACGCGACCCTGGCCAACCTGCTCACGCACGAGTCGCTCGCCCGCTCCGGCGTCGCCTTGGAACTGGGCATGGTCGTCACCCAGACCCTCGCCGCCGTCTGGTTCTACCGCCTGTTCCGCACCGCAGACACCGCTGCGGCGAGCGGGATCGCCGTCTTCGGCCTGGTCAACGCGACCGTGGGCCTCATGAGCGCGGCACTGCTGGCCACGGCGGTCGGGATATCGGCCGACCCGGTCGGCGACGCGGCGGCCAACGTCCAGGTCCTGTACCTGGTCAGCGACAACCTGTGGGGCGTGGGAGCACTGTTCTTCGGCCTGTGGCTCATCCCCATGGGCTGGTGCGTGCTGCGATCGGGCTGGATGCCCCGCACCCTGGGCTGGGTCCTCGTCGGCGGCGGTGCCGGGTACGTGCTCAGCGCGTTCCTCAGATACCTCGCCCCAGACGCACAGGTCATCGCCGAGGCACTCGCGTACCCCGCGTCCGTCGGCGAGTTCTGGATGGTCGGCTACCTGCTCGTCCGCGGCGTACGCCGGCATGCACTGGACGAAGCACCGCCGACCGTCCACACCCCGACGCCGGCGACAAGCTGAAGCGTTGCTGCGGCCGCCGATCCTCGGCGCCACGACCGCCGAGGCTGCCGAGGCCACCGCATGGCTGGCCGACGCGTTGCGGGTCATCGGAGTGACCGGACGGGTCACGACGATCGCAGAGGGCATCGTGTCGGCCTTTCCCGCCGAGTGGGCGCGAACAGCTGACGGGATCGTTGTCTGCCGGGATGAGGGCAGCACCCGCAATCCCACCGGCCGGGCAGCGTTGACGCCAGCCGCCCAGGCGACTGTCTCCAACCTCCTGGCCGGCACGCCGCGCACCTGATCATGCGGCACGAAAGAGCTCTACACTTCTGCCGATGCTGGTTCGGAGGTCGTGGTCCGGCTGGCAATAGCCCGGTTCACTGGAGGCCGTCATGCGGCAAGATCACCCGATCGACCACCTGGTTGCCGCGGTTGAAGGAACGGCGTCCGCCTCGGTCGCCGACTCGATGCAAGCCTTGTCTCTGCAGCTGGCCAGCCGGCGGCAGTGGGTCCTCGGGCCGCCTGAACTGTTCGACGAGTCAGACGTCGGGATGGTCGTTCGCTGGGGTTCGTCCTGTCGATCTAGACAGCGCGGCCACCGTGGGACGAGGGAATGGATCGCGCGATCGACTGCGCCCACCTGGACGAGGTCAAGGAGCTTCTCGGTGAGATCTGCGGGTCGCGGCAGTACGACTGGTGGTTGTCAGTCACGGACCTCGACGCACTCGTCGGCTGCGTCACCGACCTGATGGCGCTGTCCAACCTGCACGAGGCGTTATGGTCCAACGATCCCGTCGGCGACGCTGTACTGCAGAACGTCAAGGCCGGCCGGAAGCGTGTCGCTGCAACCAGCCGACGTGGTCGATTCGGGGTCACATCCTCCACGTCACCCAGCTTCCGCATCTGCCGCCCGTTGGTGCGTGGCGTCCAGCCGGTGCCCGCCACAGAGGGTGACCCTCTCAGAGAGATCAAGGCGAGCTGTCCTGCCGATGTGCGCGCACGTGATCATGGCTGAAGCATCCGCTCCACTCGCCGACCGCGCCGCCGTGGCCGCTGACACCCACGGCCGAGTCAGCCGGGGAGGTCCTCTGGACGCTTTGCGGCAAGCTTGCCCTGCAGCAGTCCGGTGGACTGGCCGACCTCGATGAGGTATCCGTCCGGGTCCCGCATGTAGCAGCGGATCTCAGCCTGGCGGTCGATCGGCGGTGTCAGGAACTCCGCGCCCTTCGCCTTCCACTCCTCGTAGGAGGCATGGATGTCGGCGACTCGCAGATTCAGGAAGGTCGATGTGGTGTCGCCAGGCTGGTAATCGACCACTGAAATGCCTGGCTTGTCGGGGGTGGGCGGGCCACCGGGGTTCATGATAATCCACGAATTGGACAGCCTGACGATGCACGGGTTCTCATCCAGCACGACGGTGCCGCCCAGAATGCGTGAGTAGAAGTCGCGGGACCGCGCCACCTTGCGCACGGTGATGAACAGCGTCTCCAGAATGCCCTCGGCGGGCGTGGGGAGGTTGGCGAAGTCGGGCGCAGGTTCTGTCATGAGATTGCTCCATTCTGGCATTGGAAGACGCCGGTCCTGGTCACGTGCGGTGAGGTCGATTTCTCGTCTCAGTCAGCGGTCCCGTGCTGGCGGACCACCCGGTCGATGCGGCGGTCGGGGATGATCCACATGATTGCCGTGCCGACGAAGCACGCGAGGGCAATCCAGACGCCGATGCGGCCGCTCCGGTCGATCGCCAGGGCGCTGAGGATCCCGGCGAGGTAGAACGCGGGGGAGATTTTGCCCTTGAGGTCACTGCCGACGGCCTGCCGCAACGGCGATTCCGGTCCCTGCTGCCGGATGATTACCGTCTGGAGCCCGAAGTATGTGATGGCCGCGGCAAGGAGGTTCAGGCCGTACATGACGACCGGGGTCGGCTCGAACCTCGACTCGTCCATCCAGGCCGTCGTGAACGGGAACAGCGACAGGCAGAACAGCAGCGCCAGGTTCGCCCACAGCACCCCGCCGCTGACCTGCCGTACCAGATGGAACATGTGATGGTGGTTGTTCCAGTAGATGCCCACATAGACAAAGCTGAGGAGATAGGTCAGCAGCCCGACACCGGTCGTGTGGAGAAGGCCGGCGAGGTCGTGATCCTCCGGCACCTTCAGCTCCAGCACCATGATCGTGATGATGATGGCGAGCACCCCATCACTGAACGCCTCGAGGCGACTGGTTCTCACCGGCCTACCGCCTTTGTCTTCTGGTGATCCCTTTGTTCGACGCTGTCATGTCCTGTCCTTATTGCTGGTAGCTGGTAGCTGGTGGCCGGCCGAGGACCGTGGTTGCCGTTCTGTGTCGTCACCGGCCAAGACCGGGTAGCCGTGGAATCTGTGACAGGCGTGCGGCAGCGGTGCCAGACCGACATCGGGCCGTGACTGCCCGAACCCGTCGACACGAGCCCCGACCCGTACGTGGGCGCCGAGCGCGGGGGAGTCCGCTCAACCCGTGAGGCCGGACAGCCGGTGGGTTGCGACATCTCCCGTACGTGTCCTGTGACACCTCGCCCAGCGTGTCACAGGTCGCCGGGCTGCCCTGTCTTGGCTGGTGTTCACCCGCGTACCATATGGAGGAGAAGATGAGCTTCCCGACCAGCGATGACGCCTTCCTGTACAAGCTCGAGCGCAACGTCAGGGCAGAGTTGACGGAGGTCGAGACCAGCCGGACCGAGGACGCCCTCGCACCGATCGACGAGTGGATCTTCGATCCGGCGGATGCCCAGCGCGAGGAGGCGGGCCAAACGCCTCGACGGCCGGCTCGCCGCCAGCCTCATCGGGCTGCCCGAGCGGTCACCGGCGCGGTCGACACCGCCGCCCACCGCTCGCTGGCCGTACGCGACCTGCTGCGCGGCGGAACCACCGGGCTGCCCAGCGGCGAGGCGGTCGCCCAGTTCGTCGGCGCGGCGCCGCTGACCTCCGACGAACTGGAGCAGGCCTGGCCGCACGGCACCCCGCTGTGGTTCTACATCCTCAAGGAGGCCGAGCACCGCGGCGGCGGCGACCGGCTGGGCCCGGTCTGCGGCCGGATCGTGGCGGAGGTCCTGATCGGACTGCTCCGCGCCGACCCGGCGAGTTACCTGAGCCTGGAACCGGACTGGGAGCCGATCCTGCCCGCCGCCGGAGCGCGCTTCGGCCTGACCGACCTGCTCACCCTTCAGCGGCATGCGCTCTGTGTATGACATGCGCGCGAGTCACAGCTGGCGGTGCTGTCCGGTCATAGCTGGCGTAGCCGGGTGAACGCCCGGCCTCGCGACCGAGACAGAGGTGTGAGAGACATGAAGATCGCTGTGCTAGGTGGTACCGGGCTCATCGGGTCGCAGGTTGTCAAGATCCTTCAGGCGGAGGGGCACGAGGCGGTGCCGCTGTCCCCGTCGAACGGGGCGGACCTGCTCACAGGCGAGGGCCTCGACACCGGGCTCAAAGGCACCGACGTCGTGCTGAATCTGACGAACTCGCCGACCTTCGACGAGGCATCGACCGACTTCTTCCGGACGACGATGGCCAACCTGCTGACAGCCGCGCAGCGTGCGGACGTCGGCCACGCCGTGATCCTGTCGATCGTCGGCGTCGACCAGGTGCCGGATCTCGCCTACTACCGCGCCAAGGTGCTGCAGGAGGAGATCCTGAAGGCCGGCCCGGTGCCGTACTCGATCGTCCGCGCCACCCAATTCTTCGAGTTCGTCGACGCGATCCTCTCCTGGACCACCGACGGCGACACGGTGCGGCTGCCCAGCACGCCGGTGCAGCCGATGGCGTCGGCCGACGTCGCGAAGGCGGTGGCCGACGTCGCCGTGGGCGCGCCGCTTCAGGGCACCCGGAACGTGGCCGGCCCCGAGGTCTTCACGCTCGACGAGTGGGGCCGCGCCGCGCTGGCCGCCAAGGGCGACAAGCGCCCGGTCGTCGTCGACCCGGCCGCCGGCATGTTCGGCGCGGTGCCCGGCGATGTCCTGATCGCCCCGGAGGGCGCAGTCCTCGCGGAGACCACCTACCGCGACTGGCTGACCCGCTAGTCGCCGAGATCGGCGGCCGGTGTCTCGTTGAGGTGCTGGCTGCCGATCACTTTCAGGAGCTCCAGTTTCTCGTGGCTCTCGCTGCCGGGTTGCGCGGTG